>NZ_CP162102.1:930833-1241111 GCF_042466665.1 Peterkaempfera podocarpi
CTGGTGTCACTGGCCGCCCTCGGTCTGGTGATGCTCATGCTTGGTACGGCGGTCACCCGGTTCCGGCGACACGACCGCGCTCACTGCCAGGCCCACAACGGCGGAGAGCCTTCCCTCAGGTGTTCTCATCCCTCCACGTGAGGGTGTGCGCTCCGCGCCGGGATGCGGCCCTCCGCGGCGACGTGGGCCGCACAAGGCATGCCGGCTGATCCATTGCGCGATGGCGGCGGAGGAGTATTGCCCCAGGTGCGGCACCAATCGGCCACCGGGGTCGCTGATCTGCAGGGACAACCCTGCCGGGGATGAACGCTGGCGCAGCGGGTCACGGACCGGGTAATGCGTTGTCCAACTCGATGTCAGGGATCTGTCCCGGGCATGAGGACACCGGTACGATCGCGCCGCCCGGCGGAGAGCTGGTCGGAGGGGACACCAGGCCTTCCTCCTTGTCGGGTGAGGTGAGGCTGATCGCCGATGTCGAGGGGGGCCGGTGGATACGTTTCGCGATTTCTCGGGCAGGAACGCGCTGCCTATTGAATCGTTCGTGTATCCGGAAAGTCTGGGTGCGCTGTGCCGGGCTGTGCGTGATGCGGAGACCGCCGGTATTCCGATCCATGCGATGGGGTCGGCGTGGGCGTTCTCTGCACCTGCGTACTGCGAGGGCCGGGTGGTTCGCACGGAGCGGTCAGTGGTTGGCTGACCGACCTCCAGCCGGCCGTCCTGTCCGACCCCTCGGGAGCCGAGCAGTGGCTGATGGTGGGGGCCGGCACGAAGGTGCGCGACTTCTACGAGGGCCTGGAGGAGTGGTTTCCCGGACGTCGTCTGGTGCCGCCGACCCTGGGCGGCGCGGGCGGGCAACTCCTCGCCGGAGTGGTGAACACCGGCACCCATGGCGGCGACGTTGCCCGGGGTCCGATCAGCGCGTACGTACGCGCGATGATCCTTGTCGGGTCCGGTGGAGCAGTACGGATCCTTCAGCAGCCAGGGCTCAGCGTGGTCGACACCGACCTGCTCCGCACGTTGCTGCAGAGCCAGGTCGACACGGACGTCCCGGTGACCGTGGAGACGTCCGCGGACGCCTTCGACGCGGCACTGGTGTCCGTGGGCCGGTTCGGTGTTGTGTATGCCTATGTGTTCGCCGTCCATGACGAGACCGAAATGTCCGTCGTCGAACACCGTACGGCCAGAACCTGGACGCAGGTGAAGCAGGACCTGGCCTTCGGGACATTGGTGCAGGACGCACGGGCCGGCGACGAGTTCCTGCAAGTGGTCATCAATCCTGTCCCGGAGAACGGCGACCACCGGTGCTTCCAGACCCGGCACAAGCTCCTTCCGGACTCGGCACTCACCCAGGCGGGCGACGCGTTCGGTCTCGGACCGGACGTCCCCGCGGCTCCCGTGCAGGTCGTCCGCTCCGCAAGCCCGCTGCCGGAAATCCTCGGGCAGGTGTTCGCCGCCGACTACGTCACTCCCGAGCTGGAAGACATACGCCTGGGACTTGTCGGGCTGGGGACATTCTTCACGATCCGCTTCTTCCCACTCGGGGCGATACTCGGCGCTGCCTTCTTCGAGGCTGCCGCCTGCCTCGGCCGCATCGGCCCCGACTACCGCATCGGTGACGCGATGGCCGACGTCATCAACATCGCGACCGACGCCGGCGTACCCGCCATCGTCGAACAGGTCACCTCCGGTGTGCTCGGCAGCGCCCAGTCCGACCGCCTCCCCGACGGCAGCGGCCCCTGGCTGGTGTACGGCAGCCGCCCCCGCGTCGCTGACTTCTTCGACTACGATCACAACTACTACCGCGGCGACTCCGTCGAGGTGTTCTTCCCCGCGGACACCCACCTCCCCGACAAGGTCGACGGCCTGATCGCCGTCTTCGACCAGCTGCGCAGCGCCGGCAGGCCCATCGGGGCATACATCTCACTGCGGTTCTTCGCCGCGTCCACCTCGCTGCTCGCGACCACCCCAGCGGACCCCACGTGTGCCGTTGAGATCTCCATGCTCCGCGGACTGGAAGGCAACACCCAAGCGTTGGGACTCATCCAGGACGCGACCGTGGCGATGGGCGGGTTCGTGCACTGGGGTCAGCAGAACGACCTCGACGCGAACACCGTCCGCGCCCAGTTCGGTGACCGGCTCGTCCGATGGCTGACCGCTCTGTGGAACCTCGAGGGGGCCTCTCGCACGTTCAGCACCCCCTTCACGCGGCAGCACGGCCTCGAGCTGCGTGCCTCGGACGAGTGGACGTCCTGGCAGCCGACCGGCATGGTGACCCTCAGCTCGCCCGGCGTGGTGCCTGCGGCAGGCGGCCCGCTCGAGGTCTTCGCTGTCGACTCGGACCTCCACGTCGTCCGCTCCATCCGCGCGGCCACTCCGGCGACACCGTGGGCGGCGATCCGCCCGGAGCAGGTCGCCGAGGGTGCGACGCCGGTCGCCGTCCGGGGGCACAGCGGCCGAGTCGAAGTGTTCGCGCGGGCCGACGACCGGCTCAAGCACTCCTATGAGGACGGCCGACCGGGCGGCCCGTTCACAAGTTGGGACACCAAAGGCGCAGGACTGCTGAACCCGGGGCCGCGGATCACCGGCGATCCCGCTGTCGCGCTTCACGCCGACGGCCGACTGGAAGCCTTCGCCCGCGACTTCGAAGTATCCGACAGCCGCGTACGGCACACGTGGGCCATGTGGCTGGACGGCCCCTGGAGCGGCTTCGACCCGATGGGCGCCCAGAAGATCACCGGCGTGCCGGCCGCGTGCCTGCGCCGCCACCTCGAAGGCGCCTCCGTCACCGACCAGCTCGTTCTGACCACCGCGGCACAGGACGGCACCGTCATGTGGGCCGCACAGAACGGTCCCGCCGGCGACACCGCCTGGGGACCGTGGCAGCCCCTCCACGGCCCCTCAGGGCAGACCGCCACCGTACGGAGCTCTCCGCTGGCCGTCACACCGACGGGCCCGGGCATGGCGGTACACGTCCTGGGCATCGATGCGCTGGGCCAGGTCCACGAGGCGATCGACGCCGACCACACTGTTGCCGTCACCTGGAACGACTGGCGGGCGCTTCCCACGCTGCCCGGCATCGACCGGCTCGACGCGACCAGCAGACTCCTGGCCACCCAGCCTCAGCACCTGTGGCTGTTCGGTGTCAGCGTCCGCGGGTACATCATGGCGATCGAGTTCGTCCCGGCGCCGGGTGGCAGTCCTGGACCAATCTGGGAGGGCCGGTCGCCGGTGACGTCGCAGCCGGCTTCCACGATGACGGAACAGTCGAGATCTTCGCCAGGCGGGCCGCCGACAACCAGCTCATGGCCCGCCGTCAGAGTGCACCCAACCGCTGGTAGCGCCCGCCCACCAAGTCGTCCCAGTCCGCGAAAGGACGCCTGATCATGCCCGAAAGCGTTCCGCTGCCCGACGCCCTGCTCACCAGGATCAACACGGAGGCCGCCCGCACTTTCGGCGGAGACACATCCGCCCTCGTCGCGGCCGCGCTCGACAGCTACCTCGCCACCCAGGACACCCTGCACACGCTCGACGACAGGTACCCAGCGGTGCCCGGCGAGACGGCAGAAGCCCGCCTCGGCCGCGCGATGGCGGCGGCCGGCGTATCGACCGACACCCTCCGTGCCATGGGTGACACACTCACGCGCGTCAGCGGAGGCATCCCTGGATACCGCCAGCCCGGCACACCGCAGCAGCACCTGCAGACCTTCATCAACTGGGCCACCTCGAACCCCACAGCCCATCAGGTCGGCTGCGTCCTCGCAACAATCCAACCTGCCGCGGGCGCTCAAGGAGCCCAGCGCGACCCCGTGGTGAGCTACGCCCGCGGGTTCCTGACCGCGGGCAAGAAGTCGATCGCCGGCGACCTCAACCAATACTTCAGCGACCGCAACCCAAAGGGCAGCAGCAACCCCTTCGACCCCGGGCGCCTGGACCGCACCGGAGTCAGCCTGGCCATCGACGACCTTACCGGCCTCATCACCGTCGAACTCGTCGCGCACACCTGGGGCGACGCCAGGCAGCGTCTCAGGGACATCCACCTCCAGGACGGCGTCCTCGTCGCCAGTGGCGCCAGCATTGGCAACCAGACCGCCAGCGCGCTCTACTCGATCAGTCTGTCGACGGTCGTCGTCCCCGGATAACAGGAGGCTGGCGCCGACCACAGTCATCGAGTCATCCGGCGCCCGTCATCCCCATGAGCTGCGTGAGTCCGTGCGCGCCGGCCAGGCCGCGCTCGGTGACGGCGGTGGAGTCGGTTCCGGCTTCTCGAACGGCCTGGTCGAAGAGCTCCATGTCCAGCGCTTCCACGCCGCTGCGGAACGACGCGCGGCAGACCAACCGCGACCTCGCGGCGAAGACCGGGGTGTCGCCCTCGACCTCGCTGGAACGGGTGAGGCTGCTCCGCGAGCGCGGCGTGATCACCGGCTACCACCCGGCCCTGGACCTCGACGCGGTCGGCCGCCCCGTCCAGGCGCTCATCTCGGTACGCATCCGGCCCCCGGCCCGGCCGGTCATCGAGGGGTTCCGGGAATGGGCGGCGCGGCTGCCCGAGGTGATCGGCCTGTTCGTCACCTCGGGCGCCCACGACTTCCTCGTCCACGTGGCCGTGCCCGACGTGGACAGCGTGTACGCCTTCGTCATCGACCGCCTCACCGAACGCCGTGAGGTCGCCGACGTGCAGACCACGATGGTCTACGAGCACGTCCGGGCCCGCCGCATCGAACCGACCGGCCCGGATCGCCCCCGTCTCTCGCGCAAGGTCCGCTGACCGGCCTCCCCGCACGTCACTCCTGGATAGGATGGCAGGATCGAATACAGGTCGTGCGGGATAGTGCTGCGGCGCGGAAGTGCCCGCGTGCACCGCCCGGGCGATGTGAGCGTTCGCGGCCTCGGCTTCTCGCCTGTTGAACCGTCCAGGGCTGGGTAGATACCTCACGGTGTCAAGCCGTCAGGTTGCACGGGATGAGGAGGGCACGGGTGGCTGCTGGTGGCTTTTCGTTGAAACGGCTGGTTCGGGTGCGAGAACTGCTCGAGCGTCACGTCGACTCTGGTTTTGTTCCCGGTATGGTGGCCGTCCTCGCCCGCCACGGCGAGGTGCATATCGAGGCAACGGGCAACCTCGCGTTCGAGGGCTCGGGGGCGGGGATCCCGATGGCGGGCGACACGATCGTTCGGATGGCTTCGATGACGAAGCCGATCGTCGCCGCGTGTGCGATGACGCTCGTCGAGGATTGCACGCTGCGTCTTGACGACCCGGTCGACGATCTGCTGCCGGAGTTGGCGAACATGACGGTGCTCGCCGATCCGAACGGGCCACTGGATGACATCGTTCCTGCGAAACGCCCGCTCACGCTGCGGGATCTGTTGACCTTCACCCTCGGTACCGGCATGGTGCCGGCCGAGCCGGGAACGGTCCCGATCGCCGACGCACTGGACACGCTCGGCGGGCTGTCGTCGGACGAGTGGATCCGCCGGCTCGGCAGCCTGCCGCTCGTTTACCAGCCGGGCGAGAACTGGTTGTACGAGACCGGCGCCGACGTGACGGGCGTGCTCATCGCCCGGGCGACGGGCATGTCGTTCGGGGATGCCTTGCGCGAGCGGATCTTCGAGCCGCTCGGAATGACGGACACCGCCTTCAGCGTGAGCGGCGAGCGCATCGGCCGGTTCGCGACGGCGTACGACCGTGACGACGTCGCCGGTAAGGCGGTTGTCCAGGACCCGCCCAACGGAAGGTTCAGCCGGCCGCCGACGTTCGAATCAGGTGGCGGCGGGCTCATCTCGACCGCCAACGACTACCTCGCCTTCACCTCAGCTCTGCTCGCGGGAGGCACCCATCACGGTGAGCGGGTGCTCTCGCGGCCGTCGGTGACGCTGATGACCAGCAACCACCTGAGCCCTGCGCAGTTGGCGCTCTCCGGGTTCGAGCCGGGGTACTTCGACACCCTGGGCTGGGGTTTCGGGATGTCGGTCCGCACCCGCCGCACGCACCTCGGCCCCTCGGTCGGGAGCTACGGATGGCCCGGCTTCTACGGCACCGCCTGGTACAACGATCCCGTCGAGGACATGACGACGATCTTCATCATGCAGCGCGCGCATATGGGCGACCAGAAGCTGCCGATGTGGTCCGACCTGTGGACCACTGTCTACCAGGCAATCGACGACTGACAGCGGCCAGGCTCCGGCCTGCACGCGTGGCCCGGAGACCGGGGGCGCATCAACCACCGACCGGTCCGGGTTCAGATTCGGTGATCGGTTCGACGGTTGGACGCAGGGGTGCTGCGCTGTGCAGGGTGCGGTGGGGCGTGCCAACGACGCGCCGGGCTCATCGTCTCTCCTCCTGCGCCTGCTGCTCCTGCTCCGCCTTCGAACAGCGCGAGCAGGCCGAACGCCTCCTCGACCTCACTCAGCCTGAGGAAAACAACATCACGACACCTTTGTGATCCGTCTTGTGGAATCCAGGTAGCGGGGAGGACGTGTCACCGGCGTCGTTGCGCACGACGCCAGGTGCCCCATCTGTAGCCAGCCGGGGGACCCGGATGTGGACTTGGTCTGTGGCAGCGGATGTGCCCGGTTTCCGTTTCCGTCCACAGTTTCCGGGCTGGCTGGCGGCTGCGCGTCAGGCGCGCACCACGGCCAGGCACTCGTCGTACAGGTCCATGATTTCGCCCTCGCCGTCGTTGGCGACCCAAGTCATCGATGCGGCATCCAGGCATGCGAACGCCGTCGCGATCACCGCGCGGGCCTTCGCGCCTTCGTTGCCGGTAGCTACGTCCATCCGGGTCTCGATGAGCGGCAGCAGATTCTCCTGGAACCGGAGTCGCTTTTCGAGCCAACCGGCACGCAGCGAGGCTGTGTTGTGCAGGAGGCGGAACCGCTCCAGGGCCTGTTCCCGGCTGTCGTGCAAGGCCAGTACGGCGGCAACCCCTGCGCGCAGGGCGTTCCAGACACCGGCATCGGCGGGCTGTTCGCTGATCGTGTCCATCAGGACTTGCCCGAACCGGTCCTGGTTGCCGCCGAGAAGGTCTTCCTTGGTACCGAAGTAGCGGAAGAGGGTGCGCTGGGAGACTCCGGCCTCTCGGGCGATCTGGGCGATGGTCGTCTCGTCGTAGCCCTGCTCTGTGAACAGGCGCAGCGCCGTCGCGAGGATCTCCTGGGAAGCCAGCTGCCGTGTCCGGTCCCACAGCGTGGTCGGTGCGCCCGTCGCTGACTTGGCTTCCTGCTTCATGTCACCAGAGTATCCCAGCACTGCCAGGTCGACAGTCACCTGGAGTTTGGCAGTCGATGCCAGACTGTCGTACGCTGCCAGAGGTGATGACGGGGCAGAGCCGCTCACCCCCGCCCAGAAGTACGCAAAGGAGCGCATTATGCCTGCACCTACAGCTTTGATCACCGGTGGGACCAGCGGCATCGGCAAGGCGACCGCCGAACTGCTCCACTCCCGCGGCTACCGCGTCATGGTCACCGGCCTCGACAATGTCGCCGACGCCGGACTTCCCGAGGACGTCACGGCCGTCCGGGCCGACGCCCGGTCCCTGCCGGACATCGACCGGGCAATGGACCAGGCGCGCCGGCAACTCGGCTCCCTCGACCTGCTCTTCCTCAATGCGGGCGTCTCCCGCCCCGGCCCGATCGAATCGACCGACGAAGACGCCTTCGACACCCTGTTCGACATCAACGTCAAGGGAAGCTTCTTCACCCTGCAAAAGGCGCTGCCGCTCCTCAACGAGGGCGCCTCGGTCGTGTTCACCGTTGGCGCCGCCGAAGTGCTCGGGGCCGCGATGACGGCGGCCAAGGGCGCTCTGCTGCCCCTCATGCGGTCCCTGGCGCTTGAACTCGCCCCCCGCCGCATCCGCGTGAACGCGGTCAGCCCGGGAATGATCAACACCCCTGTCTACAGCAAAATGGGGGTCTCCCAGGAAATGATCGACTCCTGGGCCCGGGACGTCCCGCTCGGCCGCGCCGGCGCTCCCGCCGACATCGCCGAAGCCGTGGCCTTCCTCGCCTCGGACGCCGCCGGCTACATCACCGGCGACAACCTCACCGTCTCCGGCGGCATCGGCGTTCACTCCAACGCCTGACGAGTAATTTGGCTCTGACCCGGAAGGTTCACCGGGTCCGATGCTTGGCTGTGGCCCTGGTGAGGCGACGGCCCGTGTGGGAAGCCGGCCCTGCCACTTCGCTCTTCACCACGGATAGATGGGTGGCTCTCCTTCCATACCCGTGTGCTCCGCCGTGCCCTTGGAACTGACCGCTGCCGAGCGCCACCAGCCCAAGAAGATGACCTACGGCCACAAGACCCCGTACCAGACCCGCCGGCGGGCGGCGATCCTGCTCCCAACGGCACGAGGCCGCATCAACGCCCGGATCGCCGCCGAAACTCACCTGCACGTGCACACCGTGCGCCGTCGCCGCGGCCGATTCGCGGCCGGCCGGGTGCCCGCCATGGCCGACCGCAGGCGGTCGGGGTGGCCTCCGACGTTCACCTGCGGCGATCAGTTCACTCGCGGAAACTTCGCTCATCTCATGGCCTCCTGACGGACGACCAAGCCTCCCCGAAGTCGAAGGTTATATCGACGGCCCAGCAGCGGAGGGCTGATGCCGCGGTCGGAGCGGGGCGCACAGGACGGCGGCCGGCGGGTCGTCCCCGCCGGCCGCCGTGGCGGGGTCAGCTGCCCGCGGGCCAGTCGACCAGCGGCGAGTGGTAGAAGTCGATCCCCAGCGCCGCCATCCGCGGCCCCTGGGCCGCCAGGCGCACCTTGTACGTGGTCCAGTCGTGCGTGGACTCGGGCGACCAGCCGAGTTCCGCGATGCCCGGGAGCCGCGGGAAGGCCATGGCCTCGATGTCGTCGTTCGTGACGATCGTCTCCGTCCACAGCGGCGCCTCGACGCCGATCACCGCGCTCGACGGCACCCCCGCGCCGGCGAGGTAGGTGCCCGGGTCCCAGTCGTACGAGCGGTCCACCTCGACCGTGCCGGCCCAGTCCTGGCCGAGCTCGGTGCTCTCGTCGTACTTCATGTCCAGGTACGAGCGGTCTGCGGGCGCCAGCACGAGCCCGGTGCCGTTCTTCGCCGCCGCGGCGACCTGGGCGCGCTCCGCGGCCCCGGTGTCGTCGGTGCCCCAGTACTCGGCCACCGCGCCCTTGACCGGCATCGCCGAGGTGATCTGGTGCCAGCCCATGACGGTCTTGCCGTACTTCTGGACGACGGCCTGCGCGCGGTTCATGAACGACACGTAGTCCGCCTGGCTGGTGGAGTGCGCCTCGTCGCCCCCGATGTGGAGGTAGCGGCCCGGTGTGATCGCCGCCAGTTCACGGATCACGTCGTCGATGAAGGTGTACGTGACGTCCTCGGGCACACACAGCGAGCTGAACCCGACGTCCGTGCCGGTGTAGAGGGGCGGCGCGACACCGTCGCAGTTGAGCTCCGGGTACGAGGCGAGCGCCGCGTTGGTGTGGGACGGCATGTCGATCTCCGGCACGACCTCCAGGTGGCGGGACGCGGCATACGAGACGATCTGCGCGTACTGCGCCTTGGTGTAGTAGCCGCCCTGGCCGCCGCCGACCTCGGTGGACCCACCGTAACGGGCCAGCCTGGGCCACGAGTTGATGGCGATACGCCAGCCCTGGTCGTCGGACAGGTGCAGATGGAACTCGTTGATCTTGTAGAGCGCCAGCTGGTCGATGTACTTCTCGACCTGGGGGACGGTGAAGAAGTGCCGTGACACGTCGAGCATCGCGCCGCGGTAGGCGTAGCGCGGCACGTCCGTGATGGTGCCGCCGGCGACCTGCCAGGGGCCGTGCTGCCTGGTGCGCTCCTCGACCGACGCCGGCAGCAGCTGGCGCAGCGTCTGGACGCCGTGGAAGAGCCCCGCCGAGGTGCGGGCGGTAAGGGTGACACCGGACGGGCCCGAGTCCAGGCGGTAGCCCTCGGTGCCGAGGCTCGCGCTTCCTGCGGTGAGGGCGAGCCGGATGTCGTGCCCGCCCCCCGTGCCGTGGCCGCTCTCCTCGACGACGGGCAGCGCGTAGCCGGTGGACGGGCGCAGCAGCCCGGCCAGGTAGGTGCCGACCTCGCGGGCGTCGTGGTTGTGCCCTTCGATCCGGATGTGCGCGGTAGGCGTCAGCGTGAACGGTGCGCCCGCCGGGTGTACCTGGGAGGGCTCCGGAACGACCTGGCCGAGCGGCCGCACCGCCGTACCGTGCGACTCCGGCCGGGCCGCGGCGGAGCCGGCGGTCCCGAGGGTGCAGGCCCCGGCCGCGAGTACGAGCAGCAACGATCCGGCGATCCGGGGAACCCTGCCGGAGAGGGTACGGGAGCGGGCCGAGGCGAGGTGGACGGTGCGGGGAACGGTTCGGTGCAGTCTCACAAGTGTCCCTTCGATGGGGGATGGAACCTGTGGCACCTGGCAGTGACCACTGCCCCAGTTGACTCGGACACCTCACACGCGTCAAGGTATAGACCAATTTTCACGCCATCGAAAGGACCGCGAGAGAAGGGCTGATGCGTCCTCAGCAGGTGGACTCACGTGGGGCGGTGGCCTGGACAGCGTGCGGGTACAGCAGTTTGGCCTGGACCGTGCATACCTTCAGGCGCCGCACTTCGCGGCGTCCGTGCCCGGGAGTGCGGGTGCGCTCCAGCAGCGGTATCTGTTCCCAAGGCCGGCGGCGCAGTTGCCGCTGCAGCCTCTTCCCCATCCCCCGGCTGAAGAGCCAGTCGTTGCGGCAGGACGACCAAGAGGGTGCCTGGGCGCCCGCGAGTGCCGAGAACCACGTCCGCACCGTTCACCGCGGTTGCGGCTGGTCGAACCCGCGCCGCAGCGTTGCGGGCTCGACGGCCGGCATTCGTTCGGCTGCCCGAGGTCGTGGCCGCACGTGTCGGCGGTGGAAGTTCCCGTACTGTCGAGGGGTGGCGAAATACTTCGATGTTCACCCGCAGACCCCTCAGTTGCGCACCATCGGCACCGTGGTTGAAAGCCTGCGGTCCGGAGCGCTCATCGCGTACCCGACCGACTCCTGCTTCGCGCTGGGCTGCCGATTGGGCAACCAGGACGGTGTCGAACGGATCCGGTCGATCCGGCGCCTTGACGATCGTCACCACTTCACCCTGGTGTGTGAGAGCTTCGCCCAGTTGGGCCAGTTCGTACACGTCGACAATGACGTCTTCCGCGCCATCAAAGCGGCAACCCCCGGGAGTTACACGTTCATCCTTCCCGCCACCAAGGAGGTTCCCCGTCGCCTGATGCATCCCCGGAAGAAGACGGTCGGGGTCAGGATCCCCGACCACGTCGTCACCCGGGCCCTGCTGGCCGAGCTCGGCGAACCCCTGGTGTCGAGCACGCTGCTCCTGCCCGATGAGAGTGAGCCCATGACACAGGGCTGGGAGATCAAGGAGCGGCTCGACCATGTGCTGGACGCTGTGGTGGATTCGGGTGACTGCGGCACGGAACCCACGACGGTCGTCGACTATTCCAGTGGCGAGGCGGAGATCGTACGGCGTGGGGCCGGCGACCCCGCCCGGTTCGAGTGACCGCGCCCCCAGCGCGATAGGCAACCCGGTCGCCCAGTGGTGCGGGCCGGACGGCGAGGTGAGCCCCGATGAGCTCGTCGAACGCTATGGGCCCCTCACGCTCACCGCGCCCGTGGAGCTGAGGCAGTACCGCGAACATTCCCGGGCGGATGGCCCAGCCGGCGACGTCGTCGCTTCGGTCTGAACCCAGGATGGAAGTCCACAGCGGAGAGGGCCCCCAGCCGACACGGCTGGGGACCCCTCGAGGCGGTGAGTGTCGGTCAGCAGAGCGATTCACCTACGCTGTAACCCGCTCGTTCACACGCCGGAAGGCTGCACCCGGCCGCGGTGACCATGGATCAGTCGGGTCAGCGCTGCAGGGTGAGGACACCCGGTCGCCACGGCAGTTGGTCGTAGCTGCCGCTCGCGGTGGGGGACTTGCCCTGGTAGAGGAACTGCAGGTTGCAGGGGTCGATGGTCATGGTCTGGTCGGGGTTGTTGCGCACCAGGTCACCGTGGCTGATGTCGTTGGTCCAGGTGGCCCCGCTGTTGGCCTTGCCCGCGAAGGGGTTGCTCTCGCTGGCGGCCTGTGGGGTCCACGAGCCGCTCAGGCTGGAGGCCGTGAACGAGCGGAAGTAGCGCCCGTTCGCACCCATCGCCTCAACGATCATGAGGTACTGGTTCTGACCCTGGACCTTGTAGACCTGCGGAGCCTCGAAGAGGTTGTTCGTCGAGTCGCTCATGACCGTCGTGTACGACGAGCCGAAGCTGCCCGGGAAGTTTCCGATCGGCATGCTCGCCCGGTAGATGTTGCCGTTGTCACCGGCGAAGAACAGGTACATGTTCTGGCCGTCGGCGATCAGGGTCTGGTCGATCGGGCCGGTGCCGGAATTGGCAATGCTGCCGGTGAACAGCGGCTGCGGCGAGGACCAGCCGTTGGGGTTGGTGGGGTCGCTCGACGTGCGGTAGATGAAGGGCCACGAACCCCACTGGTACGCCAGCACCCAGATGTTCTTGGGCGCGAAGTAGAACAGTGTGGGCGCCACCGCGGCCTGGCTCATCCCGGTCTGACCGGCCGACGCCATGTCCGACCAGTTCGTGAAGGGACTGAACATCATCGAGCCGTACGACGATCCCGACACGTTCGACGCGTAGACCAGGTGCTTGCCGTTGTACACCACGTCGGTGAAGTCCTTCTCCGAGACCCAGCCGTTCGCCGGCTGCGCCAAGGCACCCGTGGACGTCCACCGGTACGTCGACGGAAGAGAACACGTGCCGCCCGTCGGCGGGGTCGTCGTCGGGGTCGACGTGGGGGACAGGCCGCTCCACTTCTGGTTGCTGCCGCCGTTGCACGTCCAGATCTCCACCGCCGTGCCGTTGGCCGTACCGCCGCCGGTGACGTCCAGGCACAGCCCGGACTCCACGCCGACGATCGTGCCGTCGGAGTTCACCCGCCACTGCTGGTTCGCAGCGCCGCTGCAGGTCCAGATCTGCACCTTGGTCCCGGCCGTGGTGGCGTGGTTCGGAACGTCCAGACACTTGTTGCCGTACACGGTCAGCTGACCGCTGTCCGTCAACGTCCACTGCTGGTTGGTCCCGCTCCAGCAGTCGTAGATCTGCAGGGACGCGCCGTCGGTCTGGCTGGCGTTCGACACATCGAGACAACGACCGGAAGCAACAGCCTTCAGGGCGCCGGTGGTGGCCGCCTGGGCCGGGCCGGCAACGAGCGTCGCGGCCAACGCGACCACAGCCGCGACCGCGATGGCGAGCACCACAGACAGATGCCTGCGAGTGGAACGTCGTCTGCGCATGAGGACCTCCTTTGTAGGCGGATGGATCTACGCGTAATGGCATGCGCCCGACTATGCACATGCACCGAGACCTGGCCGCGCGCACCAGGAGTTGTCAGTCGACCGGCGAGGAATCCTCGCCTCTGCCGCCGACGACCCCCCTTGTGTTCGGGCTCGAAGGTGGCACTCCGGGAGAACCGCTGACCAGGGGAGGACACCGTCAGCCGGATGACGCTGGCCCCTCAGCGACGCGTCCGGGCATCGCTACCGCTGATGCGAGGCAGGATCCGTACGGCGCCGACAAGGGCGCGTCGAGGCCTTGCCGGCCCGGCCGGTCGGCCGGTCGGCCGGTCGGAACATCCGACACTGAGCCCCCACCCTGACGCGGCTGGACGGTCGGGAGGGTTCGGCCTGCAGTGCCGACGCCGGCCTCGTCAGTTCACTTGAAGTTCCAGTGCTGGTTGGAGCCGCCGTTGGAGTCCCAGACCTCGACGGCGGTGCCGTTGGCGGTCTGGCCGCCCGGGGTCTCCAGGGCCCGCCCGGAAGCAACGTTGACCAGGGTGTACGATCCGTCGCCGTTCCTGGTGGCCCGCCAGTGCTGGTTGGCGCCGCCGTTGGAGTCCCAGACCTCGATCTTGGTGCCGTTGGCCGTCTGACTGCCCGGCTCGTCCAGGACCCGGCCACTGGCCACATTGGTCAGCGTGTACGTGCCGTCACCGTTCTGGCTCGCCCGCCACTGCTGATTGGTGCCGCTCCAGGAGTCATAGATCTGCAGGAAGGTGCCGTTTCCTGTCTGACCTGACGGTTCGTCCAGCGAACGACCACTGGCCGCATTGACCAGGCTGTACACCGTGCCTGAGACAATGCCTCCCGAACTTCCGCCGGAACTCCCTCCCAGCGCGGTGAGCACAGCGCCGTAGGCGGGTTTCTTGTTGCCGCTGCTGTCGAAGAGCAGCGGATTGTCGCCGCTGCGCCAGGAGTCGCTGTCGCGGATGCCCCAGACGGTGATGCCGGTGCACCGGGAGACGGCGAGGCAGGCATTGACAGTGTTGGCGTACGCGGTGGTGGACGCCTGGGCGATGTCGAGTTCGGTGATCTGGACGTCCACGCCGAGCGCGGCGAAGTTCGACAGGGTGGTCTGGAAGCCGGCCGGTGGGCCACCGGTGCCGAAGTGGCTCTGGAAGCCGACGCAGTCGATGGGCACACCGCGGGACTTGAAGTCCTTGACCATGGCGTAGACGCCCTGGGTCTTGGCGTCCGACCAGTTCTCGATGTTGTAGTCGTTGTAGCACAGCTTGGCCGAGGAGTCGGCAGCCCGGGCGGTGCGGAACGCCTCCTCGATGAAGCCGTTGCCCAGCACGTTCTGGAACACCGAGCTGCGGTGCTGGCTACTGCCGTCGGCGAAGGCCTCGTTGACCACGTCCCAGGCGTAGATCTTGCCCTTGTAGTGAGTCATCTCGGTGGTGATGTGGTTGTCCATCACGCTGCGCAGGGTGTTGGCGTCAGTGATGGTGCTGCCCCAGCCGGGCAGCTGGGAGTGCCAGACCAAGGTGTGGCCGCGCATCCGCTGACCGTGCGCCGAGGCGTGGGAGACGATCGAGTCGGCGGGGCCGAAGTTGAACGACCCCCGGGAGGGCTCGGTGGTGTCCCACTTCATCTCGTTCTCCGGGGTGATCATGTTGAATTCCCGGTCGAGAATGGTGGAGTACGTCGCATCACCGAGTTTGCCGGAGGGCACCGCCGTACCGAAGTACCGCCCGCTGTCGGCCGCAGCGGCAGCCAGAGTGCTCCCGGCAGCATGGGCGGCGGGGTTCGCTGTCACCGCCAGAGCCGCACCGACGACCAGGCCGGTACCTGTCGTCAACACCCGGCGGAGGCGGGGCTCCTGATTGAGCCAGTGCATGATGGATCGTTCTCCTTGCCTGAATGGGGGAATGACTGGGCGGCGTTCAGGAAGCTGGGTGCGAAGCGCGATGCGAGCGTGCACGTGGCCGAACCGTTCCCCGTGACAGGGGTGGACAGTTCGGATCGGCGATACAGGCACTCGCACACCTCGGAGCGACCTCGAACGAAAAGGCTGCTCACCGGCGTGATGACTCAACGGGCCCGGAACACCGGCCCGGCCGAAGGCCACGACCGCCGGGCGCGTCACCGCGCCGGGTACTCAGCGACTGAGGAGTGGATTGCCGCCCCTCTGTTAGCGCTAACTGCACTGCGCACGGATACCGGTCCGCAGAATGGGGGAAGGACATGTGATGTCCCGGTCAGAACGCTGCACCAGTGCCGACGCGGTGTCAAGGCTGGTGCACCGGGCGCGGTGAGGCGGCGAAAGTGCTCGGTGCGTACCGAGGCTTCGGCCGGGGCAAGCTGACCTCACGTCATATTGGTAGCGCTTCCAGTAGGCGCTACCTGCGCGTTGTTCCAGTACGGCCCCCAGCGTCTTGACACCAGGTGCGGCGTCCCCAATCATCTGGCAACCGGAAGCGCTTCCAGGAACCTCCCACCCCACCACAGCGGAGGAAGCACCATGCGCCACTCGCACCGCAGGCTGTCGCTGCTCCTGGCAACAGCGCTGACCGGCCTGCTGGCATCCGTCCAGTCGGGGACCGCTTACGCGGCCGATCCCACCACCATGACCCACGGCTTCTACGTGGACCCCGACTCCAGCGCACAGCAGTGGGTCAACGCCAACCCCGGCGACGGTAGGGCCGCCGCGATCCGGGGGTCGATCGCCAACGTGCCGATGGCCCGCTGGTTCGGCAACTGGAGCGGCACCATCGGTACGGCGACCGGCTCCTACGTCGGCTCGGCGGCTGCCGCCGGCAAGCTGCCGGTCCTGGTGGCCTACAACATCCCCAACCGGGACATCTGCGCCGGTCAGTCCGGTGGCGGGGCAGGTTCCGACGCCGCCTACAACACCTGGATCGCCGCGTTCGCCAGCGGCATCGGCACCCGGCCTGCGGTGGTCGTCCTGGAGCCCGACTCGCTGGGGGACGAGAGTTGCATGACCGCCGCTCAGGTCTCCGCTCGCGACTCGTTGCTGCGCAACGCCATTGCGCAGTTCAACGCCAAGGCCCCGAACACCTGGGTCTACCTGGACGCCGGCAACCCTGGCTGGATCGGCGCCGCGACCATGGCCCAGCACCTGGCCGCGGCCGGGGCGAGCGCCGCCCACGGGTTCTCCCTGAACGTGTCCAACTTCTACACCACCGCGCAGAACACCGCGTACGGCAACGCCGTCAACGCGGCCCTGCAGTCGGCGAACGGGTTCACCAAGCCGTACGTCATCGACACCAGCCGCAACGGCAACGGATCCGACGGCACGTGGTGCAACCCGGCGGGCCGGAGGATCGGGACTCCCACTCAGCTGGGCGGCGGCGCCGAGATGCTGCTGTGGGTGAAAACGCCCGGTGAGTCCGACGGCAACTGCGGCACCGGCGCCGGAAGCGCCGCCGGACAGTTCCTGCCCGAGGTCGCCTACAAGATGGTCTACGGCTACTGACCGTGGATCGACATCGTGCCGGGCCCGCCCACGGCCGGCCCGGCAGCTCCGTTCCGAGAGAAGAGAAGCCTGCATGACGCCCCATGTCCCACGCTCGTTGATGTCGTTGGGTATCGCCGCGCTGCTGACGGCTGTCGCCGCCCCGGCCCAGGCTCAGGCAGCGGCCACGGCTCAGGAGACCACCGGCCACACCCTGCCTGCCGACACCCGGTTCTACGTCGATCCGGGCAGCGACGCTGCCAAGCAGGCCGTCACCGACCTGCGGCATCACAACCTCGCCGACGCCGAAGCCATGGCCGAACTCGCCACCTGGCCCGAAGCCCACTGGTTCACCGACGGCACCCCCGCCGAGGTGGAGGACCAGACGCGGTCCCTGGTCGGCCGCGCCGACCGCACCGGCACGGTTCCCGTCCTGGTCGCCTACAACATCCCCCTGCGGGACTGCTCCCAGTACTCGGCCGGGGGCGCGCAGTCCGACGCGGACTACCAGGCCTGGATCGCCGGGCTGGCCCGCGGCATCGGCCGGAGCAGGGCACTGATCGTCCTGGAACCCGACGCCCTGGCCAACCTGCCCTCGGACTGCTCCGCCGACAGCGACCCCACGGAGGCGCTCACGGCGGGACGCATCGCGGACCTCAACTACGCGGTCGACGTCCTGGAACAGCAGCCGAACACGACCGTCTACCTGGACGCGGGCAACAGCCACTGGCAGAGCGTGGGCGCCATCGCGCAGCGCCTGCTGCAGGCGGGGGTCGAGCGCACCCAGGGCTTCTCCCTGAACGTGTCCAACTACTTGTCCACCGACCTGCTGGACCACTACGGCACCTGGGTGTCGAACTGCGTCTGGTTCGCGAGCAAGGGTCCGGACTGGGCGCGCGGGCACGCGGACTGGTGCGCCAGCCAGTACTACTCCCCGGCCGCCCCCAACGACGGCCAGGCGGGGAACTCCGTCAACGCGGACGACCCCAGCACCTGGCACTGGACCGACCTGTGGTTCCAGCAGAACGTCGGCACCCCGCCCGCCGGCGAACTCGCCCACTTCGTCGTGGACACCAGCCGCAACGGGCAGGGCGTCTGGACTCCCCCGGCGGGCAAGTACGCCGGTGACCCGCAGGTCTGGTGCAATGCGCCCGGACGCGGCATCGGCGACCGCCCCACCGCCAACACCGGCTTCCCCCTCGCCGACGCCTACCTGTGGGTGAAGACCATCGGCCAGTCCGACGGTCAGTGCAACCGCAGCATCCCCGGGGGCACGGTCGACCCGGAGTACGGAATCGTCGACCCGGCCGCCGGCGCCTGGTGGCCCGAGCAGGCCCTGACGTTGGTGAACAACGCCAGCCCCGCCCTGGGCTTCGCCCCCTTGCCCCGGCCCCAGCACAGTGCCTCTGCGGCCGGTATGAAGTAGACGGCGCCTCCGAGGGGCTGCCGAGGTCTGTCAGGGGCAGCGGTTCCCTCCGGCCGCCCCCGTTGAGCCCCATGTCGTCCGTCGGAGACCCCGCCGCACCACACACCCCGACCCGGGCCTCGGTGCGGCGGGGTTTCGCGGGATGCCGCGCGCACCCGCAGCCCGCCCGGCATCCGCACCCTGGCCCTGCCGGCGGCCCTGCAGGGTCTTGTCCCGCGATGTGCGCAAGCGCAGCGGGCGCAGTCACCCGCAGGCATCTGCCCAGGAGCCGGGCTCGGCCCCGGCCCGCCGGGTGAGGAGGACTGGCAGTGCGTGGGTTTGGGCCGGGGTGCGACTCCTGCCGCCGTGGGAAACACCCGGTGCCGTCCGGGGTGGCGCGTAGCCGGGCAGCGGCGGATGCTCCGGCCGGTCGGCGGCCGGAAGCGCTACCAGGTCCGGGCGCCGACCGACGGCGACGGCGTCCTGATCCGTCCTCGGGGCCACGTCTCGGGCCGCAGGGCACGTGGGACCATTGCCCTGTCGCCCGCCGTGTGAAGCCGAGGAGCAAGTCTTTCGATGGAGCCGTCGCCCAGGCGCATGCCGACCCTCGACGAGGTGGCCCAACGAGCGGGTGTGTCCCGCACTGCTGCCTCACGCGCGATCAACAACGTCCCCCACGTGAGCCGGGCCAAACGCGAGGCGGTCGAGCGGGCGGTACGCGAGCTGGGCTACGTGCCCAACCCCACCGCACGGGCACTGGCCACCCGGAAGGTCGGCGCGGTGGTGCTCGCCGCCTCCAGCGACGAGGCCGGGCTGTTCGCCGACCCCTTCTTCGCCGAGGTCGTCGTGGGCGTCAGCACGGCCCTGGAGCAGACCGACCTGGAGCTGATCCTGGTATTGGCGAACACCCCACGCGGCCGCGACCGCCTGCAGCGGATGGTCCGCTCCCGGCGGACCGACGGCATCATGCTGATGGCACTGCGCGGTGACGACCCGCTGGGACGGCTGGGCGAGGAGTCCGGCATCCCGGTGGTCTTCGGCGGCCTGCCGCTGACCGGAGAGCCCCGCTGGTACGTCGACGCCGACAACAAGGGCGGGGCCAGACTGGCCGCCGAGCATGTGGTGCGTACCGGCAGGACCCGGCCGGTGATGATCACTGGCCAGGTGGACACCCGGGCCTCGGTCGCCCGTGAACAGGGGTTCAGCGAAGGTCTGACGCTGGCCGGCATCCCTCTGCTGGACGTCGTCTCCGGCGACTTCCTGGAAGAGAGGGGCGCCGAGGCCATGGAGCAACTGCTTGATGCCCACCCGCAGCTGGACGCGGTCTTCACCGCTTCCGACGGAATGGCGATCGGCGCACTGCAGACCCTGAGCCGCCGGGGACGGCGGGTCCCGGAGGACGTGGCCGTGATCGGGTTCAACGACCTGGCCGGCGCCCGGTTCACCAACCCCCCGCTGACCACCGTCCACCAGCCGGTGAGAGCGCTGGGACACGAAATGGCGCGCATGCTGGTCAGCGCCATCGACGGGCAGGACCCCAGCCCGCTGATCCTGCCCACCCGACTGACCGTACGACAGTCCGCACCCGCCGCCTCCCCCGCCCCGCACTGAGCACCCCACCACAAGCCACTCCCTCCACCAGCTGGAGGCCCGGCATGCCCCCGAACAGGCCGGCAAGCTGCAGACCATGGGACCCCGACGCTGGAAGCGCTTCCGGTGTCCCTGTCGACCTCGACATCACCGGTGCCGAGAACCGCGCCCGCGATCATCACGCACCACTCGTGCGAGTCATGCCACACCTCCTGACCACCAACACCGGCAAACACCGGCATCCCGAAGGGATCACGCCCTGTGCGGACGTACGACAACCCCGTGATCAGCGGGTTCCACCCCGATCCCAGCGTCTGCAGGGTCGATGACGACTACTACCTGGTGTGCTCCAGCTTCGAGTACTTCCCCGGACTGCCGATCTTCCACAGCAGGGACCTGGTGCACTGGCGGCAGATCGGCAACGTGCTCGACCGCCCCGGGCAGCTGCCGCTGCCCGGCGCCATGGCCTCCCGTGGTCTCTACGCCCCCACGATCCGCCACCACGACGGCCTCTTCTGGGTGATCAACACCAATGTCAGCGGCGGTGGCAACTACATCGTGACCGCTGAACAGCCGGAGGGTCCCTGGTCGGACCCGGTGTGGATCGACCTCCCCGGGATCGACCCGGACCTGGCGTGGGAGGAGGACGGCACCTGCTGGTGCACGTTCACCGTGCCCGGCATCCACATGGCGCGGATCGACCCGGTCAAGGGCGAGGTGCTGGAGGGGCCCTTCCCCACCTGGTCGGGCACCGGCCTCAAATGGCCCGAGGCCCCACACCTGTACCGCATCGGCGACTGGTGGTACCTGCTGATCGCCGAGGGCGGCACCGAACGCGGCCATGCCGTATCCATCGCCCGCGCACGCTCGCCGCGCGGCCCCTGGGAAAGCGCACCCGCCAACCCCGTGCTGTCCCACAGCGGCACCGACCGGCCCATCCAGAGCACTGGCCACGCCGACCTGGTCACGGCGCCCGACGGCACCTGGTGGATGGTGCTGCTCGGCACCCGGCCCCGCGGCTACACGCCCAACTTCCAGGTGCTCGGCCGCGAAACCTTCCTCACCCCCGTCGAATGGGACGAGAACGGCTGGCCCGTTGTGGCACCCGTACCCGAGCGCCACCCCGTGCCCGACGGCATCTGGCACCCCTTCCCCGCCCTGCCTGCTCGCGACGACTTCGACGCACCCGCGCTCGCCCCGCACTGGATCTCGCCCTACACCCGCCCCGACAGCTCCTGGTCACTGACCGAGCGCTCCGGCTGGCTCACCCTCACCGCCACCGGCCCCACCCTCGACCGCCCCGGCTACACCTTTGTCGGCCGCCGCCAGCAGCACCACGACTGCCGTGCCGCGGCCCTGCTCGACCCGGGCACCGGACGGGGCGGCCTGAGCGTGCGCATGGACGAGGCCCACCACTACGACCTCGAAGTCGGTGACGGGCAAGTCAGTGTGATCGCGCGCATCGGTCCGCTGCGCCAGACCGTGGCCCGCCACCCGGCGCCTCCCGGCCCGCTCACCCTCACCGTGACGATCCGCACCACTGACATCGTGTCCCCCTCCCCCGAATGCGCCGTCATCGAGCCCATCGGCCCCGACACCATCGCCTTCTGGATCGGCGATCCCGACGCGCCTGGCGCGCAGCCACTCGCCGAACTGGAGGGGCGCTACCTCTCCACCGAGGTCGCAACCGGCTTCACAGGACGCGTCATCGGCATGTACACAACCGACGGCACCGTCGCGTTCGACTGGTTCCACTACACTCCCAAACCCTCCGCCTGAAGCTCGACTCCGCGTCAAGGGGTCCGGCACATCATCGTCCTGCCGCTCCGACAGGTGAGGACCCGCAGCCAGGCGCCGGGCGGCCCCGGCCCGAGCCGCGGTGGAGGGCGCCGTGCGGCGCTCGGGCATGACCGGGCAACCACACACACGGATGCACACCCGAGCCGCCCCGATTCCCACTCGACCCTCCATCGAGAAAAACGAATGTTCGTCTTGACGCGAGTCCTGCCCGTACCGCAGGATGGGCACCGCAAAAAAGAATGATTGTTCCGGGAAGCGAAGGAGGCGACATGGAGACCATGCGAACCCCCGAGTTGGCGACGACGCCGCGTCGGGTTCCTCGGGGCGACGGTGCGCTCGCCGCCCCTGCGACGGCTGAGCCCGCACCGCCCCGCACCGTGGCATTCGTGCTGCAGGGCGGTGGCAGCCTGAGTGCACCGCAAGTCGGCGCGCTGCGGGCGCTGACGCAGGCGGGGATCACCCCCGATCTCATCGTGGGCTCTTCGGCCGGCGCCTTGAACGGCGCTGCCTTCGCCGCCGACCCGAGCATCGAGGGCATCGACCGGCTGGAAGCGTTGTGGCTCAGCATCAAGCGGCGGCATGTAGCGCCGTTTTCTCTGCGGACCCTGATCAAGGCCTCGACGGGCCGGGGCGAGGCGGCGGTCTCGAGCACGGCGCTGCAGCAGTTGCTGCAGTTCGGGATCGGAGTCGGCCGACTTGAGGACGCCGCCGTGCCGCTGCACGTCGTGGCCACTGATGTCGACACGGGCGCTCCGGTCGTCATGTCCCGGGGCGACGCCGTTTCGGCGCTGCTCGCCTCGGCGGCCTTCCCCGGCCTGTATCCCCCGGTACGCGTCGGACAGCACCGACTCGTCGACGGCGGTGTATCGGCGGACACGCCCGTCCTCCAGGCGGAAGCACTCGGCGCGACCACCATCTACGTACTGCCCGCCGCGGTGACGAACACGACCGGCCGTCAGGCGCACGCGGCCCTGCTCTCCGCCCATCGGGCCCTGTGCCAGATCCTGGCGGAGCGCGAGCGGCGGGATGTGGCAGCGGTCCGCGGGTCGGTGCTGCGGCTACCCACGGCCACCACCCCGGTGGCCAACCTCATCGACTTCCGCGACACCTCGCGGCTGATCCAGGTCGGCTACTCGCTCACCCAGGACTGGCTTGCCCAGCAGCCTGCCGCTGCGGCGTGAGGACGCCTGACAGCCGGCCTGGTCTCTGGCGTTTCCCCGCCACCCCGCCTCAGCTCCTTCCCCACGGGGACATCCACGACATCGTGGCCGATGTCCAATGACGGGGGTGGTGGAGCGGGCAGACCGGTGCGCCGCAGGGGTCCGGCAACCTGGTCGACGAGTACGCGGCCATGCCGTCTCTCCACGCCGGCTGGGCCCTGTGGTCGGGGTGGCTCCGCTTCGGGCTCGCTCGCCGGAAGATCGTGAGGGGACACGGCCTCGCCCATCCCATTCTCACCACCCTGGTGGTGGTCCCAACGGCAACCACTATCTCGCGGATGCCATCGCCGGCGGCCTCCTCATCGCGCTCGTCGGCCTGCTCATCGGCCTCGTTCACCCCGTCGCCGGCCACGTCACGGTGCCGACGGGCCGACCGCGTACGGCCAGGCGCGGCGCCCGGAACGCCGCCGCCGCTGCCTGCGCAGATCAGCCAAGTTCCCGCACAAGGCTTCGTCGAGGTAGCCCACCGTGATCCTTTATCCCCTGCCCCCGCCTCCGGACGACAACGAGGACCGCTCGGGCGCCGAACGCCGGCTGCCCGACAGCAGATACGGCAACGGCGGGTCCGGCAGCTGGCTGCGCAGCCGCTGTCGCGGCAGAGGCTCCGCACACCTGCTGCTGCATCTCGGGGAAGCGTTCCTCATCGACCATGGCTCCAAAGGACCGACAGGAGGCCTGGTGCGCTTCCGGGTGTCGGACACCGTCGAACAGCGCCGCCCCCGAAGCTCCTGGCGGACGGAGGTGGGGCGTCAACTCGCGGGCTCCGGCGGCGAGCTGCGGCTGGTCCGCAACTACGCCGGCGCCAGGGCAACCACCCACGACGACGCCCTCATTGCCATACTCACGCTCAACGGCATCACCGACGCGGCACCCCTGGCGCGTCTGGACATCTCGGACCCGCTCCCGTACGTCGCCGGGAGTGCCTCTGGGCATGCCGCAGCCGTCGGTGTGGACATACATTTCTTCGCGGGCTTGTGGAACCTCGCAATGCCGGCACGCACGCGGTGCCGGGTGCACCTGGAGGCCCCCCTGCGACTCCTGCCCGACTGGCCCGTGCCGTCATGAGCAGCGCACATGAGACGCAGGCCGACGACGGGAATCCAGGCATCGAGGCAGACCGCAGGACGAGGCAGGCGCATCGGGCGACCCGCGACATCACCACCGTGCTGCGCGTGCGCCGACGTACCGCGCTGGTCACAGGTGCCGTCGTCGTGGTCCTTGTCGCCGAGGTGGTGATGGTCGCACCTCACGCACACCAGGCTGCGGGACATCTGGCCCATGCCCGCCTCAGGTGGATCCCGCCTGCTCTCGCCTGCGAAATGGTTTCCATGATGACGTTCGCCCGCCTGCAACGGCACGCGCTGGGTGTCGGCGGACTGCGCGTCAGGCTCGGTTCCGTCGCCGCCACGGTGTTCGCGGGCAACGCTGTCGGCGCGACCTTGCCCGGCGGAAGCCTGGCCTCGATCACCTACCGGACGCGCCGCATGCGCTCCTGGGGCGCCAGCGCGCCGCAAATCGGTTTCACGCATGCAGCCACC
Source organism: Peterkaempfera podocarpi (assembly GCF_042466665.1). Lineage (GTDB taxonomy): Bacteria > Actinomycetota > Actinomycetes > Streptomycetales > Streptomycetaceae > Peterkaempfera > Peterkaempfera podocarpi. The sequence continues at coordinate 955,157 of NZ_CP162102.1, forward strand.
GGCATTCTGAGCACAATTGCGCTCGCTCTGATCGCCGGCGTGGGTCACGTTCTCGCAGGGGACAGCTCGCAACTCCGGCCCGTCGCGGTCCACGTCGGGGTGATCTGCGCCCTCACCAGCGGCGCGCTTGCGTTGGTCCACCACCCTGCCGTGCTGCGTCGGCCCGTGCGCGCCGTCCATCGCCTGGTGCGCAGGCTGCGCCGCGGCGCCTTGGACCAGACGTCGGCCGATCGGCTGCTCGACGAATTGGCTGCCATGCAGCCACCGGCCCGATTCTGGGCGCGGGGGCTCGTCCTGGCCCTGCTCAACTGGAGCGGTGATTTCGTGTGCCTGCTCGCCGCATGCCATGCGGTCGGGGCTTCACCCGCGTTGAGTACGGCGTTGTTCGCCTACATCGCCGGGATGACAGCCGCGTCAGCCATGCCGCTGCTGCCCGCGGGGATCGGCACCCTCGACGCGGCCCTGGTCCTCACCCTTCACCACGGTGGCGTACCCGCCACGATCGCCATGGCCGCCGATCTCCTTTTTCGGACGATCACCCCCGGGCTGGTCACTGTCGCCGGATCCGCCCTGCTGATTCGACAGCGTCGACAGGCAGCCCACGCGAAGAGTGTGCGCAGCGGCTGCCATGACGACCGGCCCTGTCCGCACCCCTCTCTGCGAGCGTGATCCCGACCACATCCGACCGCAGGACATCGACACGCAGGACTGCGCTCAGCCGACAGCGAAGGGACCGCCTGCCACCTGTCTGCGGCCGGCCGCTCTCCTGGCGCCTGCCCTTGGCTGACCTGGGCGAGGACGGAGCGCAGAGCCGCGTCGGCAAGGCCCTGAGCGGCCGACCGGCACGGCCATCACCCCCTCGCCTCCGCAGTCGCCCCTCTAAAAAAACGAATATTCGTCTTGATGTTTTCCCATGACCGCGCCAGACTGGAGCAGTGATAAAAATGATCATTCGTCTTTTTAGAGGCAAGGCCATGAAGAAGCCGTCGACAGGACTGCGGTCATGGCACCGGACCGTCATCGCGACAGTGGTGTTGCCACTGGTCATCTCACTGGCTGTAACGGCCTACGCATGGCCCGCATCGCGCATCGCGCCCCGCGATCTGCCCGTGGGAATCGTTGGTACGAGCACAGCCAGCCAGAGTGCGGTCGAGGGCCTGACGCAGAGCATGCCGGGCGGATTCGACTTCCACCTCTACCCCGACCAGTCGTCGGCGCGCTCCGCGATCAAGAACCGGGAGGTCTACGGCGCCTTCGTCGTCACCCCCGGCCATGTCACGGTCCTGGAGGCCTCTGCCGCAAGCGCGTCCGTGGCCCAACTCCTGACCATGTCCGGCCAGCACCTTGCAGCCCAAGCAGCGAAGCTGCAGGTGGAGCACGTCACGCCGTCGGCCGATAGCTCCTCGAGGTCCACCGACCCGAAGGACGGGGGCGCCGAGGCCGCCGTCAACGTGAGGGTCAAGACGGTGGATATCGCACCCTTCTCTGCCAACGACCCTCGGGGAGTCGTTTTCAGTTCGGCACTTCTCCCGCTCACCATCTGCAGCATCGCCATCGCAGCGCTCATCGCGCTTTCCGGTGGCCGGATACCGATGTGGCGCCGGCTGATCGACCTGTTCGCCGCGTGCGCCGTGACGGGCCTCGCTGCCTACCTCATTGCCCAGGGCCTCCTCGGCGCCCTGCCGCACGAGCACGTGGCCACCTGGGCGGCGCTGTCCCTCACCATGCTCGCCATCAGCGCCACCAGCGTCGGCCTGATCACCCTCGTCGGTCCGGCAGGGCTCGGGCTCAGCGCCGTGCTCATGGTCTTCGTGGGAAACCCCTTCTCCGGCATCACGTCCGCACCGGAACTGCTGCCCAAGGCGGTGGAGGACATCGGCCAGTGGCTGCCGCCCGGCGCCGGAGCGAATCTTCTGCGTAGCACCGCATACTTCGACGGCAACGGATCCGCAGGCCATATCGCAGTTCTCGTCCTCTGGAGCGTACTGGGGCTGGCGACTGCCGTCCTCGCCCGCCGAACCCCCACCGTCGCAAGTGACACCGTCGCAAGTGACACCGTCGCGAGTGACACCGTCGGAGAAGACCTCCCCGGGTCGGACGACATGAGCGCGGATTCCCCGGTCGTGGACGAGACCGCGACGGCTCTGTCGCCTTCACCGACGCACCATCGGCAGGCTCATGCCCGGCACGCGGCCCACGAATGAGGCAGCCGGTCATCCTCGCGTCCACGCGTGAGGCAGCGGTAGCCGGCCCGGCCGAAGCAGCGAACACCAAGGAAAGCGATGCATACCGTCGAAGTCCGCGACATGCATCGATGGCCTCCGGCCGGCAGAGGCGGCGTTCCACGACGCAATCCAGGCAAGGTCCACGGCTTTCACTGTCGGACGGTCGCGGACGTGCCGGTGGACGGGCGGCGGGTCGTTGTCTCCGTGCCGCCGCGGCGCCTGGTCCGCCCCGTGCTGGGCCTCACCGGCCGACCGGACATGGTCGTCAAAGAGTTGCCGAACCGAGCAAGCACCCGTCTGACCCGTACCCCGGCCGCCGCACTGTCACGGTCAACGACGCCGCGGCTGCTCACGCGGCTGCCGCTTCCCCCGCTGCGGGTGCCGCGCTATCGGGCGCCTACGGCGAGGCCGTCCGCCGGGCCCTGCCAAGCGCGATGCAGCCCAGCGACCGCCGGCGCTCCCTGGGCCACCGCCAACCCGCACGGACCGGACCACCCCATCACGGCCGGATCCGCCGCTCTGCACCACGTGAACGACGAGCGGCCACAAGCCGTGATCGACGGGCGAACGCCGCCTGATGCGGCAGCGCTCATGATGAATCCGCCAAAACTCACTGCGACTGGACATATGAGCAGGGAGCGAGCCGGCTTCCTACCGTGCCGACAATTCTGCGGACGTCCGGCCTGGAAGGAGCCCTTTGTCGAAGGGCGATCATCCTGTGTTGATCATTTTCTGACAGGACGACCGGCCTTGCCGACGCGGCCGCGGTGCGGCCTTGGCGTCAGGACGTCGCCGAATCCGGCCAGAGGGCTCGCAAGGCGTCGGGAACCCCCTCCACCGTCTTGGTGTCACCCATGGCCAACTGGAGAATGTATCCGGGCAGGGTGCACATGAATGCGGCGGCGATCGCCTCGGCTGACACCTCGCGCGTGAGGCTGCCGCTCTGCTGGCGCTCCCGGATGACATCGGCGAGAGCGGAGCGCATCTGCGTCATCAGATCGTCGAACTGTGCGGCCAGCGAGGGGTTCCGTAGCGACTCGGACCAGGCCAGCACGGAAAGTCCGGCCACATTCTGCTCGGCAGTCTTGGCCTTCACAATTTCGAGGACATCGGCCATCAGAGCCCCGATGGAACTGCTCGGCCGACTCCTGGCCACGCTTTGCACCATCGCCAGGACATCACGCATGTTCTCCTCGACGATCGCCGTGATCATCTCGTTCTTGCTCGCGAAGTGCCGGTACACCGCGCCGGCCGAGAGGCCGGACTCCGCGAACAGATCTTGCATGGATGTCGAATGGAATCCGTCACGCAGAAAGCAGCGGCGCGCCGCTTCCAGGATCTGCTTGCGGCGGGCCTCCATGTATTCCTGCGTGACCTTGGGCATGGATCCATCCTATCCATGAAAAACGAACCTTCATGTTAACTTAGCACGCTGGGGGCGTAACGGGGCAGTTGCGGCCGAGCTGCCGCCCATCGTGATCCGGGCTCGGCGGCTTCGGAAGGCGCGGTCACGAGGATCAGAAAACGCGCCGTCCACTCGCGCGGGTGGAGGCCGTCGACGCAGCTGTCCGGGGTCCCGTCGAAGCGGGTGACGATGAGACCGGCGCCGCACTGGGCCCGTGCAGCGGTACACGGGCGCCGAGGACGGGTAAGGTCTTCACGACGCCCCCGAGAGGCGGTGGGAGCCATGCTTGCCTATGATCCCGAGCACGTCGGCCCCGAACTACCGGTTCCCCTGGTCCCGTTGACCGGAGTGCAGGGTGTGCTCCAACGGCGCATACTGAGCCCGCGCGGTCCCGACTTCGCCGCCGCACAGCGACGTACCGCAGCCTGGGCCGCCGTCGCCTGCGGGCTCACCGCAGCCGCCGCGTTGCTGCCGTCGGCCGCCAGGTGGGGCGGTCTCTCCTGTGCCTCTCTCGTCGCACTGGTCGCAGTGGCGCGAGTCTGGGTGCTGGTCCGTGCGCAACGGCTCCAGACCGCTTTCGAGCTGCGCTGGCGCGAGGCACAGACCGCGGTGCTCCGGGGGCACTGCTTCGAGATCCTCCGGCTCACGGTCCGGGACTCCGACGACATCCCGGGCGGCTGGCTCGGCTACGACCTGAACCGCCTGGACCAGCTCCGTGAGCTGCTCGTACGCCGCGCCCGGAGTCTGACAGAGAGGCCACTGGCCCAGGTACGCATCGAGTTCGCCTACTGGAGCACCCCCGGGACCACCATGGCCGTGGCCGAAGTGCGCCGGAATCTGGCCGACCTGGAGGTGCTGGCGGAGCCCTCAGGGTCGGCGTGCGCTTCGGTCCGCCTGCCGGAGGCACGCTACGCCACCGCACCTGACGCGGCGGGCCGACCTGCTTCCTTCGCCCGCTGGGAGCTGACCGGCCAGGTAGTTGTCGGCCCCGCCGGTCCCGGTCAGGGGTTCGGTTCCGCCGTTGGCACGGGTGTCGGTGCAGGTGCCGGCGGCGGAGGCTGATCCTGGTCGGGCTCCACCAGGTGGGCATGCAGCAGGTGGGCATGCAGCAGTTGGTGCCGGAACTCGAAGAGCCCGTTGACCTGGCGGAGAACACCCTTGCTGCACGCATCCTGCAGAAATGTCATCAGCTGCATCGGGGTGTGCCGACGCGAGGCCAGCCAGAGCCGGACCAGGACGAAACGGCCCCAGGAGCTGGCCCCGAACGCGAGCAGGCCCAGGCCGAGGCAGCTGAGCAGTCCTCCGCCCACGGCACACAGCAGGATCAGCTGCGTGTGCGACAGGTCGGTGAGGATCCGCAGGTGGTCGAACTCGGGTGAGCGGTGGGCGGACGGCAGCTTGGCGCCGAGGTACGCACCGGTCAGCGCGCCAGGCAGGAATCCGACCGCGCAGGTGTATCCGACCACGGCCCGGTCGGCGGTGAGAATCCCTCGCGGTGTCACGGTCTCCATCAGGTTGGTGGGTTCACTGACCCACCGGGCCGCCGCAAAGGTCAGCCCGCTCAGCACAAAGGCTGTGGCCACCAGCTGCACACGCGCGTAGAGGAACCAGACCATCGCCGCACAGGCGACCCCGCCCAGGAAGCCGAACCCGAGGGTGCGCAGCAGCGCTCCCTGGTCCGAACGCCGCTGTATGGCAGTGCCCAGCGCCGGCCTGGCGCGACGCGGCTGGTCGGCAGGCAGCGCCTCCACGACGACCCCGCCCACGGCCCCGCACAGCACCCCGATCCAGACGCCGATCCAGGGACGCTCGAAGAGCTCGAAATACAGCCCGGCCGCGAGGCCGCACACCCACGCCCCGTTCAGTACCGCCACGCCCACGGCGAGCATTCCCGGGACTTGAGTGTGGAGCCGCCACCAGGCCAGGCGTCCGGTCGCCGGGTCCGCCCGTCCGGCCAGGAAGCGCAGGATCTGTTCCGCCTCGACGGGGCCGACCTCGTCCGGCCGCGGCTGTGGTCCGAGTCGGTAGGCCGCGCTGACGAAGGCCCCCCACAAGTACTTCTGGATCCGCTGGACTGCGTCGGTCTCATCCGATTCCATGAGCTCGCGCGGGATACGACCGCCGAGGTGCACGGCCAGGGCGAGATAGAGCGGCGTGCTCAGGGCGTCCCGCAGCGGTCCGGACGGGTGGGACCGCAGGCGGGAGAGCGTCGCGTCCAGGATCGGACGGCTGGCCGCGCCCTCGGGCACTGATGCGGCGAGGGCCTTCCGGATATCGGCGACGGGGAGCGGGAGCAGTTCGACCACGCAGGCCCGGCGCAGGATCCGCTCATCGGTGTCCGCCCGGGCGAACTCGGCGGTGCGGCCACTGAGTACGAAGGAGCGGCCCTGGAGTTCGTCCTCGACGGCTCTCAGAAATGCGCTCGGGTCGGCGAGTTGGTCCAGGCCGTCGAGGACCGGAAGGACGTAGCGTGCAACGATCTCCTCGGCGACCGTTCTTCCGTGCTGGTCGTCCCGGACCTGCCGGGCGTGGTTGATCAGCAGTTCATCGGCCATCCATCGGCGCAGCGAGGTCCCCGACCGCCACGAGGCGACCGAGAACACCACCGGGAACGTTGCCGGGGATCCCTCGGCGAGCGCCAGGGCGAGCAGGATGCAGACGGCGGTCTTCCCTGCCCCACCCTCACCGGTGACGACCAGCCGGGTCGGTGAGCCGCCGCGCGCGTGATCGGCCACCCGGTCGACCAGACGTTCCAACTGGCCCCCGTCTTCCAGGCGTTCGTGCAGACCCGCAGCCCGGTCGGAGCGGCTCGAAAGCCGCCACGGCACATGCAGAAGCCGGTCAGCGTCCAGACCTCTCTCGTGGCTGGCCGTCCGCAGGTCCGTCCCGACCCGATCGGCGAGGGACCTCGCCCGTTCCGCTGCTGCCGCGTCCAGGTCCCGCCGCCGGATGGTCGGTGAGACAGTGGCGAAGATGGCGATGACGATGGCAAGCGCCATCGGAATCGCCGTTGTCCACAGGTCAAGCAGTCCCCATCGATGGCGGACCAGGTTGAGCACGGCGAAGCCGATCGTCGTGCACAGCAGGAGGCCCAGGACCAGGACGATCCAGTTCAGGCGATCGCGCAGATTCATCGGTTCCCCTCCTGAGGGACGACCGCGGGCAGCGACTCCGCCGCCCGGCTGGTGAAGCGCAGCGCCGCCGAGCGCCGGGCGGCCCGCTGAGCCACGCGCCCCAAAGCCGGGAACCGGCGGGCTGCCATCGCCTGGAGAAGCAGAAAGTAGACCATCCCCCCGTACCTGCGGGCACCTGGCCCAGGGTGCCGGTGGGCGAGCTGGCGGCAGACCAGGCGCAGTCGCTCAGCCACCTCTGCCAAGGAGAGGGAACGGGCCGAGGCGAGGGTGACGATGCCGTTGAACTGATCGTACGGGAGGTCCATGTAGTCGTCGAGGAGCTGAAGGCAACTCCCCAGCCTCATCGCCAACTCGCGGTCCGCGTCGGGGATTTCCGGGCGGACGAGATGACACAGGACGAGGTTGGCATAGGCCCCCTTGCCGCGCGTGATCTCCTCGATGAGGGCAAGGGAAATGTCCGGCTCCCGCTGCCGCCGGGACAGGCACTGGTACATGTGCAGTTCCTGGAGAGCGGTGAACGCCGCCACCGTGGAGGAGGTCGGTGTGCGCTCGACGATCGCCTCGATCATCCGCGCGAGCACCACCTCCGCCTCAGAACGACCGAACGGCTCCTCCTGGTCCGACTGTTTGCACAGCCCATCCTCAGCTGTACGGGCGAAGAGTCGCGCCAGCCTGGTGTCCGCGGACCGGTCCGGTGAGTCGTCGATGAGGTCGTCGTAAAGCCGCGTACAGGCTCCGGCCAGCACCACGACCTCCAGTGGCGGCTCGCCGCCCACCGCCCGGGCGTAGCAGAGGACTGCGAGTCCGATCTTTGAGCTCATGACGCTCAGCGAGGCGTCCATCGAGGCCCGGACAGGCGACTCGGAAACGACCCGCAGCAGGATCGGCGCCACCGTGCGCTCGTAGGCCTGGGCCAAGGCGCTGAAATTTCGACCGGCGAACCAGACCGCTGCGGGCAGTCCCAGCGCCAACCGCACGGACCGCGCGAGCGCCTTCAGATCCTCGAAGAGCAAGCCCATGCCTCCGCCGCCGCAGTGTCGCAACGAGGCTCCCACAGTGGGAACTTGCGGTAAAGAGCACAGTCGCACCACCCGCAGGCAACGCGACCCGTAGGGCTGTCCGGCGATGCCACCACACGGTTCGGATCACTGCTCGCGGCCGTAGGGGGCTTGCTGGGCAGAGGCCGTGGCGACCGGCGAATCTCCGCTGTGACCGGCGACGGGCGGCATCACGCGAGGTCGCACTTGTTCACCCTGGCGTCCGAACAGACACAGCACCTCGGCAGGCTCTTGGCCGCTGTTGCCGAACCAGTGCGGCAACCGGGTGCTGAACTCGGCCGACTCGCCGACTCTCACCTGCAGATCCTTGTCCCCCAGCAAGAGGCGCAGGCTGCCGGACAGAACGTACATCCACATGTGCCCTTCGTGGGTCTGTGGGTCGGGTTCCGCGCGGCCCACCGGCACGATCAGCTTGAACGCCTGGATGGGGCCGATCTGACGGGCGAGCGGCAGACGCACCATCCCGTTCCAGGGCTGAGGCATCAGCCGGTTGAAGGGTCCTTCCTGCGGCGCAGCCTGGACCACGTCGTCCAGGCCGATCCGCAGCGCCTGGGTGATCGGCAGCAGGAGTTCCAGACCGGGGCGCCGCTGGCCCGACTCCAGCCGGGACAGGGTGCTCTTGGAAATGCCGGTCGCCTCGGCGAGCGCGGTCAGTGTCACGCCGCGACGTACCCGGTGTCGCCGCAGCTGAGGGCCTACTTCCGCCAGTACCAGGGCGATCGTTTCGTGAGGTTCCACGACGGTGAAACGTCACCTCCTCCGCGCTGATTCCCGGAAACAGCAACACGGCTTGTACGGGGCAGCGAGGGTCGCCCAGGGTGGCAGTCCGCACGTGACGTGCGGTTCGCACGGCCGGTCCATGGCCCCGTCCGTGTGTCATCGGATCCCGCCGGCCTGCGGATCGCGGGCCGGCAAGAAGGCAAGAAGGAGATGTTGTGAGCAACTGGGGAGCTGACGGTTGGGCGGTCGCGCCCGGTGAGGGCGTGCGGGTGGAGCCTGGGGGGAATCACTGGCTCGAGGTGATCGTGCGCGGCAAGGACGTCGATGACGCCTTGGGAGCGTTCGTCTTCACTCATGACGTGATCACCGAGAACCCTCCGCATGCCCACCACGGCTTTATGAAGATCGTCTACGTACTGGAGGGGCACTACGACTTCCGGGTCGGCGACACGACCTTCTCCGGGGGGCCGGGCACCGTGGCTGTGGTGCCCAAGGGGAGCCAGCACACGTTCACGACTCCCACCGGCGGACGGGCGCTGTTCGTCTCGGCACCTGCCGGCAACGAGGAGCTCTTCCTCGAGATGGGCAAGCTGGGCCCGCATCCCACTCCGGAGCAGTTGGCGGACCTCAACGGCCGGTTCCACACCACTGGCCTGGGGGATGAAGAGGCTTCCTGGCAGCAGATGCACGGCGAGGGCGACGCGCCCGGATCATGAAACCACATGCGCAAACTCTCAAGGGAGCGGCAACGCGCCTCGGCGGGCTCTCGCGGGCCCGTACACGATGCCTTGTGCCGGCGTGCGATCGCGGCCAGGTCAGGCCAGCAGTCGACAAGCCTTCTCCTACTCACTCCCGTGCCGTGGCGAGCGCGCTGCCGCGACTGCATCGGACATCATCCCCATCTCTTCGTCCGGAAGGATTTCACTCGTGACAATCAACATCCCAGCCGCCATTCTCGAACAGGCCGAGGCAGAGGAGATGTACGAATTCGAAGGCGGAGTTCCGGAAACACTCAGGGAGAAATGGGGGATCGCGTCCGCCCGACTGGGAGGCGGAGTCGTGCTGGCCATGCGGGACGACTCCAGTGACTACTGGAGCAAGGCTCTCGGATTCGGGTTCGACGAGCCCGTCACGCTGTCGATGATGGACCAGGTCATCTCCTTCTATCGTGAGCGGGACGTCCGCCTGGCCACCGTCCAGCTCGCGCCGTCGGTGGTTCCCGACGACTGGCCCGCAATCTGTGCGGCTCTCGGCCTCGAACCCGGCGAGATCATCCGCAAGCTCGGCTGTGACATCGGGGCGGCGGTCGAGGCGAGCGCGGGTGCCGCCCTCGACGATGGTCTGACAGTCGGCCCGGTCACCCCGGACGAGGCCGCCGCCTGGGCCGACGTGATGCCGAGGGCGATGGGAATGCCTCACCAGGGAATGCAGGACATGGCCGCCGCCTCCGTCGGCCGCGCCGGCTGGCACCCCTTCGCCGTCCGCGAATCCGGCGCCATCGTCGCCACCGCCACCCTGCGAGTCCAGGGCGAGGTGGGCAGTCTGTTCGCGGGGTGCACCCTGCCTGAGGCACGTGGGCGCGGAGCACAGTCCGCGCTGATCGCTGCCCGCATCCGAGCGGCCCGCGACGCGGGGTGCCGCCGGCTCGCCGTAGAGACGTTCGACGAGCCCGCGGGCACGCACAACTCCTCGTACCACAACCTGATTCGCGCCGGATTCACGCTCCAGTACCCGCGCCGGAACTGGATCTGGCGCAACCCGGCGGTGTCCCCCGGCGCCGACGTCGCCGCTGACTGAACCCCACCGCCGTCGGCGACCCCAGGCCCCTGACGGCCGGGGCGCCCCCGACAGCGGGCGGCAGCCTGCCGCTGAGGGTCCGGCAGTCCCTCGTTGGCAGCGCAAGGAGCAGGCCGAGGTTGTGGATGCCCAGGTGGCGTCTGTGTCCCACGACGCGCTTGCCGACGCCGATCCCCCGGCCGGGCACGGTGGACGTACAGGACGCCGTTCGTGAGTGTGCGCAAGTCATGCCCGAGTGGGCGACCGAGAGACCACTGCAGTGTCGATGACGTGCGGCCATGTCTCGGCAGTACCGTCCGCCCCATCTGGTGAGGGCGTACACAAGGGGGAACGAGGCGCCGCGGGATGCGGCAGGAACAAGGCAGGCAAAACTACGGACTCTGCGTGGTTGCGCCCATTGTCCTCCATGGCTCCCAGTTCGCACGAGCCGCGCAATCAAACACCATTTTCCAGGTTGAAGCATCCTCTTGAAAGGAGATTCCATGATGCAGACAAATGATCCGCTCAAGCCGGTCGTGAGCGCGTACGCCGCCACGTTCGAGAAGCTGGCAGCCGCCACTGGGCACACCCGCAGGGGCCGCAACGATGCCCTGCTGGCCGTCTGCGGGGCTCCCATCGCTGCGCTCAATGCCGTGATCAGTACCAGTCAGGAGCCGGACCCCGAGGAGATAGCCGCGCTGGCGACCACCGTGGCCCAGGGGACGGTGCCCTGGAGCATCCACGTGCGCGGGGTGCCGGGGCCCCTCGTCGCCGAAGTGGCGGCACACCATGGGCTCACCCGGTTCGCCAGTCAGCCGCTGATGATCCGACGACCCGAACAGGACATGCCGCAGGAGTCCGGCATCGCCTCCCTGCGCGTACGGGCGGTGTCGGCCAACGAACTGGACCTGTACGCCCGAACCCTTTCCACGGGCTTCGAAGGCCCACAGGAGATGTTCCGGATCTTCGCCGACCCGGCGCTGGCGCGGATCGACGGGGTCACGCACTACGTGGCAGAACTCGACGGGCAACCGGTAGGGACGGGCATGACGGCCGTCTTCGGCGAGCTGACGGGTATTTTCAACATCACCACCCTGCCCGAGCACCGACGGCGCGGCTACGGACGGGCCGTCACGGCGGAGCTGGTACGCCTCAGCCGGGCCGCCGGCGCCCCCACCGCCTATCTCTATGCGAGCAAGATGGGCGAACCCGTGTATGAGTCTCTCGGCTTCCGTACCGAGGAGCACCTGACCGTGATCACTGCTGAATTGTGATCACGGAGGACGGCTCGAACCATGGCGCCGGTCGCACCCGGCACGACGGCCGCTCCCGTGGTCGTGCCGGGTGCGGGCGAGCCCGCGAGTGTGCCGCGCGACGAGCTCCGGATGCGGCCCGGGGCCGCGCCGCTCGCACGACCTGCGCGGGGCTCTCCTTCACCGCCCTCATCTGGTTGCTCATCGCGTACCTTTTCGGTCTTGTTGAGGTGCTCGAGACCCGTGGAACTCGGTAGGGGAAAGGTCGGCCGACCGGGGCGCGTACGTCCGCGCGCCCCGGTCGGGCCCCCAAGTGACCGGGGCACGCACCATGCGAAGGAGACGGTCGTGCGGCCGAGGACGGCCTGAGGCCGCTCGCCGGTCGGCCCGCGACGAGCGCACAGCGGCGACACGCGGAATCCACGGGCAGACTGTCGACCCGGCAGCCCTGACGGGTGGCGCCGGCCGACAGAACCACCCCGTCCTGCCGGCGACTTCGCTCCAGCGGGGCGTGTGGTTCCGTCCGCTTCGCGGCCCTGTCCCTCCGTCGGCATGGAAGGTCTCGGGGACGACGCCGTCGCGCTCGATGGTCTCGCGGATCGCCTCCGCGACGCGGCTGCCGTCGTCAGGCCTGTCGCGCCCCCGCGAGTTCGCCGCGACGGTGGATCCGGTCGCGGCGCTTCGCGGCCCGCAGGAACACCACGGTGGGAACGGCGCAGACCAGGATGGCGAAGATGCTGGCCTCGGGGCCGAAGCTTCCGCCGGACAGGATGTCGGGACCGCTGACGTAGGCGCGCAGGAGGCCGCCGGTCCCGCTGCCGGCGCCAGAGACGGCGGTGCCGTAGATGCCCTGCTCAGCCGCGTTCCAGGCGAAGTGCAGTCCGATCGCCGGCCACAGCGAGCGGGTGGCGGCGTAGAGCGCACCGAACATCAGTCCGGACTCGACGGCGATCGACAGCGCGCCCCAGACGGTGGCGTCCTTGTTGACCAGGTGCAGGCCGCCGAAGACGAGCCCCGAGACCACCACGGCCCCGTAGGTCCCGGCCTTCTCCTCCAGCACCCGGAACAGCGCGCCGCGGAAGGCCAGTTCCTCGGTCACCGAAGCGCAGATCATCAGTCCCAGGGTGGTCAGCGCGCCGTCGATCGAGCCCCAGCCCCGGACGTGGTAGCCGCCGACCATCGCGACCAGGCCGATCGTGACGGAGAACAGGCCCAGCCCGAACAGGGCCCCGCGGCTCAGTTCCGACCGCGCCCGGGAGAGCGCCAACTCCCGCGGCCTGCGGCCCTCCAGGTACCGCACCAGCCCCACGTACACGGCCAGGGCCAGTCCGGCCGTCGCCACTCCGGTGATCAGGGCGGTCAACGCCGTGCCGTCGGCCGTGTCGTTGATCCCGGCAGTGATCGCGTCCACCGCCAGCATCAGGATGAACAGCACGGGCAGCCGCACCCACGCGGAGGCCGCCCATCGCGCCGGGCGTCCGGCACCCGCGTCGGGCGCCGCAATCAGGGGGGCGTCACTGGTGGCCGGCTGCGCCGCCGACCGGGGATCGTTGAACACCATGGCTTCCTCCGCAGGGATTCGCTCGTCGCGGCTGGTCCGCGCTCCCGACACCGAGAAGCTACGGGCCGCGCCCCGCGCGAATCGTCACCGCGCGGTGGGCACTTGCCGCCTACGCCGGTCCCCCGGGCGAGCTACCGACTGTCCTCCCTCGGGGGATGCCGTCGCCCGCCACCAGGCACTATGTTCGCCGTGCGGAACCGGCCGGTTGGGCGCCGGACCCGCCCAAGCCATGGAAGGCGTATGGAAGACCGAGCAGTTCACGACCTGTCGGACGACGCGCCCGGGTGGGGAGTCGCTCCCGCCACCGCGAACCCGCTGGAGGCCGCCGTCGCCCGGCTCCGCCGCCTGGCGTGGTGGTGGGGGTCCCGTCCGGCCGTCACCAGGGACCGCGAGTTCGCGCTCGTCTTCACCGTGCTGTCGTTCGCGGCGCCGCTGTCGCGGATCGGCGCGCAGCTCGGCGACCTCCCCGTTCACCAGGCCTCCGTCGCGAGCGTGCTGCTGACCTTGGGGCAGACCCTGCCGCTCGCGGTGCGCACGCGATGGCCGGCCGCCTGCCTCGCGGTCACGGGCGCCTCGTTCGCGGTCCACGAGTCCCTCGGCTGCCCGCCGACCTTCGGCAGTGTGGGGCTGTACCTCGCGCTGTACTCGGCGGGCGCCCACCAGAACCGCCTGCGCCGGACCGTCGCCCTGGCGGCGACGGGCGGCTACGCGGTCTTCGGCGTCGTCCTGCACGCGCTGGGATCGCCCGACGGCCTGGACGACCTCCTGCTCTACTACGCCGTCCTGGCGGCGACATGGGGCCTGGGCGTTCTGGTCCGCGGGCGGCGGGCCCAGGAGGCCGAGCATCGGCGACTGTCCGCGCAGGCTGCTCTCGCCGCGGAACGCAGCCGTCTGGCCCGGGAGTTGCACGACGTGGTGACCCACCATGTGACCGCAATGGTCGTGCAGGCAGGAGCGGCGAAGTACCTCACTGCGGCGCCCGAGCGTCTGGACGAGGCCCTCGACGCCATCAGCGGCACCGGCCGCCGCGCGTTGGCCGAACTGCGCTTCCTGCTGGGCGTGCTGGAGGCGACCGGGGAGTCGGGGGGCCGGGAGCGGACGCCGTTGCCGGGCCGGGTGCCCGACCTGGTGGAGCAGACTCGCGCGGGTGGCCAGCCCATCGAGCTGGCCGAGGAAGGACAACAACCGGACATGGCCATGGCCGCTCAGCTCACGGCGTACCGCGTCGTGCAGGAATCCCTGACCAACGCCGTGAAATACGCCGCGGGTCGCCGGACACGGGTACGGCTGACGCACGACCCCGACGGGACGCACGTGGAGATCACCACCGCCGGCGCGGACGGCGGCGCGCCGGTCCCCGCCGTCCCGCGGGGCGGCGTCCCGCATGTCTCGGGAGGCCGGGGTCTGGCCGGCCTGCGGGAACGGGTGGAGATGCTGGGGGGCGAGTTCGCGGCCGGACCCGCCCCCGACGGCGGATTCCGGGTGTACGCGCGCATCCCCGCGGGAGGAGCCGCGTGAGCACCGCGCCCGCACCGATCAGGATGCTGGTCTGCGAGGACCAGGCCCTCGTACGCACCGGCTTCGTCACGATCTTCTCCGCCCAGCCCGACATGGAGGTGGTCGGAGAGGCCGCCGACGGACGCGAGGCGATCCGCCAGGCCGAGGACCTGAAACCCGATGTCGTCGTCATGGACATCCGCATGCCCCTGCTCGACGGCATCGAGGCCACCCGACGCCTGGCCGGCCCCGACTCCGCCAACCCGGCGAAGATCCTGGTCGTCACAACCTTCAACGTCGACGAGTACGTGTACGAGGCCCTGCGCGCCGGGGCCAGCGGCTTCCTGCTGAAGGACGCGCCACCGCCCGAACTGATCAACGCCGTACGGACCGTCGCCCGCGGCGAGTCCCTCCTGTCCCCCGCCGTCACACGCACCCTGATCGGCCGTTTCGCCGAACGCCTGCGCCCCGCCGGCGCCCCCGCGTCCCCCGAACGCGACCGCCTCAAGGCGCTCACCCCCCGCGAGCACGAGGTCCTCCTCCTCATCAGCGACGGACTCTCGAACGCCGAGATAGCCGCCGAACTGGTCCTCAGCCCAGAAACCGTGAAGACCTACGTCTCCCGCATCCTCACCAAGCTGGATCTCCGCGACCGCGTCCAAGCGGTGGTGCTGGCGTACCGGGCGGGCCTGGTGAAGGAAGGCAACCGACACTGACGTCCGGGCGGATCCAGTGAGCCGCAGGGAACGGCGACCGCCAGGCAAAGCCAGTCGCCGAAAAGGACCTTCCGGCAGTGCGCTTCGCGGCCGGCGTCGCCCGGTGCCACCGGCCGCGGCTCCGGATCGTCCGCGTGTGGCGCCTTTCGACCGGGTCGGGGCCTCGATTCCGGTGTGCAACGTGATGGCTGCGACCAGGGAGGCCGAAGCGAAGGCGTTCGCCGGGCTTGTCGACACGGTGCGGCGCGATTTCCCCGGGCTACTGGTCACCGTGGTGACATGACGTTCAGCCGAGTACGGCCGAGGCTTCGCGCAGGATCAGGCCGGCTCCGACGGCCACGACCGCAAGCGCCGAACCCAGCGGTGCCGCGCGGGTGAGGAGTGCGAGTGGCCGCCCGCCGCTCGAGCGCCGGCGCCGGATGGCCGCGCGTGCTATCCGGTCCCCGGCCCGGACAACGGTGAATCCGGCGACGGTGAGGGTGAGGGCGAGTCCGGCTCCGTAGGCGAGGACGAGCAGCACGCCGAACCATGCCTGCCCGAGGGCGGTCGCGCCCACCAGAACGACCACGGCCGAGGGGCTCGGGACGAGGCCGCCGGCGAATCCCAGCAGGAGCGTGCCGCGCAGAGTGGGGGCCGGGTTGTGCGGATGCGTGTGGCCGTCGTGGGTGGGGGTGTGGCTTGCGTCGCCGTCAGTGTGCAGGTGCGGGTGGTCGTCAGTGTGCAGGTGCGGGTGATCGTGGGTGTGCGGGTGTCTGTGGGTGTGCGGGTGTCCGTGGGTGTGATGGGTGTGCCCGCGCCCGCGCACGGCTCGTCGTACGAGCCCGGCTCCGGTGGCCGTGACCAGGACGCCGCTGGCGATGCCCAGCCAGGCGATCACCGAAGTCGTGGCGGTGGAGCCGGCGGCGATGAGGAGGCCGAGGGCGACCACGCCCAGGGTGTGGGTGACGGTGACGGAGGCTGCCAGCGGCAGTACGTCGCGGATGGTGGCGCGGCCGCGGCCGCGGGCGGCGGCGGTGGCGGCCATCAGGGTCTTGCCGTGGCCCGGGGCCAGTGCGTGCAGCGCGCCCAGCGCGAGAGCGGCGGCCAGGGCGAATGCCGCGAAGCCCGGGGTGAGGCCGCGGCGGGTGATCAGGTCGTCCAGGGCCTGCGTCCAGCGGTCTGCGCCACGCGGCAGCACCGACGGCGCGGCTGCGGCCGGCTCGTCGTCCACCAGGGCGGCGCCACCGGGCCGGATGCGAAGGGCCGCCGTGGAGGTGTCGGCGGGCGAGGAGAGCAGGCTCTTCGGGTAGGAGGTCAGCGTGTGGGACACCGAGGTCAAGGGGACGTCGCTGGTCGTGAGGGTCATCCGGTCACCACGAGCGGTGATCTCGCGCCAGCCTGGGCCGGAGTCGGCGCCGGCGCTGTGGAAGGCCACGGAGACCGTGTTCTGTGCGGGGAGCGGTGCGGTCAGTCGGCATTCCACGCGCAGGGTATGCAGTCCCGCCTGCCCGGGAAGCAGCTCGGCCCGGCTCGCCACGACCGTGGTGCCGACCCGGCGACCGGCCACGGTGAGCGTGCTGCCGCGGGCGGCGGCCTCGCACCTCTGCTGGGCCCAGGCGGTCATGCCCAGCTGCCGGATCCGCGGCTCGGCCTGGGTGGCCGGGATCTCGGCGAGGTCCTCGTCGTGGTCGATGCGCAGGTGCCCGGGGGAGGCGACCAGGCCGTCGTAGCGGTTGACGGTGAAGTTCCCCAGCGGATGGGCGTTCGCGGCGCCGGCCGGAAGGAGTACCAGGGCGCCGGCGGCGAACAGAACGGCTGCGCAGGGCGCAAGGATCCGGCGCCGGCGCGCGGTCCTGCCACCTGCGGCGGGTGCAGTCGTGGTGGTCACTTGACCGCCTCCAGGATCGTGTGTGCCGTATGGGCTCCCAGCGGTGAGAATCCCGGGTTGAGGAGGAGCGCGGTGGACAGGTCCTGGTGGGCGGCGGCGGGACGGCCGGCGCCGTACTCGATCGCACCGCGGTGGTACACGAAGAGCGCGTTGCGGTAGCCGGTGGCTGTGGCCCGGCGTGCGTACGGGAGGGCTTCCTGATCACGGCCGTTGACGTGCAGGGACCAGGCGAGGGCGTCGGCCGTGTGCACGGTGTGGCGGCGAGCCCACTCGGCTCGCGCGGCGGTGAGCGCCGCCCGAGGGTCGCCGTGGTCCGCGGCGGCCAGCGCGGTGTCGAGGTCGACGTCGACGCCGCTGGCGCGGGCCAGCGTGATCCAGGTTCCGATGAGCGTGTACTGCTGGTCTGCCCTCGCCCGGTCGCCCGGGCCTCCTCGGGCCTGGTACATCTCGCCCAGTTCGACCAGCGGGGCGGGCAGCGGACAGCGCGCCACCACGCCCTCCATCTCGCGGATCGCCTGCGTGTGCTCACCGGTGGCGTCAAGAGCGCGGGCCCGGCCCTCCAGTGCCGGAAGGTAGGCGGGATCGGCCCGCAGCGCTCGTGCGTACTGCTGCAGCGCGCTCACGTACTCGCCCTGATTCCAGGCGAGTTGGCCCAATGCGGTGGCCACGTAGGCCACGTCGCCGGGACTCACGGCAGACGCCAGCGCCTGATTGAGCACCCGACGGGCGGCGGTCACGTCACCGCGCAGCTCGCGGACGTAGGCGTACCGGGTGAAGACGGGCACGCCGGGGCGCCGTGCGTCGGCTGCATCGGCGGCCTGCGCCGCCTCACCGTAGCGGCCGAGTTCGACGAGGGCGTCGATCCGGGAACACAACGCCCGCTCGCTGTACGGGTTGACCGCGAGCGCCTGGTCCGCGTACCGCAAGGCGCCGGTGAAGTCGTGCCGCGCAGCGGCGAGAGCGGCGAGACCGGCCAGCGCCGGGTCGTTGCCCGGGCGCAGACGCAAGGAGCGGTCGAGCGCCTGCTGGGCCAGTGGGTAGCGGGACGGGTCCCCGTTGGTGCGGGCCTGCTCGACGTAGCCGAGGCCGAGGGTCGCCCAGGCGCCGTAGTCCTTGGGCTGCTCGCGCAAATGGCCCTGAAGGGGCGTACCTGGGTGTCGAGAGAGCCGGTGGTGAGGAGTTCTGAATCGGTGGCGCCGGCGGCCGGCGATACGGTCGGGCCGTCGTCCTGCGTGCCGAGCACAATGCTGCCTACAGTGAGGGCGCCGGCCAGCAGGGTGGCGCAGGCCGCGAAAGCGGCCAGACGGCGTACGGTCGTGCGCCGCCGGGAGCTGACGGGCCCAGCGGGGGTGGGGGCTATCTCCGCAGGCACCTCGGTGTGCCCAGTCTCGGGGCTACTCGGGGATGGCATGTCCTCTCCCTGATCGTTCTGGGCGGTGCGCACTGGTTCGGATCGCCCGGCGCGGCCCACCCGGCAACAGGTCGGTCGGGTGGGCCGCGCCGCCAGGCCCGGGTCAAACGGCCCTGGCGCGCCGGCGGTTGCGCCGCCACCGGAGGCCGGTGACGGTGAGCAGCAGTCCGGCCGCGCCGGCCGCGGAGGAGGCAGCGACCAAGGTGGTGTTCGGGCCGCTCCTGGAGCTGGAGGCGATCGCACCGCTGTTGAGGACGCTGTGTCCGGTCCCGTCTGTGCCGGAGGTCCCGCTCTTGGCTGTGGCGGCCTGTCCGCGTGAGCCCGAGTCCGGCAGCGCGAGGTACGGGAACGTCGTTCCCAACGGTTGGTCGTTCTTGTCGACGGCGTCACCCAGGTCGTTCTTGTTGCCGACGAGTTCACCGGCCACGACCTGCAGCGAGATGTCCACCACGTCGTCGGTCAACCGGCGCCCGTTCGGGAAGCCCGCGGTGTCGCCGTCGAGAACGCCGAGCCTCTGGGGATGCGCGGTCGGCGGAATCGAGGTGTTCAGGCGCAGTTCCTCGGCCGGGCGCACGTGCGGGGGCTGGTTGAGGCCCTTGACGCCCTTGAGGTAGACATTCACCAGATCCGTCCTGGGCTCCGCGGGAGCCGGGAGCTTGTAGACCGCCTTGAGCAGCTGGGGCAGTTCCGGGTTGGTGACGTTCTTCAGGAAGTCTGCGTCCCGCCATGGGGCGGAGGCGTTGAACTTGTCCTTGTCCTTCAGCGGATTGACCACCTCGTTGACCAGCGGGTTGCCGAGCCGGGAGACCTGGGTCCACTGCCCCGCGGCGTTCTTGCGCTCCGTGGTCGACCAGATGCCGATGACCGGCTGGCCGGCGGACTGCCGGATCAAGGAGGACGGCACCTGCAGCGCGACCGAGTTGACGTTGTATCCGGCGAGGGTGTCGCGCCCCACTTCCGACAGGTCGCCGCCGTACAGGAGGTCGAAGACGCGCAGATCGAGGAAGAACGGGTCGTCGGCCTGTCCTGCGAACGTCGTCGTCCCACCGGGAAGTTGACGTACCGCCTGGTCGCGCAGCCGACCGTAGTCCGGCATCGAGCCCTTGCCGACGTTCGAGGGGGCCACCGGCAGGTCGTGCGCGATCCTCGTCGTGGAGACCACAGCCTGGTTGTGCAGTCGCAGCAGGTCGATGTCGTAGGTCTGCTCGATGTTCAGGTCCGGGTCGTCCAGGCTGGTGACGGGGCCGGTGTTGTACAGGAAGGTGTTGCCGTTCCTGTGGTGGGTGGTGAAGGTGAAACGGTAGAGCAGTTCGCCCTGTCCGTCACCGTTGTTGTCGATGTGGATGTCGTACTGGGCGTCGTCGGCGAAGGTGAAGAAGTTCGGGCCGCCGGCCGGGTCCTCGAACGGGATCCAGTCCGCCACGATGGTCGTCGTGTCCGGCTTGTCGGGACTGACGAACGCGTACACGTCCGTGTTGTCGTACTGCGGCTGACCGGAGATCAGCGGCGCCTCCCGGTGGCTGGAGGCCGAGGCCGCCTGCGGTTCCAACCCGATCACGCCCACGGCCGCGAGCCCACCGGCGGCCAGCGCCCCGCACACCGCGGCCGCAAGACCCCGGCGCGCCACGCGTCGTCCGGACAGGCCGGATAATCTGGAGAAGGGTGTCATGTCATCCGTCCTCGTGTGCCCGTCTGTCTTACGCATCCCATTCGGAGCGGCAGTCGGAGCGGATTGGTCGAACACCGCACTCACTTCCGTCGATCATGAGCCTGCGCGCTCGGTGGACCGGTTCGGGGACCATGTGCGGCGGCCCGTGCCATGGCCGCCGGCACAACCAGGACAGGTCGGAGCGGGGGACGGGTGCAGGCGGATCGGACGCGCCGGGCGCTGTGGTCCCATATCGCCGCAATGAACCGGCGATGCCAGGCCAACAGGGTCCCGGGGGTCACCGCGAAGACCTCGCGCCAGCGGCGACGCGGTATCGGGCCCGGGCCCCGACACCCTCGAACCGGCCCTCGTCCGGGCCGGGTCGGCGGATCGGCTGCATCTGCTCCGGTCCGGCGGGCAGATCGAGTTCTGACGCGGCGCGTCGGACGGCTTCTGGCAATGACGTGACGCGCCGTTCGGGCGCCGGCCGGTACGAAAGCCGCGGAGGCCGCCCCGCGCCCGAGGGGGCGGAGCGGCCTCTGACATGGTGTCACGCCGGTCGGGACGCCCGCGGCCGTGCCGAGGCGGCCGCGGGTGTCATCAGTTGAGCAGGGCGTTGAGCTGGTTGGCCTCGCCGCCGTCGCCGTTGGCCGTGGGGTGGAAGGCCGTGCCGGATCCGGTGAACACCGTTCCGTTGATCCACGGGTCGTCGCTGCACACCTCGTGTCCGGTGAAGGTGGGCCGCACGTCCACGAAGGAGATCCGCAGTCCGGGGTTGTCGGCGGCGGTGGCGTGCACGGCGTTGTCGATGGCCGAGTTGAGGGCGTCGGACATCTGGTTCAGCCAGTCGACGGAGTTGTAGATGATGGGGTCGGCCAGCAGCACGCACTCGGGCACCGTCAGGTCCGTGGGCAACATGTGCGGGTAGCCGAGGACGAGGATCCGGGCGTTCGGCGCCTGCCGGTGGACGGCCTCGTAGACGGCCTTGAGATGGCTCTGCTCGGCGTTGATCACCTCGGGTTCGTAGGTGGACAGCGGTTCCGGGTCGACCTTCGAGTTATGGGTCAGGTAGTAGTCGGGGCCGGTGCAGTCATGGTCCAGGGTTTCGAAGCAGCTGGAGACGACGTCGCTGAAGCGCGCGTCGTTGCCGCCGATCGTCAGCGTGACCAGGGTGGTGTCGGGGTCGAGGTAGCCGGCCGCCTCGACCTCGGACAGCTCCCCGTAGTCGGCGTTGTTGGCGGCGGTGCTGCCCCAGTCGGTGTTCCAGGGGTTGTTCGGGTCGACGGCGCTCGGGGTCATGTCGACGGTCTGGGCACCGCTGCAGGCCAGGAAGGCGAAGTTCGCCGGGCCGCCGGCGGCGGAGTTGGCCGCGATGGTACCGCTCAGGCCGGGCCAGTCGAGCTCCTCGGAGTAGGCCTCGGTGGCGGATCGGTTGCAGTAGTCGCTGGCTCCGTTGTTGTAGGCGATGTTGGAACCGTACTGGTAGGGGGTCAGCCCGTCACCGGCGGAGTAGGAGTCGCCGAGGGCCACGTAGTTGACCAGGGGCTTGGCGGTGGGGATGAAGGCGACCGCGTCGAAGGCGACGTCACCGCCGTCTCCCTGGGGGGCATAGGTGTTGTAGTTGCTCAACGACACACTGGCGCCGGGGTAGAGGTAGAACGAGCCCAGGTCGATCCAGGTGTTCTGGTTCTGGTACTGGTTGACCAGGCGGTGGCGGTGTTCGCCGTCCCCGAGGTCGATCTGGTAGTCGGCCTGGCGGGTGGTCGCGCCGGTGGAGGGGATGTGGACCTTGAGGCGGGTCCATCCAGACACAGTGGTCGGCGGTGTCCACGTGGCGGTCATCGAATCGTCCGTGTAGGACGCGGCGTTGTCGTTCGGCGTGTTGATCATGTGGCTGAAGAACATGTGCCCGCCGTAGCCGGCTCCCAGCTGGTGGAAGTCGATCTTCCCCTTGTAGTCGATGCAGTCCGCGGTGCAGGCGGGGTTCTCCGACGCCGGGAAGAAGAACGACTCGGTGCCCTGGGCGTGCCAGGACGGGGTGCCGCTGCAGACTCCCGCGCTGACGCTGTCGTCGACGATGACCGCGTTGGCGGGCAGCCCCGAACCGGTGCAGCCGTCGGGCGGGTAGATGTCGGTGAAGGAGGGACGGGGGCTCGCGGCGGTGTACGTCAGGCTCTGCGTACCGCAGACCGAGGTGCAGTCCACCCACTGCTTCGAAGCGTGCCACCAGCAGTGGAAGTCCGCCAGGGTGCACATGCCGGCGCTGTCCGCACCGTGCGAGTACTTGGTACCGCTCGCGTCGGTGGCCGCGCCGGGCACGCAGTTGTCGGCGCTGGTGCACAGCAGCTCGTTGCCGGGGTAGTGCGGACCGGGTGTGCCCCAGTTCCCCGGCTTGTACACGACCCTCCAGTACCCGCCGGCCCAGTCGTAGCGCACGACCGGCGAGGCCGCCCAGCCCAGCACCTTCTCCTGGTAGGGCCAGTACTGCGGGTGGGAGGTGTTCCAGTCGTCGCTGGTGCTGAACACGGGCCGGTCCGCGGGGTACGACGGATCGGCCGGGTTGTTGGTCCAGCCCAGTCCCCAGTTGCCGTCGCTGTCGGTGCAGTCGGGACCCGGAGTGCAGCCTGACCCGCCCAGGGCGGCGTTGGGCTGCACACCCGAGTTGTAGGCCCAGGCGGCGAAGTACCAGTTCTCGATGTACTGCGGGTCGCCGTCGTTGGCCAGAATGCCGGCCTCGTACAACTGGTTCCACTTGTCGATCAGCATGTTCAGGGTCGCCGACACGTTCGAGGCGTAGTCCGTGGCGATCGCCTGCTGCTTCTGCGCGGTGGTGAAGGCGGGGCTGCCGTCGGCGACATTGCCGGTGTAGCCGAGGGTCATGCCGGTGGTCACCTGCCCGACTCCGTACCCGCAGTCCACCGTGTCCCACGTGGTGCCGTTGGGGGTGCCGGGGTCGGAGACGCTGCCGTAGAAGCCGCCCTGGTTGAAGTTGCCGGTCTCCGCGTCGACCGCGTGCGAGCTGGCCTGCAGCGTGTTCGACTCCTGCGCGAGGACGCCGAGCAGGACCTGTGCCGGTACGCTCCCACCGCCGTCGAGCGGCTGCAGCGGGAACATCCCCTGGGGGGTCCAGGAGATCTGCATGCCCGAGCCCTCCCAGTCCACCCCGCGCGTCTGGGTCGTCAACTGGCCCTGGACGGCGAGGTCGGCGGCCCATTCGATCTGCTGCGGATTGGCCTGGAAGGTCTGTATCTTCCGGTCGTTGCGGGCCACCGCGCAGCCGCGCACCGGATCCCAGGTCACCGTCGCCGGGTTCGAGGCGTCGTTCGCGTTCACCGTGCTGGATGCGGCGTCGGCGGCGGCCGCCGTCATGGCCCCGCCGGTGTTTCCCGCCTTCGGCGCCATCGTCCCGTCGGCGCTGTCCGTGCTCCGGGCCTTCCTCGCCACCGTCCCCTGCGCGGTAGCGGCGCTCTTCGCCTTCGGCGACACGGTCCTGCTGCCGGCGACCGGTGCGTGCAGGGTGAGGGCCGGCGAAGGAGCGCTGCCGTCCTTCGGCCGACGGGCCGCGGGGTCCACCGTGAACGACACGGATCTGCCGTTGCCCACCACGGTCGCCTTGAGGGCGACGCGGTGGTACAGCGTGTCCGCCGCGCCGGTTCCCGCCGCCGGGGCCTTGCTGCCGCTGAACTGCCGTGTGGGGGCGTTCAGTTGCTGGGTCACCAGCAGTTGCCCCTCGGTGGACGGGGTCGCGTCGACGCTGCCGTCGAGCGCGCGCCAGCCGCCGGTGCCCGCGGCCAGCCCGGTGGCCGTCGCCCTGGGCCCGACCACGTACACATGACCGGCCACGCCCTGGAGTTGGAGGCTGCCGGACTTGGCCGTGGCCACCACCGAGCTGCGTCCCCGGGCGAAGCGCTTGAGCTGCTGGTTGCCGCTGCGGACGACCTCGTAGCCGAGTCCGCCGTCCGCGTCGGGGTGCAGGCGCAGCGGCCCCGCCTGCTCGGTGGCCAGGACGCGGCGGGCCCCCTTGGCGGTGACCTGGATCAGGCTGTCGCCCGCCGCCGCGGCCATTCCCCCGGCGTAGGGCACGGCGGAGGTCACCTGGCCGGCGAGCGTGGTGCCCTGCGCGAGCCTCCCGTCGGCCGCGTCGACCAGGTCCAACCGGGTGGTGGTCGCGGTGGCGCCCTGGTTCAGGGCGGAGAACGCGGCCTGGTCGCCGGTGCCGCAGCCGGGGCTGAAGTAGTCCAGGCTGGTCAGGAAGTCCAGCTTGCGTACCGCCCCGGTGTCCAGGTCCACGATCGCGGCGAAGCTCCCGCGCTCCTCGGCGGTGGCGTCGTTGTTGAAGCTCCACGGCGCGTACACCACGGCCGCGTAGCGTCCGGATCCGGTGACGCAGTCGTTGCCGATCCAGCGCGGGGTGTCGAAGCCGGGCTCGGACAGCGTCGCCGCGGTCCGCCAGGAGTAGCCGGACGCGGCGTCGGCGACCAGCACGTTCAGGCCGTTGTCGTCGCCGGTCACCTCCACCGACCGGTCCTTGGAGGTGTTCCAGCCGTGCGTGAGCACCTTACCGGGGGACCGGATTCCCGGTGCGGCGGGCACGAGCGCGCCCGTCGGCTCCGAGGTGTCCGCGGCGGCCGCGGGCTCGGCGCCCGAGGCCGCGGCAGCGGCAGCGGCAGCGGCAGCGGCCCTGGTGTCGGAGGCCGCCGCCGTACCGCCGGTCTCCACGGCCAGGCAGCCGACCGCCAGCGCCAGTGCGCCCGCGACCGCCGTACCGCGTCTGGCCCTTCTCCATCGGTATCGGTGTGTGGTCATCGCCGTCCCCGACTCAGATGGCCGGGGAGCAGTGGGTGGCCGCCCCCGCCCATGAGGTGAACTTGAAGCAGGCCTGGGCCAGGTACCCGGGGCCGTCGTAGTACCGGTCGGTCATCGAGTCGTCCACGCTGGTCAGGGTGGTGCTCAGCACATGGGTGCCGGAGATCTGCTTCCAGTTCGCGCCGCCGTCGGTGGACCGCTGGAGCCAGCCCTCCAGCGTGTAACCGGTCTGCACGCTCTGGAAGGTGGCCTGCACGAAGGCGGGAGTGGTCTTGTCGTTGATCGGGTTGCCGGACGCGTCGACGAACTGCAGGAAGGCACTCGCCCAGCCGTCAGCGGTGGTCTGGGTGACTTCGGCCCACCGCCCGTTGGTGTCCACGGTGTCCGCGTGGGCGGCTCCGGCGGTGGCGAGCACGGTGACCAGCGCCACCGCCCCGATGGCTGCCCGGGAGATTCTGCGCATGAGGGTCTGTCCTTTCGATCGGTTCGAGTCGTACGCGCATCGCGGAAGGGCCCGAACGGCCGTTCCGCGGGGTCGCTCTCAAAGGAGGCCGCCGGGTTCGGCGGCCTCCCGGGGGGCGGTCAGAACGCGGCGGTGCAGCCGCTGTCGACGAGGTTGGGACCGGTGCCCGTCCCGCAGACCTTGGCCAGCTCGGTGGACGTGTCGGCGTACGCGTAGGTGGTGACGCTCTGGTTGTTGGCCTCGGTGTGCTCGCCGGACACCGCGGTCCAGCTGCGTCCTCCGTCGGTGGACCGGAAGAGGGTGCCCGTGCAGTAACCGGCGCCGTCCGCGGCGTACTCGGAGATGTAGGCCTGAGCAGTGCCGGAGCCGGAGTTCGGGGAGGTGATCAGGTCCAGGCCGCACCCGTCGCCGAGCGACACCACCTGGTTGTCGATGAACGTCTCCAGCCAGCGCTTGGTGACGGGACCCACCTGGCCGTCGACACCGACCGAGCTGTCCTGCAGGTGCGCCTTGGTCTGCACCCACTTGACGGCGGCAAGGGTCTGGTCCCCGAACTGGCCGTCCACGGAGAGGTCGAACCCGAGCTGCTGCAGCACCGACTGGAGGGTGCTCACGCACCAGCTGTTCGTGCTGCCCTTGACGATGTTCGTCGGACACTCGGAGCTGCTCAGCGACCCGACGGTGCCGGGTTCGGCGCTGGCCGAACTGGGCCAGGCCAGAGCCGCGGCCACGAGGCCGGCTGCGACCAGAGGGGCGAATTGTCCTGACGTCGGCATGCGCACGGAAGACTCCTGGGGCGAGGTACGGGTGCGGGCCGAGCGGATCGCCGGCCCGCACAGAGCCTCACGCCCGCGCCCCCGGACGTCGACGGATGCCGGGCAGTTGCTGCCGGCATGGCACACCCACGCCCCTGACGTGCAAGAACCCGTCAACCGATGACGACGCGACGGGTCGGCGGACTACCGCTGGGACGACGCGGAGGGTGGGACCGGGACCGAGTGGCAGGCGGTGGACCGGGGCTCCGAGGTGGTCAGGCACACCCTCAGGGCGTGACTGCCGCCGGTGAGGGCGAGCAGCGGGGTGTAGGTGAACCCGGCCAGGTTCTGGGAGTCGGTCACGGTGACATCCTGCGTCGGCGCCCCGGGTTCGGAGAGCGTGAGCTTGTCACCAAGCCGGTTGTTCCAGGTACGTGCCCAGGCCGCGCGGCACAGCGGTTGGTAGCGCACCTCCAGCCCGGCCCCTTTCGCGGGCAGCAGCTCCAGCAGCGTCTGCGGTGCGACGCCGCACAGGGTCGTCTCCGGACTGCGGCCGTCGCAGGCGGCGCCTGTGCAGCCGACGCGGAAGCCGGACGCCGTGGTGGAGGCCTCGCCGGAGGGCGCACGGCCGCCCGCGTGGCCGTCGTAGTGGAGCGCCACGCCGACCGCGGCGGCCAGCAGCACGGCGGCGACGGCGCCGGAACGCAGACCGAGCCGGAAGCGGCGGGGCTGCCCGGAGAGCCGCACCGGCGTCGCCGCGTCGCCGGGCGCGTCAGGGGCGGGCCCGGGCGCGGACCCCGGCGCCGGCTCGGGTGCTGCCTCTGCTTCCGGCCCTGTTCCCGGTTGCCGTTCCGGCGATGGAGCTGAAGGCGACGGCGCCGCAAGCGGATCGGGGGCCGCGGCCACGACCCCGCGGCCGCTCCAAGCTCCCTCCGCCAGCTCCCAGAGGGCCCGGATCCGGTGCTCGGGCTCGTCGGCGAGATGGCACAGCGCCCGCACGGCCAGCCAGGGCGGCAGGGCGGCACCGCTCAGATAGCGCTGCCAGGAGGACCGGCTGTAGGCGGACCGCTCGGCCAGCTCGGCCAGGGTGAGACCGGAGCGCTCGCGCAGGAAGCGCAGCTCGGCCACCAGGCGGGCGCGCTCACGCTGAACCCCGGCCTGGCCCGTGCCCTGGCTGACACTACGCATCGGGCTCACCGGCGCAGGGCGGACCAGGTGTGCGGCCCGACCTGGCCGTCGACGTCCAGGTGGAACTGCTTCTGCGCCTGGATCACCGCGTGTTCGGTCAGCGGCCCGAAGTTCCCGTCGATCCCGCCCGGCGTGATACCGGCACGCTGGAGCAGGCACTGGAGTTCGGCCACGTCCGGGCCGAACATGTCGACCACCACCTGCCGTGTGCTGGTCGTGCTGTTGCCCGCGTACCACAGCCCGGCCTTCTGGCTGTAGTGGCAGCCGTACGTCACCGGCTTGTGCACGGCGGGCGCCGACGGGCAGGGCGCCGCGCCCTGGCTGGTCTGGGCCACCAGCAACGTGATCACGGCGCCCAGGGCGGCGGCGCCGCCGAGCGTGATCAGCCTTCGCCATCCGGCGCCGAGCCGGCGCCGGGGCTGCGGGTCACCGCCCGCCGGACCGGGCGCCGACGGCTCGGCGGGCTGGTCTGCGACGGCCTCGCCGACCTCAGCAGAGTCGGCCGGCTCGATCGGCTCGGCGGGCTCGGTCGGCTCGGTCGGCTCCTCGGCCGCGTCCTGCTGCCCGGCGCCCGGGGTGTCCTCCTGACGGGACTTCCAGGCGTCCGCCGCCATCTCCAGCGAGGCCACCACGCGCACCGGATCGCCCCCCGCGATCCGCACGAGCGCCTCCACGGCGGCGCGGGGCGGCAACGACCGGCCTCCCAGATAGCGCTCCCACGAGGACGAGCTGTACCCGGTTTCGCGCGCGAGCTCCCGCAGCGTCCGCCCGCTGACGTCCTTGAGCTTCCGCAACTGAACGACAAAACGCACAACCGCCGGATCGAGTCCGGCAGGCAAGGCCCGCCACCGTGCCACTTCGCCCCCAACTGCGCCGCTCTTCCAGGGCTTCCCCAGCCCCCCGGCAGAGAGCATAAGGCTGCCCGGCGCAGCTCGCAGTTTCGTCCGGCACCGGGTACCGGGCGGTGAACCCCGCCGCCCGGTCGGGCCGTTCGGCGCCCGGGCCGCGTCGGGGCGGCCGCGGCCGCGGCCGCGCCGGACGGCACGAGGTGGACGCGCGGCCGCAAGCCACACGCCCACCTCTGTGGTTCAGCTCTTCCCGAACGTCCCTGCCAGGACCACCGGGTGTCGCCTCATGGCCCCTGTGACGGCTGGGGACGGCCCCGGGATCAAACGGCCTGCAGATCCCACACGTGGTCGTCGTAGGGGACGCCGTCGTACCACGAGCCCTTCACATTGGTGGCGCTGTTTGTGGTGCAGGGGTAGATGGTCAGGGGCGCCCGCCCCTTTTCGTCGCCGTCGTCCTCCGCAAAGCCGCTGACGTCCAGGCACTCGTCGTTCATGAACACCCCGGGTTGGTTGCCCGAGGACGCGTAGTTGATGAGCAGGACCATGCCCTTGGTGCCGTCGAGGGAGTCGATGTACCACTCCTGGTTGTCGGCCGCCTGGTTGGCCTGGCACGTGATGAGGGACACCGCGGTGCCGGGACCGTCGGCGCCGGTACCGGGCAGGTCGAGGCAGCGCTGGCTCTTCACGTTGACGATCTCGTACAACTGGGTGCCGTGACTGGTGGTGCGGGTGGTCAGGAAACCCCACTCCTGGTTGTCGCCGGCCCCGTTGTTGAGGCAGGTGTCCTGCCATACGACGGTGCCGTTGGGTTGCGCACCGGTGCCGCCCAAGTCGACGCACTGCTTGGTCCAGAGATTCTTGATGTAGAAGTTGCCCAAGTCCGTCGCGTGGGCGCTGGACGTGCCGGCGAGCGGGAGCAGCGCGGCGAAGGCGACGACCGCGAGTCGGCGGCCGAGCTTGTACGAGGCCATAGAGGGCTCCAGGCAGACGAGTTGACAGGATGACGGCCGCGACGTGACCCCCGCGGTGCCGCCCTCGGCGTACCCTCCGCCTCCGGTGCCGCCTCCGGTGAGCTCCACGTGCCGCCCGCCCCACGACCACGCCGAGGGGCGCCGCAAGACTCCCCGCCCGGCGCGCTCGAAGGCGAGGCCTGCCGGGGGATTGACGACGACGCGGGTACGGGACGCCACCTGAGCTGCGGTGTCCTCCTGCCCCCTGACCAACCGACGGGTCGGTCCTGGCCCGCCAGGCAGGCGCCCTCAGCTGAGCGGTGCTCTCGGCAGCGCCCGGCTCGTCACCGCCCACGGCATCCCCACCATGGAACCGGCCACCGCAGACGCCGACTGATCGCCGGCCTCCCCAGCCCGTGAGCCAACACGCAGCTGCCATGGTGATCGCGTCGACGGCGAGGCTCGTTCACATGTCCGGCACGATCTCGTCCCCTCGGGCACGGTCTCGACTGTCCGCGCCAGGCCGCCTTGGCCGGCTTTGCGGCAGCCCCTGGAACGGCAGAACCGGCAGCAGACCGGCCGACCGGTCCGCCCGCGGGTTTCGGCCTGGCCGTCTCAGCAGGTCGCGGGCTTGAGCCAGGAGCACTCGAGGGCGGCGCCGTCGTCCGTGGCGCGGTTGCCCGAGGACGGCTCGACCGCAGACCGGCTGCGCAGCGCCGGGGCGGCGGTGCTGTGGACGCTGTACGAGGCGAGGGCCGCGCCGACTGCGTCCTCGACGCCCTTCACCGAGCTGGACACGTAGTCGTTGCTCAGCATGCTGAAGACCAGCTTCCGGCCGTCGGCATCGGTGACGTAGCCGGACAGGCCGGAGACCCCGGTCATCGATCCGGTCTTGCCGTGCAGGTTGACTGCCGCCGGGGTGCCGCACATCCGGCTGCGCAGCGTGCCGCCGCCCATCCGGTCGGGGTTGCAGGCGATCGGCAGGGCGTCGTACCAGTCCTGGAACCAGGGCTCGCTGCGGACGGCCGACAGCAGCGTGGCGAACTGGGCGGGCGAGATCATGTCGGCGCGCGACAGCCCGGAGCCGTCCACCTGGCGCAGCGTCGTGGGGTCGATGCCGACCGTGCGGAGGAAGCCGCCGATCGCGGAGAGGCCGGCCGACCAGCTGCCGCTGCCCTTGAGCTGGTAGCCGATGGCCTTGACCAGCACCTCGGCGTGGTTGTTGTTGGACAGTTTCAGGAACGGGGTGAGCAGGTCCTTGAGCGACATCGAGGGATGGGTGGCGAGGGTCTGCGCATCCTGCGGCGTCGCCTCGCCCAGCCGGGTCCGGCCGCTCAGCTTCACCCCGTGGGCTTTGAGGGCCTTGGCGAAGACGTCCGCGGCGAGGCCGGTGGGCTCCGAGACGGTGGACCAGGTGTCGCTGGCGGCGCCGTTCGTCGGCATGGTGCCGGTGATGTGGATGGTGTTGGTGCCGTGCTCGCGCTCGACATCCACCGACCGGGCTCCGCCGGCGGCCACCGTGGTGACGCGGTTGTCGATGGTCACATAGTCGGTGGCCGGCTGGAGGCTGACCTTGGCCTGGTCGCCGGCGGCGGCACCCGGCTCGACGTGGACGATCACGTTGCCCGCGTCGTAGTCGGTGTTCGGGGCGACGGTCAGAGGGGATATCTGCGAGGAGTAGTAGTAGGGCTCGTCGTCCCAGGCCCAGGAGAAGCCGAGCCGGGTGTTGTCGAACCGGGTGTCGTCGGCCACCAGGTCGCCGTCGACCCGGTGGATGCCGGCTGCGGCGATCTCGGCGGCGAGCTGGTCGTAGTCCTCGGCCAGCATGGTCGGGTCGCCGGTGCCGCGCAGGTACAGGTCGCCGTGGAGCACAGGTCCGCGCTGGGAGCCGGTGGTGAGCACGTCGGTGCTGAACCGGTAGTCGGGGCCGAGCAGGGCCATCGCGGCGGCCGAGGTGATCAGCTTGGTGCTGGACGCCGGGACCTCGCGGAGCGAGCCGTTGTGGTCGTACAGCGTCTCGCCGGTCTCGGCGTCGCGGACCACCACGCCCACCTGGGCACCGTCCAGTCGCGTGTCGGCGAGGATCTGGTCGAGGGTGGACGAGAGGCCCGGGGCGTTGGTGTCGGCCCCGGCCGGGGCGCCGGCGCCGATCACCAGGGCCAGGCCTGCGGCCATGGCCCAGGCCGCCTTCCGGTGCCGGAGCGCGCCGGGTCGTGTCCGTGTACGTCGGGTCATCATGGCCAAGCATGATCGCCCATCAGGCCGCACAGTGGAAGCTATCCGACGCATCTGACAATGATTTCGTTGTAAAGTTTCGAAATGCGATGCGTTCCGGCACCTCGCCCGCACCCGTCCCGCTGCCTCGCGCTCGGCCCGGTGTCGAAGGAACCGGCGCCGTGGACCGCGCTCTCCCCGTCGTGGCGAGCGCGGGATACGCCGTGCTGGCGGCGGTCGTCCTGCACCGCCTCGGCTCAGCGGAGCGGATCCCGGACTACCTGGCGTTCTCTCTGGTTCTGGCCGTGGTCTGGCTGATGGGCAGCGGCGCGCGCAGGCGTCGGACGGAGGCCGAGCGGCGGCGGCCGACCGCCGAGGTGGCCGCGGCCGCCGAGCGCGCACGCATCGCGCGACCCCCAGCGGTCGGGACCGTGGTCGAGCCACTTTGGCGTCCGATTCGTTCCAGCCCGTCAACCACCCATGACGCTTGATCCGACACATGAAGTCGGTGAGAGGCGCGCGAGAGGCCCGTGAGCCGCAGTGGCGTTGCCCACTGCGGCTCAGCGGCGCCGCCCGACGCTCGTCCGCTCAGGTCGGTGAGCGCGGGCCATCGCGCGGGTCGCATACGGCGTGTGGCGCGGCACCCAGCGGGCCAGGCCGATCGCCGCAGCCAGCCCGAACAGGCCGGTCACCGAGATGCCGAGTCCGAGCGCCGCCACCTCGGCGATCGCCGCCGGGACAACCGGCCCCAGCGCATTGCCCGTGTCGCCGAGCAGTCGCCACACTGACAGGAAGGTGGTCCGGTCGTCGGCCGGGGCAGCGTCACTGCCGAGCGTCATCATGATGCCCGAGCCGATGCCGTTGCCGATGCTCATCACCACCGCGACGACGCCGAGCGCCACCGCGCCGTGTGCAGCCGGGATCGCGAGCATGCCCAGGCCCAGCAGTGTCATCGACGGCACCGCCACCGCCAGCCGGCCGAACCTGTCCATGACATGCCCGGCCGGGTAGAACAGCGACATGTCGGCGGCGTTGGCGATACCGAAGATGATGCTGGTGGCAGTCGCACTCAGCCCGATGTGGGACGCCCACAGCGGCAGCACCGTCTGCCGCGCCGCGCGGACCGCGCCGACCAGCAGCACGGCCGCGCCCAAGGTGCAGAAGAGCTCGCGGTGACGGCTGAACATGATCCGCGCCGACGTACCGCCACGATGGGCCTGCGGCCTGTCGCCGGCGACCTCCTGGTCGGGCACGACGATGAGGATCACCGCTGTCGCCACCGTTGCCGCGACAGCGACTCCGAACGCTGAACGCGTACCCCACAGGTGGATGGCCAGGGCGCCGACGAACGGACCGATGAAGAGGCCGACACGATGTGCACCGGCGAGCGTCGACAGCGCCCGGGCACGCTGGTGCAGCGCTACGACCTCCGAGACGTAGGACTGCCGCGCGAGGTAGAAGGCCGAAGTGCACATGCCGATGACCAACTGGGAGAGCGCCAGCATCCACAGGTCGTGGTCAACCCAGCAACCGACCAGGGCAACCGCCGTCACACCGGCCGCACCCAGCATGGCGCGCCGATCCCCGATCCGGTTGACGACCGCGGCTGCGGGCACGTCCCCCACGATGCGGCCGACACCGGCCAACGCGAGCATCAGGCCCGCCGTACTGGTCGACGCCCCCGCGGAAAGAACGACCAGGGCGATGATCGGCGCGATCGCGCCGTTGCCGATCTCGTAGACCAGCGCGGGCAACAGGGCGGAGGCCGCGATCCGGCGCAGCACAGCACCGGTCGTCTCGGGGGCGCCGGTTGCATCAGGAAATATGGACATCGTTAGACATCCTAACTGTTGCCGGTGGACGCGCGCACACCTCAGCGGCGACAGCCTCATCCGGCTACACCTCGGCCACGCTGTGTTGCTTGGCGGTCACGTGCGTGCCGCCGCCCCGGAGCCTTCTGGTCCTGGCGCGTGGGCGGCGCAGCTCCACCTCCTGCCTGACCGGCGAGACCGCCTACAGCATCGCCACCCGCCTCAACCACGAGGGCATCCGCCCACCGGCGGCCAAGCTGTGGTCCTCCACCATGGTCAACAAGACGAGACAGAACCTGACAGGCAGTGGCGGGCCAGAGAAACCGCCGAGCTCCTCGGCGACGTCACCCTCGTCGCCACCTCAGCGCCGGGCGTGCGGCACAAGGTGCTGTTCCCGTCCTCCTGGTCGTCGGTGAGTTTCTGCGCGATTCGGCCGACCGGTTCGACCCGACGCTGCCAGGGGCCCCCTTCCGCTTGCCCTGATTCGTCATCAAGCTGACATCTATGCTGGTGCGTCTACGTCTACGGAGGCTGGCAACCGCTGGAGGCGGATCGATGCAGGCGCTCCGGAGGGAGACCAGAAATGATCGCTGATCGGACATTTGCCGACGGTGAAACCCTGACCCCGGTGATGCGGGAGGTCTTCGGGACCGACCGCCGCATCACCGACGTCGACCGTCTGCTCAACGGCACAAAGAAGGGTGTCTACCGCGTCACCCTGGACGACGCCACGAGCACGATCGTCTATGTCTGGAACGCCGACGAGGACTACTGGGACGGGCTGCTTCCGGATGGCCACGACGACCCCTCGAACCCGTTCGCCCACGCATCCGGCATCGACTTCTTCGAGGGTGCCACCCGTCGACTGGAAGCGGTCGGAGCTCGTTCGCCGCGACTGTTGCTCGCCGACCGCAGCAAGAATCTGTACCCGGCCGACATCGCCGTCGCGGAGGACGTCCGCGGCGGAACGCTGGAGGCGCTGCTGGAACGCGATCCGGACGCAGGCCGGCAAACGCTCGCGCAGCTCTCGGACATGCTTCGGCGCATGCACGCCTACCGCGCGCCGGCGTTCGGGCGGGTGGCGTGGATCGACGGCGGGGGCGCCCCACCCGACACGACCTGCGAGCAGGCATACCTGGAGCGCGCACTGGTGAACATCGCCACCGCCGTGCCCCGCGACGCCCGCGCGGCCGAAGGCGAGGCCATGCTGGAGGAGAAGCTCCGAACCCTGCACGCCGCACTCGAACCGCGCGCAGAGTTCGGCGTGGTCCACGGCGAACTCTGCGCGGAACACACGCTCGTCGGGCCGGACGGAGAACCCGTCATCATCGACATCGAGGGCCTGATGTACACCGACATCGAAGTGGAGCACTGCTGGATGCGGATGCGCTTCGGCCCACACTACGAGGCACTCCGCAACCCGGACCTCGACCCGCGACGCGTCAGGTACTACCAGTACGTCATGCACCTGGACCTGGTCGGCGGCCCGCTTCGCATCGCCGAAGGCGACTTCCCGGACCGGGAGTGGATGCTCGACGTCGCGGACTTCCATCTCCAGCGGGCGCTCGCCTACGAGGCATGAGCCGACCGCGGGTCTTCGGCCGAGGGCCAGAGCCGCAGCCACGAGGCCGACTGCGTCCACAGGGGCGCACTGTCCTGACGTCGGCATGCGCACGGAAGACTCCCATTGTCGCCGCCGGTCACCTCCACCGACCGGTCCTTGGAGGGAACGGCCGCGGGGTCGTGGCCGCTGCCCCCGATCAGCCCGGGACCTCGTCGCCTTCACCTTCGGCCGCTGTGGACGAGGTCGGGACCGGCGCCCGTCCCGCGTGTGCGTCCTTCGTGCCTCTCCGTGCGCGAATGCCGCTCCCGCGCTGGAGTGATACGACGTGCGAATCGCCCGGTGAGCCGGAACGTATTCGACACGCACCGAGGTTCGTTGTTCACTCGTCGGGCGTGCACAGGGCGGGATCCCCCGACCCGACCGTGGCGTCGCGCCGGATGGGGGGAGCACCGCCGGTACCGGATCTCCCCCACCCGATCGGCCGCAGGGCGGGTTGCGTCGATCCGGCCGCAGGTCGAGCGGGAGGGACGTGGAGCACATGGAGGACATGGAAGACCTCGCAGTCGGGGCACTGGAATGGCTCCTCGCCACCGCCCGCCCGAGCAGCCACGGCGGCCTGACCTGGGCGACCCGGCCCAGCGAGAGCGAACTCAACCCGTCGCTGTACAGCGGCACTTCCGGGGTCGTCATGGCGCTGCTCGAAGCGGAGCGGCACTTCGGCGACGACCGCTACGGCGACGCGGCCCTGCGGGGTGCCCGGAGCATCGCGGAGGCCGTCGAGAGCTGGGAGCCGTCCTCGCTGTACTTCGGCCTGGCCGGGATGGCCGTCGCCCTGCGCGCCGTCCACGACCAGCTGGGGGAGGCAGCGGCCGGTGCCGCCGCGTCCCGCGCGCTGGATCTCGTGCGTACCCGGTTCGACGGATCCCGTTGGGGGCCGCAGATCGACCTCCTCGGCGGCAACGCAGGCATCGCCCTCGGAGCACTGGCCGTCGGCGACCTCGAGCTGGCCGTCCTTGCGGTCGGGCCCTACTCGGACGCACGGGAGATCACCCGGGCGGGTGTGCAGTGGGAGACCCGTGCGGGCCGACCGGCCCGTCTGCACCACATGGTGCACGGGACGCTCGGCGTCGTCCATGCCCTGGCGTCCGTCGGCCGCGCGGCGGACCGTCCCGACCTGATCGAGCTGGCGGCAGCCGGTGCCGCCGACGTGGTCGCCCGGGACGAAGACGGTCCGGACGGCTTCCTCGTTCCGCACTCCGATCCACAGGACAAGCCCGAGCGCAATGAGCGCTACAGCTACGGCTGGTGCAACGGCCCGACGGGCGACGCCCAGGCCTTCCGGCTGTTGCACGCGGTCCTCGGCGATCCCGCGTGGTCGGCTCTCACCGACCGCTGTTGGCACACCATCACCCACTCCGGGCTCCCGCAACGCCTCCGGCCCGGCTTCTGGGACAACAGCGGACGGTGCTGCGGCACGGCCGGAGTGCTCGCGTTCGCCTGCGACCGGCAGGTCGAGCACGGCGACGGTCTGGACTTCGCCGAGGTGCTCGTCGCGGACCTCCGCACCCGGGCAACGGTCGATGCGGCCGGAGCCCGCTGGTCCAACGTCGAGCACCGGGCCACACCGAGCGCCCTCGAACCCACCCCCGGCTGGGCGATGGGAAACGCGGGCATCATCCGCGAGCTGCTCCGCTTCATCCGCGCCACCACCGGCCGCACCCCCGCCTACGCGGCGCCCTGGCCGGACCACCCGGCGACCGTGTCCTCGTGACTCACGACCTGCCGCAGATCGGAAGACGCGGACTGCTGGGAGGTGATGTCCGCGAGCGTCTGCGCTCCCTTGCGACTCCGCGGATTTCCCTGCCGGACACGACGACCGCCGGTATTGCTTCCGCAGCCGGGCATGGGGGGCCGGCAGGCGGTGGGGCCGGTCAGCAGGCAGAATCGGTCGAGCGTCGAGCAGAACCAGGAAAGGGACGACCTGATGAAGGGCAGTGAGGCACGCCGCGCGGCTCGGGCCCGTCGGCTCGCCGTGTGCATCCTCCTGCTCGGCCTGTTCCTCATGCACGGCGCCCCCGCCTCGGCAGCCACAGGCTGCCACAACATCATGTCCGACCCCGCATCTGTCGCAGTGCCCCCCGTGCATCCCGGCTCCACGATGCCGACCCTGGCGGGCGCCGGACGCTCTCTCCAGCACTCCTCCGCCGCATCGACGGTCACTGCGGGGCCGTCGACGCCCGGCATGGGCGGAGCGGTGTGTCTCTCCACCCCCGCACGCGGCGGTCTGCCGCTTCCGGCGCCGAGCCCGGTACTGGTCGCCTTCCTGGTCGCGGTCCTGGGTGCGCTCTCCCTCGCGAGCCGTCCCCTCGGCCCTTCGGCCCCGGGTCTGCGCGCGCCGCCCAGTGGCGGCCGCGCCCTCCTCCTCCAGGTGTGCGTCGCACGGACGTGACCAGGCCCCCGGACCCCACCTCGTCGTGGGGCCCGGCGCGGTGTCCTGCTCACCTCTGTGCGCCGCCAGGCGGCGCCACACCACCTGGAAAGACTCCGATCCTCGATGTCTGCACACCCGATGTCTGCACAGCCGACCGGCCGCCGCACCGTCGCGGCCGCCGCCGGCGGCGTCCTCGCGCTCGTCCTCACGGCCTGCGGCAGCAGTTCCGTCCCCGACCACTCCTCGATGCCCGGCATGGCCGGCATGTCCCGCACCGCCACGCCCGGCAACTCCGCCACCACGGTCCCCGCGAGTTCGGATCCCGCCATGGGCGGGATGGACGGCATGGGCGGGATGGACGGCATGGGCGGGATGGACGGCATGGGCGCAATGGCCACCGGGGACGGCCTGTCGGCCGCGAAGGACGGCTACCGGCTGAAGGCCGCCACCACCCGCCTCCCGGCCGGAAAGGCGGCCGGCTACCGGTTCACCATCATGGGCCCCGACGGCAGGCCGGTCACCGCCTTCGCCGTCGACCAGACCGAGCGGCTGCACTTCTACGCCATCCGCACCGATCTCACCGGCTTCCAGCACCTGCACCCCACCATGACCGCCGACGGCACCTGGACCGCCGGCCTCGCCGCTCTACAGCCCGGTACCTGGCGGCTGTACGCCTCTTTCACCCCGGCCACCGGGGCCGGCAAGGGCCAGGACTTCGTCCTGAGCACCACCGCCACCGTCCCCGGCACGGCCATGGCCAAGCCGCTGCCCAGGGCAGCCGCCACCGCCACCGTCGACGGCTACACCGTCACCGTGCACGGTGAGCTGATGGCAGGCATGGCCCACACCTTCACCGTCGCCCTCTCCAAGGACGGCAAGCCGGTCACCGACCTCCAGCCCTACCTGGACGCCTACGCCCACCTGACCGCCTTCCACGCGGGCGACCAAGCCTTCGCCCACCTCCACCCGCAGACCAAGGTCGACGGCAACCACGGCGGACCCGCCCTCACCTTCCACACCGAACTCCCCCAGCCGGGCGACTGGCGGCTGTTCCTGCAGTTCCAGACCGCAGGCACACTCCACACCACCGCCCTCACCCTCCACGCCGACTGACCGCCCCGGTGTGGTGGGCGCCGGAACGCGGCGCCCACCACACCCACGCCGGCACACCCGAGCGTGGCTGTGCAGCGCGCTGCACCTGCCGCAACCGGTGGCCGTCCGCCCCCGCCGCGAGGCATTCCGCCGAAGCGCGTCCGGCCACGATGGTCGCGCGGCCCACTGTCGCGCTTCGATGCAACCGTCGCAGCCGTCGAACTCTGTGTGACGGGCGGCGCTCCCCCATCACACGCATCCTCCTGACAACCACCCACGAACCTCCCAAGCAGCCCAATTCCTATGCGATCTGATGGAAGGTCACATAATTTCTGAGCTCTCTTCGGATGGTTGGCAAAAGGCGAGTCAAGTCGTACCCTTACCTCTTTCCTGTTATGAACATGGCACTCTACGTTTCTCGTTGATCATGTGAACTGTGGTGCCGGCGGGGCGTGCCTGTCTGAGGAGGACATAGCGTTGGGTGGGGTTGGAGCGCCGCGTTCCAGGCGGGCGCTGAGAGCGTTGCTGGTGGCCGCACTTGTGGCCGGAGCGGCACCCGGGGTTGGTCTCGCCGGTGCCGGGCAGGCGGTTGCGGCCGTGCCCGCCAAGGCTGCGAAGCCGGCAAAGTCCGCCAAGGCCGAGGCGCATCGCACGGCGCTGACGGAGAGTGCGGCGGTGACCGAGGCAACCGGCACAGGCCAGAAGGTCGAGATTTCCTCGCTGCGTGATGAGTCGAGTGAGACGTATGCGACCCCGGATGGCGGGTTGGAGACGGATCAGCATCTGCGGCCGGTGCGGGCGCGGGTGGGTGGGGTGTGGAAGGCGGTTGACAACACTCTGGTGAAGCGGTCGGACGGGAGTGTCGGGCCTGTGGTGGCGGCGGTGGGGATGACGCTGTCGGGTGGTGGTTCGGGTCCGTTGGTGACGTTGGATCGTGCCGGGCGGACGTTGTCGTACACCTGGCCGTCGGCGCTGCCGGCTCCGACGCTGCGTGGGGACACCGCGACCTACGCGGATGTGCTGCCGGGTGTGGATCTGCAGATGCGTGCGGATGTCGACGGGTTCCATGAGCTGGTGGTGGTCAACACCGCGGATGCGGCGAGGAACCCGGCGTTGGCGCGGTTGACGTTCGGGGTGCGGGCCAGTGGCTTGACGTTGGCGACGACGGCGGACGGGGGCCTGGAGGCCACCGACAGTGCGGGTGGCGGTGTGGTGTTCGCCGCACCGAAGCCGATCATGTGGGACTCCGGTACCGACGCCACCACCACCGCTACCGCCAGTACCCGCGCCGCTGCCAGTGCGGCCGCCGGTGCCCGCGCGAGGATGCTGGATGCGTCCTCGGACAGTGGCGGTGGCGATCCGGCGCAGGGTCCGACGGATTCGTCGCGTGTGGCGCCGATCGTGGCCGCGGTCGACTCGAAGACGTCGCAGCTGACGCTGACGCCCGATGCGTCCCTGCTGACCGGTGCGGCCACCTCCTACCCCTTGTACATCGATCCGCAGACGTATACCCCGAAGGCGGGGGACTGGACGATGGTGTCGAAGTACTGGGCGTCCAGTCCGCAGTACCACTTCAACGGTGATGCGGACGAGGGGGTGGGCTACTGCGGTTGGTCCTACTGTGCGCCCAATGACACCAAGCGGCTGTTCTACTCCTTCCCCACCTCGCGGTTTGCGGGGAAGTCGATCCTGAGTGCCACGTTTGTGGGGCATGAGACCTGGTCGGCGAGTTGTGGTGCCAGGAAGGTCGAGTTGTGGCGGACGAAGGGGTTCACGTCGGGGACGACGTGGAACTCCTCGTCGGACAACTGGCTGGACCTGTTGGACACGGTGAACGAGGCGCACGGCTATTCCGGGTGCGCTGCCTCGGATGTGGAGTTCGATGCCACCTCGGGGGTGAAGTACGCCGCGTCGCACAACTCCTCGACGACGAGTTTCGGGTTGCAGGCGTCGGACGAGTCGGATCCGTACGGGTGGAAGCGGTTCTCCAGGGATGCGTATCTGCGGGTGCACTACAACGCTCCGCCGAAGCAGATCGGGATGTCGCAGCTGTCGATGAGCCCGGGCGGTTCGTGTCACAGTCCGTCGAGTCCGGTGCGGATCGGGTCGCTTCCCTCGATCACGGCGGGGAATGTGACCGACCCGGACGGGGACGAGGTGAGTGTCCAGTTCGAGCTGTCGTGGGACGCGGGGGACGGCAAGGGGTTCACGACCCAGTGGACGTCGGCGAAGATCGGGCCGAAGAAGTCCGGGTCGACGTTCTCCACGAAGCTGACGGCCACGCTGTCGGGGAAGGCGATTCCGAAGAACAAGACGATCGGCTGGGCGGTCCGCTCGCAGGACTACGACGAGGGGACGTACTACAGCTATTCGCCGTGGTCGTACACGGGGTCGGCGACCGACTGCTACTGGGTGTACGACACCAGCGTGCCGGCCGGGCCGGTGATCACCTCCGGGGACTATCCGGCCATCAACGACGCCGACCCCAACGACCCGTCGTACGACGGGGTGGGCCGGGACGGCACGTTCACCTTCGACTCCACGGCCACGGACGTGGTCAAGTACTGCTACGGCGTGAACGCCGATCCGGTCTGCGACGCCGACCACACGGTGACCACCTCGGGCGGCGCGGCGAAGACGGCCACGTTCCGGCCGACCCGGGCGGGCACCAACTTCCTCAACGCGGTGGCCTACGACAGCGCCGGGAACATCTCCGAGCCGGAGGTGTACGAGTTCAAGGTCAAGGAGGGACAGCCGGCGGAAGCGCAGTGGCAGCTGGATGACGCCGCCGGATCCACGCAGGCAGCCGGCACCGCCGGTGAGCGGACCCTGGACGTACTCGGCTCGCCCACACTGGGTGCGCCGGGGAAGGTGGGGACCGATATCGACTTCAACGGCACCGATTCCTACCTGGCCTCCGACATCCCCACCGTGCACACCGACATCAGTTTCTCGGTGGCGGCGTGGGTGAAGCTGGACCGCATGCCCACCCAGGCGGCGATCGTCGCCGCGCAGCCGGGCAACAATGCGCCGGGCTTCGAGCTGTACTACTCGCAGGCGTATGACCGGTGGGTGTTCAACCAGTACACCGCCGACTCGGCATCGGCGACGCCGGTGCGGGCGATGTCCGCCACGGCCGGTGGGGTGTCAGTGGGGCAGTGGTATCACCTGGTGGGCTCCTACAGTTATGGGGACAAGCTGCTGTCGCTGTATGTCGACGGGCAGTTGGTGGGGTCGACCACGTACAGCACGGCGTGGGATGCCCGGCGGGGTCTGCAGATCGGGGCGGGCAACTACTCCGGGGGTGCCGCGAACTTCTTCCCCGGCACCATTGACGACGTGCGGATCTTCGACAAGCCGCTGGTGGCCAGTGACGTGGCGCACCTGTACAACGGCGAGCCGCTGGGGACGGGGCGTCCGGCCCGTGCGGTCTTCCCTCTGGACGAGGCCGCCACCCAAGCTGACGGCACCGCCACTACCCAGATACACGGGCGGGCGGATGTGGAGCCGGCGGTCTTCCACGGGGGTGTGACGGCGGGCGGTGCGGGTGCGCAGGATCAGGCGCTGACGCTCGACGGCACCACCGGGTATGCGGCCACGCGTTCCTCGCATGTCAACAATGTGCACAGTTTCTCGGTGGTGGGCTGGGCGAAACTGTCCACCAAGCCGAGTCATGCCGCGATCATCGCCACCCAGATCGGCACGTATCGTCCAGGTTTCGAGTTGTACTACTCGGCCACGTACGGCTGGTCGTTCGACGCCTACACCGCGGACTCCGACAGCGCCACGATCGTGCGCGCCGCCCAGGGCGACACCACCCGCTCCCCGGCGGGGGTGTGGACGCAGGTGCTGGGTTCCTACGATGCGAACACCGATGACATGCGGCTGTATGTCAATGGGGCATGGGTGGCGACCACCACGTTCACCGCGCCGTTCTACGGCGGCGGCCCGACCCAGATCGGCGCCGGGTCCTACGACGGCGCGCCGGGGAGTTTCTTCCCCGGGCAGGTCGACGACGTGCAGTTGTTCGACCGGGCGTTGTCCGCGCCGGAGGCCGCGGCGATGTATGACAGTCAGTTTCAGGTCGGCGGCCGGTGGGCGCTGGAGTCGGCCTCGGGCACCCCGCAGGTCTCACCGGACTCGCTGCCCACCGCAGCAGATCAGCATCCGCTGACGCTGGGCACCGGCGCGCAGGTCGATGCCACCGGCGGCAGCAGTGTGGTGGGTATGGGCGCGCTGGTGCTGAACGGCACGTCCACCGGGTATGCGTCGACGAGTGTCTCGCCGATCCACACCAACACCAGTTTCACGGTCAGCGCGTGGGTGTCCACGCCGGCGCGGCCGACCAAGCCGGTGACGGTGATGAGTATGGCCGGGACCAACGCCAACGGCTTCGCGGTGCGGTATGTGCCCGACTCCGGTGACCCGGCGAACGCGGGGAGTTGGCAGTTGCAGATGGCGAATGCGGACAGTACGTCGGCGACCGTCTCGACCGCCCCGGACACCAGCTTCCAGAGCAACGGGGCGTGGGATCACCTCACGGTCGTCTACGACCTGATGGCCGGGCAGATGCGGCTGTATGTCAACGGCGAGCTGCAGCAGAACCTGTGCTCGGACAGTGACGACGACGGCACGCCGGACGATCCGACCTGCACCGAGACGGTGTCCTGGAACTCCTCCGTCCTGCCGTTCGACGCGACCAAGGGCCTGCAACTGGGCCGCATCAAGACCGGCACGTCGACCTGGGGCGAGTACTGGCCCGGCGTCATCGACGACGTCTGGGCCTTCACCGGAGTCGCCTCCGACACCCAGATCGCCGCACTCGCCTCCGGCGTCGATCTGAACACCACCACCGGCCCCTGACCAAGCA
Organism: Peterkaempfera podocarpi; assembly: GCF_042466665.1. Lineage (GTDB taxonomy): Bacteria > Actinomycetota > Actinomycetes > Streptomycetales > Streptomycetaceae > Peterkaempfera > Peterkaempfera podocarpi. The sequence continues at coordinate 998,420 of NZ_CP162102.1, forward strand.
GTAACTCCCGGGGCGGCGCGACGGTCACCGCGCGCCGCCCCACCAGGAGAGCCGAACCAGGTGACCGCGAGTTTCTGCGCGAGCCGCATCCGGACTGCGGCAGCGATTCTGCGACGGACGTCGAGGGATGGGGACAGGACGAGCGTGATACGAGGACGACGCGCAACTTCGGGCCGGGCAGCACGCCGGACCACCTTGCTGGTCTGCGGCCTGCTGGTCGTCGGCCTGCTTCAGGCGACTGCTGCGCCTGTGGCCCAGGCGGACGACATGCCGGGCAAACCGTCCCCGGGCAAGCCGGTCGCCGGCCACTCGGTCACCAAGGCGGCCCCACGCCCGAGCGACGGCCTGCCGCACCAGCCCGCCCAGGCGCCCAAGCACACCTGGGCCGAGCCCGGCAGCGCCACCGTCACCCTCCCGGCTGCCGAGGGCAGGACATCGGCCGTCCGGGCGGGGAACCTCCCGGTGGCCCTCACCGTCCCCGCGGCGGCGACAGAGGCCGGCTCGGGCACGAAGACGGCGGGCAGCAGGGCCGTACCGCTGACCGGCGCCGCGACGGTGCGGGTGCTCGACCAGAAGGCCGCGCGGGCCGCCAAAGTGGACGGCCTGCTCTTCACGGTCACCGCGCAGCCGGGTGCGAGCGGCGACACCGTGGGCGTGCGCCTGGATGACAGCGGGTACGCGCAGGCCTACGGCGGCGCGTATGCGACGCGGCTGCACCTGGTCCGGCTGCCCGCATGCGCGCTGACCACTCCCGACAAGGCGTCGTGCACCAAGCGCACCCCCTTGCGCACAATGAACGATTCGAGCGCACACACGCTGACCGCCGACGCGGTGTCCCTGGACGCCATGAGCAGTACGGATGGGGGCGCGGTGGTACTGGCCGCGACACCGGGCTCGTCCAGTGATCACGGCGATTACTCGGCCTCGTCGCTGGCCCCGTCCTCCGCCATGATGGTGGGCCTGAACACGGGTGACTTCTCGTGGTCCTATGACATGCCGGTGCCCGACGTGCCGGGAAGCTTCACCCCGGATGTGGGCCTGTCGTACGACTCGAGCGCGGTGGACGGACGCACGAACAACACCAACAACCAGTCCTCCTGGGCGGGCGACGGTTTCGATCTGTGGCCGGGGTTCATCGAGCGCAGCTACAAGCCCTGCGCCGACGAGGGGGTGAAGGACGCCTCCGGGAACAAGGTCGGGGACCTGTGCTGGGCGTACGACAACGCCACCATCTCCTTCAACGGTCACTCCGGACAGCTGGTGGCCACCGGCACCAACTCGTTCCGCATCAAGGACGACGACGGGACCAAGGTCGACCGGATCTACGGCAGCACCACTGATGTCCGCTCCAACGGCGCCCACAACGACGAGTACTGGCGGGTGACCACCACCGACGGCACCCGCTACTACTTCGGCTACAACCGGCTGCCCGGCTGGGCCAGCGGCAACACGGCCACCAACTCCACCTGGACCACGCCGGTCTACGGCAACAACTCCGGCGAGCCCTGCAACGCCTCCACCTTCGCCGCCTCGTGGTGCCAGCAGGCCTGGCGGTGGAACCTGGACTACGCCGTCGACACCCACGGCAACGCCATCGCCTACTACTACACCAAGGAGTCCGGCTACTACGGCCGCGACAACACCGCCTCCAGCCCCACCGCCTACGACCGCGGCGGCTCCCTGGACCACATCGAGTACGGGCTGAAGTCCACCGCCGTGTACTCGGCCAAGGCGCTCGCGCGGGTGGACTTCGCCACCGCGGAGCGGTGCCTGGAGACCACCTCCGGGACCTGCGACGCCACCAAGATCGACACCAACTCCTTCTACTGGTACGACACACCGTGGGACCTGAACTGCAAGTCGACCGGCAACTGCGACACCTTCAGTCCGACGTTCTGGTCGCGTAGGCGACTGACCTCGGTCACGACCCAGGTGGTCAAGTCCGACGGCACCTACACGCCGGTGGACAGCTGGGACCTGGTCGACCAGTGGGGCATGGCCGACATCGACTACCAGCTGGAACTGGCCTCCATCCAGCACACAGGAAAGGCCGACACCCCCGAAGGCGCCCCCGACATCACCCTGCCCAAGGTCACCTTCGGCTACGACCAGCGGACCAACCGCCTGGACATCCCCGGTGACAACACCTCCCCGTTCATCAAGGAACGCGTCGCAACCGTCGACGACGAGTCCGGCGGGCAGATCGACGTCACCTACTCCACCGCCGCCTGCGACGCCTCCGACCTCCCCACCCCGGACTCCAACACCACGCTGTGCTTCCCGCAGTACTACACCAAGCAGGGCGATGAGAATCCCTCCCTGCAGTGGTTCAACAAGTACGTGGTGAACCAGGTCATCCAGACCGACCGGTCCACCACCGCGCCCGCTCCCGACATGGTGACCAGGTACGACTACCTGGACGGTGCGGCGTGGCACTTCGACGCCGACGACGGCCTCACCAAGGAGAAGTACAAGACCTGGTCCACCTTCCGCGGGTACGCACATGTGCGGGTGCAGACCGGCGGCCAGGACCCGGTGGGGATGCTCTCGCAGACCGACCACTACTTCCTGCGCGGCATGGACGGCGACAAGACCTCCGGCGGCACCCGAAGCGTGAGCGTCTCGGACGACAACGGCGGCACCATCACCGACCACGACTCCCTGTCCGGGATGGAGTACAAGACCGAGGACTACTCCGGCCCCGGCGGCAAGGTGCTGGACAAGACCGTCAACACCCCCTGGTATCACCAGACCGCGTCGGTCACCCGCACCTGGGGCACCATCACCGCGAACCTGACCGGCACCGCCGAGACCCGCACCTGGACCTCGCTCGACAACGGCGCCGGCGCCAACTGGCGGACCACCGATGTGAAGAACACGTTCGAGAACACCGCAGGCCGCGTCACCCAGACCGATGACCAGGGCGATGTGTCCACCTCCAGCGACGACAGGTGCACCAGGACCACATACGTGGACAACGCCAGCGCCTGGATCCTGAACGTCCCCTCCCGGGTACAGACGCTGTCGGTGGCGTGCTCGGCCACCCCGAACTACTCCAAGGACGTCGTCACCGACTCCCTCACCGCCTACGACGGGCAGGCCTACGGCGCCGCACCGACCCTCGGTGACGAGACCCGCAACGCGAGCCTGAACTCCAACAACGGCACCACCATCACCTACCTGGAGTCCGGCACCGGCTATGACTCCTACGGCCGCACCACCTCCACCACCGACCTGACCGGCGATGTCACCGCGACGGAGACCGGCAGTCCGACGCGCACCGACCGTTCCGACGGCCGGACCACCACCACGGTCTACGCCCCGACCACCGGCTTCCCGACCACGGTGACGGTCACCACCCCGCCGGCCACTCCCGGCAGCTCCGCCACCGCGCAGACCACCACCACCACGCTGGACACGGTGCGCGGCCTGCCGGTGACCGTGGTGGACACCAACACCAAACGGACCGACACCGTCTACGACGCGCTCGGCCGCAAGCAGAAAATCTGGCTCGCCGACCGGTCCAAGGCCAACAGCCAGACCCCCAACTACTCCTTCTCCTACACCATCACCGCCGGTCAGCCGGTCACTGTGGGCACCACCACGCTGGCGGGCACCGGCACCGCGACCGGCTACACGCTGTACGACGGCTTCCTGCGGGCCCGCCAGACCCAGACACCGGGCCCCCAGGGCGGCATGCTGGTGGCCGACACCTTCTACGACTCCCGCGGCCTGGTCGCGAAGTCCTTCGCGCCCTACTACGCGCCGCAGGCGCCCTCGACCGCCCTGTACTCGCCCAACAACGTCCCGGCGGTGGAGACGCAGACCTGGAACAGCTACGACGGACTCGGCCGGACCACCCAGAGCCAGCAGGTGGCCGGCAACAGCGACGGCGGCCAGGTGCTGTCCACCACCACAACCACATACGGCGGCGACCGCACCACGGTGACCCCGCCGCAGGGCGCCACCCCGACCACCACGATCACCGACGCCCGGGGCAACACCCGCGAGCTGGACCAGTACCACGCGTCCACCCCGACCGGCGCCTACGACAAGACGCTCTACGACTACACACCCTCGGGCAAGCTGTCGAAGCTGACCGACCCCGCAGGCAACATCTGGTCCTACACCTACGACCAGCGCGACAACGAGACCCAGGCGGTCGACCCGGACTCCGGCACCACCACCTCCGCCTACGACGACCGCAACCAACTGCTGTCCACCACCGACCAGCGCGGCAAGTCGGTCACCCATCTGTACGACGGTCTCGGCCGCGAGACCGAGACCCACGACGGCGACGCCACCGGCCCACTGCTGACCAAGCACGTGTGGGACCCCACCGGCTTCAAGGGCCAGCTCTCCTCCGCCACCCGCTACGTCGGCGGCGCGACCGGCTCCGCCTACACCGTGGCCTACCAGCTCTACGACAACCTCTACCGGCCGCACCGCACCACCACCACCATCCCCGCCGCCGAGGGCTCGCTGGCCGGCTCCTACCAGAGCACCGTGCAGTTCAACGCGGACGGCACCACCCAGTCCATCGGCTACCCCGCGGCCGGAAGCCTCACCGCCGAAGCGGTCCTTCCCACCTACGACGACGTGCTGCGGCCCGTCACGCTGTCCGGTTCCGGCGGCGCCACGTACGTCACCGGTACGACCTACAGCAACACGGGCCAGCCGCTGCAGTACACCTACCAGGCGGCCGGCGGAAAGACGACCCAGGTCACCAACACCTACCAGTGGGGCACCCGGCGCCTGTCCAACTCCCGCGTCGACCGCCAGGACGTCCCCGGCACCGACAAGTCCGCCACCTACGGCTACGACCAGGCCGGCAACATCACCTCCGTCAGCGATGTCTCCCGGGACGGCACCGACGACCAGTGCTTCCAGTACGACCCCTTGCGCAGACTCACCGAAGCATGGGCGCAGGGCAGCACCGGCTGCGCCGCCACCCCGTCCGCTTCGGTACTCGGCGGCCCGGCACCGTACTGGCAGTCCTTCGGTTACGACACCGTCGGCGACCGCAAGTCCGAGACCGACCACTCACCGACCGGGAACAGCGGCCAGGACACCGTCCGCAACTACACCTACCCGGCGGCCGGCGGCCCGCAGCCGCACACGCTCGCCGGGGTGCAGACCACCAGTCCCAGCGGCACCTCGCTGGACGCCTACACCTACGATTCCGACGGCAACACCAAGACGCGGACCGTGGGAGGCAACAACCAGACCCTCATCTGGGACAGCGAGGGCCATCTGGCGCAGGTGACCACGGACGACGGCCACGGGGGAACCAAGAACACCTCCTACGTCTACGACGCCGACGGCAACCGGCTGATCACCCGAACGGACAGCTCCACCACCCTGTTCCTCGGCAACACCGAGATCACCCTGGCCACCGGATCGACCACCCCGCACGCCACCCGCTACTACGACCTCGGCGTCGGCAACCAGGCCGTACGCAACGACGACAACAAGCTGTCGTTCCTGATCTCCGACCATCTCGGTACCAGCCAACTCGACGTCAACAGTGCTGATCAGACCATGCAGGAGCAGCGCACAACTCCGTTCGGCGGAACGCGCGGCGCCACTCCGGCGAGCTGGTCCGGCGACAAGGGCTTCATCGGGGGCACCGACGACCCCGGTACCGGCCTGACCCACCTCGGAGACCGTGACTACGACCCCGCAAGCGGCCGTTTCCTCTCCGCCGACCCCCAGCTCGACACCAGCGATCCGCAGTCGCTCAACGGCTACGCCTACGCCGACAACAACCCCGTGACCGAGTCCGACCCGAGCGGTGACGGGCTGGCCTGCGGCCGTGGCTTCGACGTGGACTGCCCCAAGAACGGCCAGACCCACGGAGACGGCACCAAGTGCCACACCGGGTGCAAGGCGGACCCGCCCAGCACGCACCACAAGACCGGCGGTAAGGCCCCCGCATCGCACAAGAGCGGCACTGGCAAGAAGTCGCTGCCGAACGACTTCCTCAAGGACAAGCCGTTCCACCCGGCGAACAACCGCAACGGGGCCAACAACGCGGCTCAGCTCTACGCTGTGCACTACCATTTGACCTGCGACAGGGGCAAGCTCCAGGTGATCTGTTACGGAAGCTCGCCCGGTGGCGATCAGCCCGCGACAGTCGGCGATGTACTCTTCTGGCCGGGGGACAGGGCGTCCTTGCAGGCGCGCCGCAACTACGACGACCAGGTCAACGACACGCTGCGAGCCGCGGAAGGGTCGGCAGCCGTGAAGAAGTACGGCAGGAACCTTCTGGGGCACGAGGCCAGGCATTCCCTGCAGTGGGCGAAGTACCACTCCGTCACCGCATACCTGGTGGCCTATGCCAAAGCGAGCACCAAGTCGTATCTCTCCGATCCGGATGTCTACCAGCGACTCCGCGACGGACGGGTCGTCGTCCTGAACATGGCCCCGAGCCCCGCCTTGAACAACAGTTTCGAGCAGGACGCGAACCTGTACTGGGGCGGATACCTCACCCGAGTCCCGGATCCGGATCCCTATGCCCCCGTTGATTCATGAGAAGGCGGGGAAGCGTCCCGTGCGCTTCCCCGCACTCCTGGCCTGCCTTGTTGCGAGCAGCGCCTGGCTCGCCGGCTGCACTCCCGCGCCGAAGCCCGTTCTGGCCGTGCAGTGGGCCGGCGGCCACCTGGAGATGTCGACAGTGCTGTGCCCGGGCGGATCCGTCGTCGGTGCGATGGTCTACGACGAGACGCAGGATTCGTCGATCGGCCACCGCTGGTGGGTGGCGGCACCTGCCAGTGACCGCACCGAGACCATCACCGCCTTCGAGGTTCCCGACGGGTGGACGTTGAAGGACCACAGCCTCCGCGAACTGCTGCCCGGCGTGACGTACGAGGCCTCGGTGGACACCGTCGGTGCGGGAGACCGGGAAGGAATGGTCTCCTTCACCCTGGAGTCACTCCGCGGCCTGAAGTCCGGACAGCTCCTGGTCAGCCAGGGCCATGGCAGCAAGGTCGAGGACCGGGCAGCCTTCGAAAAGGAGGCCGGTTCCAGCTGTTGACCCCGGCTGCCGGTCGGCCGCGGCTCAGGGCGGTCGCTCCCGTTCCTGAGAGCACCGTCGCTTCCGGCCCTGTCCCGACGGGATGCCGCAAGCCTCCGCCGTGGCCCGGCAGACGGGCTCGGCGAGGCTGTCGGCTCCCCCGTCGGCGGACGGGGTGTCGGCGCACGGACCAGGAGGCAGGCACATCCTTCTCCGCTTTCCTCGCTCTCCGGACCGGCGGAGCCGTGGAGCTCGCTGGTACCGGAGGCAATGTCACCGCGGGGTCCGCCAGACCGTCAGGTCGCCCGGCCTGAAGGCGGGCGCCAGCTTCACCTTCAGCGGCCCCGCGCTGCGCAGGACCGACTCCTACGTCAACTATCTGGGATAGTGCAGCACCGCCAACCAGCAGGGTGAGCCGGACGGCTTCATCTTCAACTCCTGGCTGCCTGGTGGCACCGGTTCGGCGGGCAACGAGATCGGCCTCACCTTCGCCCACGCAGGAGTGGCGTGCCAGGGCGCATCACGGCAGCCCATCCAACCGACCCGGCCGACCGTGCCCGGGACCGTACAACGATCAAGCCACACCCGTCCCGCACGCACAACCTGGTCGCCGTGCATTCGGGCGACCGCCGGGTGGCGCGTCAGCACATCCGGGGTGCCGTGGATCGGCCGACCCGGGCCTTGTGTCACCCTCCTGGGGCTGACTCCGTCACGACGCGGAGGTACGACTCGACCGCCTCTTGTCGCCACCGCCGTGCCCCGCGACGCCCGCCGCGGCCGAAGGCGAGGCCGTGCTGGAGAAGAAGCTCCGAACCCTGCACGCCGCACTGAACCGCGAATTCAGCGGCGCCGCGCAGCTGGGAGCGTGCCACTTGCCCGTCGGTGACAGGCCGGCCGGTGAAGGCAATCCCTGCGTCGTGGACCGCCGCGATGACGCGTATGGCCTTGGCGCGAACGGTTGGGCCAGAGGCGAATGCGGCCACGCCGTTCTCCAGGGTTGAGATCGCGCCCCTGAAGGACGGGGAGGATGTCAAGAGCTGACGACGCCGGGAACAGTGGTCAATAGGCCGCGAGCAACTGCTCGAGCAGAGCCGCGGTGGCTTCGCCGGTCGAGGTCCGTGTGACGACGTTGAGCTCCCAGGTGATGCGCTCTTGCAGAGGGACGACTGCGATGCCTTCGCTTGGCGGGATCAGCAGTTCGGGGAGCAGTGCGATGCCGAGGCCGTTGGCCACAAAGACCGGGATCGAGCTGGTCTCGGTTGCCTCGGCTTTGACGTCGCGCACAACCCCGCGTGCGCTGAGCTCGGCGTCGAGGACATCCCGGTTGCCGAAACCGACAGGGGCGTCCACGAAGCGCTCATTGGCGAGGTCCTGCAGCGCCAGTCCCGCGCGCGATGCGAGTTCATGGTCGGCCGGGAGGATGACCGCGTAGGGCGTTGTGGCGAGCCGGTGCACGACAAGGCCTGGGCCCGCGGTGGCCGCCGGGAGCCCGTACATACTGAGATCGAGCCGCCCCCGCCGCACGGCGTCGGCGAGCTCCGCCGAGCCGGACGCAGACGCGCGCAGGCGGAGGTCGACGAGCGGGTGTTCGCGGTGGAAGGCGCCGATGACCCGCGGGATCGCGAGGTAGCTCACGCTGGAGAACACCCCGATGCGCAGCTCGCCCCGCAGTTCGCCTCGCGGGTCGGCCGCGATGCGGGCGCTCGCCTCGGCGCCGACGAGCGCGCGGAGCGCGGGCAGCACCGCCTCTCCAGCGGCGGTGATCCGCACCCCTCGCTGGTCCCGATCGAAGAGCGCGGTGCCGAGCTCCCGTTCCAGCGCCCGAACGCCGGCGGATACGGTCGACTGCCCTGCGTGGACCCGTTGCGCGGCACGGGTGAAGCTCAGCTCGTCGGCGACCGCAATCGCGTACTCGACCAGTCGGGTCTCCATCTCTCCCTGCCTCCTGCTCCATCGTTCCCATCGATAACTGTGAACAAGAGTATGCGTTGGACACGATGACATGAGGAGTCGAGCATGGAGGAATGACGACGACCGCGGCTCCCCCGCTGACTCCAGCCCAGACTCCACCCACCGGACGGCTCCCGCATGGGGTGGGCTTCTGGATCATCGCGCTCGCCTTCAGCACCGAGCTCGCGTTCTGCGCCGTCCCGACGCCCCTCTACGCGATCTACCAGCAGCGCGACGGCTTCCCGACGATCGTCCTCACCATCATCTTCGCCGCATACGCGGCCGGGGTCATGCTGAGCCTGTATCTCGCGGGCCATGTCTCCGACTGGCTCGGACGCCGACGCGTGATCCTCGGCTCACTGCTCGTCAACCTGCTGGCCGCGATCCTCTTCCTCGTCCGGAACGACGTCGCCGGCCTCATCACCGCCCGCTTCATCAGCGGACTGGGCATCGGCATCCTCACCGCCACGGCGACCGCACACCTCTCCGAACTCGGCGCAGCGGCCAACCACGCCAGAGGTCGCGTCGCCCTGGTGTCGACCTTCGCCAACCTCGGCGGCATCGGCCTCGGCCCGCTGATCGGCGGGGTCATCGCGACCTGGTCCACACGACCGCTCACCGTGCCCTTCGTGGCCTTCGCCATCCTCCTGGTCGTGGAAGGGATCCTGCTCGCCTTCGTTCCCGAGACGGTCGAGCGCCGTGAGGAGCGCCCTGCCTACCGGCCGCAGCGCGTCGCAGTGCCGGCGGCAGGCAGGGGCGCGTTCTGGGCGGCTGGAGCGGCGGCGTTCGGGGCGTTCGCGGTGTTCGGCACCCTCATGGGACTGTCCTCCACCTTCCTCGTCGGCATCCTCGGACTGCACTCGCACCTGCTCGCCGGCCTCGCGCCCTTCATCCTCTTCATGGCCGCGGCCCTCGCGCAGATGGTCACCGTGCGGCTGGCGACGCCCCCTCAGATCAAGCTCGCCCTCGCGCTCGCCGTCCTCGGACTAGCGAGCATCGGCGTTGCCGCCATCGTCGCCTCGCTTCCGTTCTTCCTCATCGGCGCAGGAATCACCGGCGCGGGCATCGGCATCCTGTTCCGAGCCGCCCTCGGCACCGTCGCCGCGGCCGCGGATGCGGAGCGCCGAGGCGAGGCACTCGCCGGCATTTTCCTCATCGCCTACGCCGGCATGACCATCCCACCGCTGCTCACCGCCGCCGCGCTCAGGGTCTGGCCCACGGTCGCCGTGCTCGTCGGCCTTGTCACCCTCGCTGCGACCCTCGTCACCGTCTCCGGCTCCCGGATGCTTCGCCGCTGAAACAGGTCAGATCAGCTAGTCATGTGCGAGCTGTGCCGTTCAGAGACTCATCGCTGCTGGTCAAGCCGCTCAGCCGCACTCATCGATGACGCCGCCGAGTGTTCCGGTCATACGGAGGAGTCGGTGCGTGGTCAGTCGGTCGTGGGCGGCCTGGTGGGGGCGGTGGCCGTTGCAGTGGAGGGCGTAGAGAACTGGCCCTGGCAAGGCGCCCGGCAGCAACTCTTCGCCGCCCTGCATGCCCCACCACGGGCTGACACCCCAGCTGATCCGCACGCGAGGGCCCGAGACCTGTGCACATGGGGAAGAGCTGGGCGCGGGTGGTGCAGCTGACCGACCGCTCGGTGGCCCGGATCGAGGACGAGCTGCCGAAACATTGCCACCAGCCGGCGGAGCGGCCGCCGGCTACCTGGAGGCGTTGCAAACCGCGCTGGTACTGCACCCCCTCCGCCCACGCCGCGACGGCCGTGTGCCGCCCGGCGCCGAAGGCCGATCCGGATCCACGGCGGCGTCGAGACCACCAACGGCGACGGCTTCAAGAAGACCAAGAACCGCTCCACGTTCCTGCCTCCAGCGAAGGATGTCAGGCGGCGTACTCCGCAGCTGATCCCGCACCGCGAGGCTCGCCGTTCGGCAACTCCTGTTCGGTCCAGAGACACTTGCCGTCCTGGAGATACCGGGCACCCCAGCGCTCGGAGAGGGCTGCGACAAGTTGGAGGCCTCGTCCGCCTTCGTCGGTGTAGTCGGCACGGCGGATGCGGGGAGTGTTGAGACTGCCGTCGTAGACCTCGCAGATCAGGGTCCGGCTGCGCAGAAGGCGCAGCCGGACAGGGCCTCTGGCGTGCCGGACGGCGTTGCCGACCAGCTCGCTCACCAGCAGTTCTGTGATGAACACAAGGTCGGCCAGTCCCCAAGCCGCGAGTTGTGCGCGGATGTACTGGCGGGCCTGGCCGGCGGCCCGAGGATCCTCGGGGAGGTCGCAGCCGGCGACGTCACTCGGGTCGGCGCATCGGGTGTGGACGATGAGCAGGCCGGCGTCGTCATTGGTCTGCCCGCTGTCGGGCAGCAGCGCCGAGACGACCGTGCCGCACAACTCCTCCAGACGCCGGACGTCGTCGTCTTCGTCGGCGGCCTGGAAGTACGCGGCGGGGGATGCGACCTGGGCCAGGACCTGCTGGAGGCGGGCCAGCCCCTGCTCTACGTCCTGGGTGGCCGACTCGATGAGCCCGTCCGTGCACAGGACGAGCAGGCTCTCGCCGGGCAGCTGCAGCTGATGTGTCTCGAAGGGCGGCTGTGCGGCGCCCAGCGGCGGGTCCGCGGCGACGACGGGGCTGTGGACGGTGCCGTCGGGATGGACAACAACCAGTTGCGGGTGGCCGGCCAAGGCGTAGGAGAAGATGCGGGCGACCGGGTCGAAGACCCCGTACAGACAGGTGGCGTAGAAGTCGTCGCCCAGCTCGGAGACCATGTCGTTGAGGCGGTCGAACAACTCGTCGGGAGGTATGTCCAGGTCGGCGAGGGTGCTCACGGCAGTGCGCAGCCGTCCCATGGTGGCCGCCTCAGCGATACCGTGCCCCATGACATCGCCGATCACGATGGCGACCCGGTCGGCGGACAGGGGGATCATGTCGTACCAGTCTCCGCCCACCTCCTCGCCCTGGCCCGCGGGCAGGTAGCGGGCGGCGGCGCAGGCGGCGGGCAGCCGGGGCAGCGCGCGAGGCAGTAGGCCGCGCTGCAATTCCCGAGCGCGGGCGTGCTCCCTGTCGTAGAGGCGGGCCCGCTCCAGGGCCTGGCCGACCAGACCGCTCAGAGCCGTCAGCAGGGTGCGCTCGTCGACGCTGAACGGGCGCGACTCGCTGAAGGAGACCGTGCACAGACCGATGGTCCGGCCGGAGGCGATCATGGGCAGGAACGCCCACGCCCCCTTCGGCGACTTCGCACTCACTTGGCTCATCGAGGGATAGAGCCGCTCGTACTCGGCTTTCGACTCGATGAACCGGGGGGTACGCGTGCGTACCACGTCGTGGATCGTGGCGTAATCGGAGAGCGGGAACCCGTCCATCAGCCTGATGAACTCCTGCGGGTATCCGGCAGAGCCGACGGCATACAACCGGTCGTCCTCCTCGCGCACCTGGAACAGCAGCCCGTCGGCTCCGAAGGGGGGCATCACATGGTCCGCGACAGCCTGCACGACGTCCTGGGAAGTCACGGCCTCGGCGAGCGCGGCGGTCAGCTCGCCCATCAGCATGGAACGCTCGACCATGGATGCCGGACAAGGGGCCGACGGCTGGGGCGCACCGTACACCTGCGCCGCAGCCCATGCCGCGATCGCGTGCAGGAAGGACCGCTGCATCCTGTCCGGCTCGCCGGCCCCGCCCATGAGCACGGACAACGCTCCAAGGGGACCGTCGGCACCCATGAACGGCACCGCAGCGGTACCGGACGCGCCGACCCCCAGTGGGTCCCCGTCCACCCACACATAGCCGCCGCGTCGGACGGCGCGTGCGGGCGCCGCATCCTGCTCGCGGCGCAGTTGCGCCCACGTCCCGGCGGCGCACGCTGGGGCGAACTCATCGAAGGCCACCAGCCGCAGCCGCCCGTCATCGGGCTCACACCAGTGCGCCATGGCTTCCAGACCGTCCAGGCATGTCTTCGCCTGTCGGAGGGCCAGTGCAAGAGCCAGGGCCCGGGTGCTGTCCGGCAGCCCTTCATCCGGCGACCGAGCAGCCGACGAACCCTGGGGATTCACCCGGCTCAGCGGCTCGGAGCAGCCTCCGAAGGAGCTCTCCCCAACGGTCATCTCGCCCTGCCCTTCTGTTCAGGGGGAGGGAGGAATAGTAAAAATCGCTAGATTTCGCCCTTCCCAATGAACGCTAGCACTCGTGCGGTCGGGGACGTGGTGCAGGCGGTTCTCGATGCCCGAGCGGCCTTTGCTCCAGGCGGCGAGTTGGTCGCCGGCGACCGGGCCGGGCTCCAGGCTGGTGATCAGGTAGACGCGTTGATGGTGAGCTTGCCAGTGGACAGGTCGCGTCGCCAGCGGACGGCCTGGAGCGCCTGGCGGGCGTCGGGGCACCTCGACGGTCCCGATCTCGCAGTACCGCTTCTGACGGATGCGTCCGCCGTCCTTCGCGTGGACCCGGTGCAGGGGCACGCTGTGCTGCTCGGTGGCGGAGCGGACGGCCACGCTCCGCGCGCTGCCATGACGGTTTGACCGCGGAAGGTACCAGAAACGGGGGTATCGATGATGAGGGCATGCGCGTCGGACTGCTCCCCATCGGGGAAGTTGTTCGCTCTCGCGTATGCCTGGGGCTTGCGGTGGCGAGCGACCCAGGAGCCGGTCTTCATGCGGTGGGTGGTGCAGTCCTCGGGCCGCTGGTGAGGTCTGGCCGCGTAGGGGTCAAGTGGGCCGTCGATGTCGAGGAGCAGAAGGGGGGAGGTCAAAGGGCAGAGCGGCCGGGCGGCGTTGGGACCGACGTCACTCACTGCAGGCCGTTGGGACCTTCGACCTCTGCTTCCCGGCCGGCCCGGGCGGAAGATGAGAGGTGAGGGAGAAGGAACGGCGGGCTGACCGAGGAACGCGGTCAGCCCACGAGGTGAGGCCGATGATGTTCTGGTACGACCACGATGTCGGTGGCTGGGGCTGGTTGGTGATGTCAGTCGGCATGATTCTGTTCTGGGTCGCGGTCGTCATCGTCGCCGTGCTGCTTTATCGAGCCCTGAGCCACCGCTACCAACAGCACCACGCCACCCCGGGGCCCACGCCCGAGCAGATCCTGGCCGACCGGTTCGCCCGTGGCGAGATCGAGGAGGAGGAGTACCGGCGCCGCCTGTCCGTGCTGCGAACCCCTGGCCACCCGACGGAGCGATGACAGGTGGTGCTCGCCCTCGCCCCGGGGCCGGGCCGGCCTTGCAGCGCCGAGTCCAAGAGCGTCCTCGTCTGCACCGCAGCCTCCCGCGGATCCGACAGCCCGGCTTGGGCGCGGTGCGGCCCATGAGCCGTCGGCTCGGGCCCCTCAGGCAGTCCGGATGACACGGCCGGTGACCCGGGTCGGGCTGAGCCTCACCCACAGGTCGCGCTTGCCTCCGACCCAAGGCTCCGCCACCTGCGTGGCAAGAAGCCGGATGCTGTCCAGATCGGACACATGTTCGACAGTACCCATGACCAGGACACTCCATCCCGACCTCAGAGCCTCGTCCACGTCGTCGACCTCGAACGCGATCTCTGTACCCGGAGCAGCAGCCGTGACGGCATCGGGGTCGGTGCGGTAGACGATGGCGCCGGCAACCACCGTGTAGTTGACCGGAAGCACGGCGGTGCCCTCCGGCGTCGGCACTGCGACGCGGCCGACTCCATGTGTGCCCAGCCGGTCCCGGCATTCCTCCGGTCCGAGTCCGCCGAGGAGGGGATGGGGTGCTGCTGGTCCCTGCCCGACAGGTCTGTCGGCAGGCCCTGCCAGTAGCTCGTGGGGGGTCAAGTGCAAGGCGTCCGCGATCCGCGCCAAACCGTCGGGATCGAAGTCACCGCCGAGTTCCTCCAGCAGTTCGAGGTAGCGCGGGGACATACTCGCCCGGCGCGCCAGCTCCTCGATACTGATCCCGAGCGACACGCAATGCCGGGCCACACGGCGGGCCATGTCGCCGCGCTGTGGCGTCGGCACCCCGGGCGCCTCCCGGGACGCTGCGATCTTCTTGCTCACGGTCATGCACCTCCTACCGTCGAGCATGTCACCGGCAGCTGTTCCACTCCTGCCGACCGATGGGAGGTGCCACGGCACCCAAAGATCCCGCCATGGCTGGGGCATGCGGGCACCAGGCCCGGCCGCTGCGGGTGCGGGCCAGGGCGTCAGTTCGTCTCGGTTCTGTCCGGGGCGTACAGGTCCAGCAGGCGGGTGCGGGTGGCGTGCAGCCGCCTGCCGATCACTGCCGCGCAGAGCAGCGCCAGTTGGTGGCCGAACGCATGGTCGGCCTCGCATCGCGCACGGACTTCGGCGGCGTCGAACTCAAAGGCTTCGACCGGCGTTCGCGTATGGGCACCCAGTGTCCACAGATAGGGCGGGAACAGCCATGACCAGCCCAGCAGGTCCCCTCCATGGACGGTTGCGATCACGGTGGGCCGGTGTCCGGGGATGTGCATGTCCAGGTCGACCCCGCCACTGCGGAGCACCCAGAACCGGTCCGCGTGCCGATGCTCTTCGAACAGCCTCACGCCGGCGGGGAAGGAAACCTCATGCGCCAACTCCGTGAGCGTGTTGCGATGCTCCTGGCTCAGGTCATCCAGGAAGAAGTGCATGGTGTCACCGTCCGATGTCACAGGGCCCGGTGGCTGGGTGGTTCAAGCTGTCCGTTCCGCACCGGTGGGTCTGCGTCCATGGTCGACCGACTGGGGACTGGAGGCCAACCGTGGGTACAACCACTGCGTGCCCGGTTTCCGTGTGGGGCTCTGCCGGCAGCAGCCGCGGGCAGGGGTGCCAGTCGTACTGGTCCGCGGCATTCATTGTCTCCGGACGACGGCAGGAAGCTCCCCGGGCGTCGCTGTCGTACCCCGCGATCACCCACGATCAGGACGGGTGTCCCGGCAGAAGGTGCCCTCGCCCGGGCCTGGGTTTCCTGATCCAATGAAACTGTCGAGTGAAACAGGCCGGAATGTTCCGTTCAGGAGGTGTGTGGCCGTGTCTGAGAAGTCCGAGAATGCGGCGCCTTCGACATTCCCGCACCCTGGTGACCTCGGGCGGCGCGTGGCGGCGCGTCGTACTGAGCTCGGGCTGAGCCGCGAGGAGGTGGCCGGCAGGGCGGGGATGGCTGCGAGCTACATAGCGTATGTGGAGGGGAAGCCGGCTGAGGTCCCGATCGGCGCTCTGCTGAGGCTGGCAGCTGCCCTGGAAACCGTCCCCGCCCGGCTGCTGGGCGGCCACGTGGACGCTCCTCCGGGTCGGGCCCAAGCAGCGTCCCACCCCGCGCTCGCGCAACTGGACCAGCGGGAGTGCCGCGAACACCTCGGGCATCGCGGGGTCGGCCGCGTGGCGTTGTCCACCTCCGAGGGCCCCACCGTGTTCCCGGTCAACTACGCCATGGTCGAGGGTGCGATCGTCTACCGGACGACCCCGGGCGGGCCGGCGGCGGCTGCGGTCGATCACGAGGTGTGCTTCGAGGTCGACCAGGTGGACGACGTCCTGTCCCAGGGGTGGAGTGTCCTCGTGGTCGGTCACGCCGAACGGATCGCCGATGCCGAGGCGGTGCAGAGGCCGACCGACCCGGCCCTTTCCTCCTGGGCGGGCGGCGCCCGGGACCTGTGGGTCCGCATCGTCCCGACCAGGATCAGCGGCAGGTCCATCCAGACGGCGTGAACGCAGCTGCGCCCAGCCGGGGGCCGAGGCCTTGACGTCCTTTGGCTGCGACGCTCGACCCAACCCACCCGATCGCGGTTCCGGCCCGATCGCAGTTCCGGCCCGATCGCAGTTCCGGCCCGATCGCGGTTCCGGCCCGATCGCAGTTCCGGCGGTCCGCACACCACGGCCTTCGGTGTGCGCCGCCGTTCTCGCCGGGCGGGATCAGCGCCAGCTCAGTGCCGGCCCCGGAATGTGCTGCGCGTGCCCGTCGGCCCGGTACCGGGCGCATGCCCGGAGGTGTCGTCGACCTGGTAGCCGAGCACGGTGTGCACAGCCACCACGCCATCCACCGACCAGCAGAGCCGGGCCAGGAGCGGGATCATGCTGTTGTTCTCCACCTGCCCCCGCAGAGTGACCACGCCGTCCTCGACCTCCACCGCGACGTCCCTGGTGTCCAGCCACAGCGTCTGCTGCAGGACATCGTCGACGATCTCCTCACGGATCGCCGTGTCACTTCGCAGGAAGACCCGCAGCAGATCGGTGCGACTGACGATCCCGATCAAGCGGTCCACCTCGTCGACCACCGGCAGACGCCGCACATGGTGCTGCTCCATGGCACGAGCAGCCTCCGGGACCGTCCACTCCGGGTGGGCCGAGAACAGGTCGGCAGTCATCACACCCTGTGCCGTCTCGGCCGTCACCCGGGCCTGCTCGGCGTGGGTCGGCGTCCCCGCCCGCGCGCGCCCCTGGGGATCCGGCAGGGACGCCTCCTTCTGGAGCAGGTCGGCCTCGGAGACCAGCCCCACCAGATGATCCGCGGCATCGACCACCGGCACGGCGCTGACCGCATTGCGGTCGAGCAGGTCGGCGAGTTCCTTGAACGGGGTGTCCGGGTGAGCAGTGACGACAGACCTCGTCATCACGTCCGCAACGGTGCGGTGGTGCATGGTGGCCTCCTGCGGTTAGGTGCCGGGTGCGGTACCGCACCTCCATTGTCGCCCGACAGGGCGAGCGACACCTTCCAACGGAAGCAGCGCTTGACGTCCTCCTTCCCGACCCCGCGACGAGGCCGGGAGTGGTCCGGGCGCAGGTGCAGGTCCTCTCCCGGACGGGCGCCGGTACGGCGGGACGCGCCTCCAGGGGCCGGAGGGATGGAAGCACGCCCGACCCTGACCGCATGGCGGCTGCGCCGCGCCCGCCCCCGGATGCCGCGGCAGAGGCAACGGCCGCGGATCACAGCGGCCAGGCGATGCTGCTGCCGGGTTCCACAACGGCCGTGCGCCCCTTGTACTCGACCCTGATGGGATCGGCCGGGCCTGGCGGAAGCGCGACATGCAGCCCCCGGGCGTCGATGTGCAGATGAATGCCGTCGTGCCCGCGAAAGCGCAGATCGACGTCCAGTCGGCCGAGCTGAGCGGGCAGTTCCGGGCTCAGCCGGAGGGTGTCGTCATGGACGTCCAGGCCGGTGTAGCAGCGCTGCACCAGGTCGACCGCACCGGCCATGGCCCCCAGGTGAATGCCCTCGGCTGTGGTGCCGCCCTGGATGTCGTGGACATCCGCGGCAAGGACCTCTCGGAAGAACCGCCAGGAGGCGGCCCGGTCGGAACGGGCCAGCACCCAGCTGTGGACGGCCGCACTGAGTGTGGACCCGTGCGCGGTGCGCCGCAGGTAGTACGCCACCGTCCCGGGCAGCAGCCCCGGTTCGGCCGGGCAGCCCAACTGACGGAGCAGCGGCAGGAGTTCGTCGGCGGAGAACAGATAGCACAGCATCAGTGCGTCCGCCTGCTTCGAGACCTTGTACCGGTTGGGGTTGTCGCCCTCGGCTTCCAGGATGCGGTCCAGGCGGCGGATGTCGCCGTACCGACGGCGGTAACCGTCCCAGTCCAGCTCCTCCAGCCGCTCATAGCCCTCGAACTGGCTGATGACGCCCTGGTGGAAGGGCACTGCAAGGCGGCGGCGTACCTCCTCCCAGCGGTTCAGCTCCTCGCGGTCCAGCCCCAGCCGCTCCGACAGCTCCTGCCTCCGGTACGGCGGCAGGAGGTCCAGGGACTCCAGGGCCCGGCCCAGCACCCAGGCGGCCATGACGTTGGTGTAGGCGTTGTCGTCGATGCCGGGCCGCGCCGACCAGGGATAGCCGGTGTGGTACTCGTCGGGGCCCATGACTCCGGTGATGCGGTACCGGTCGCACGTGTGGTCGTACCAGGCCGTGCTGCTCCAGAAGCGGGCCACCTCCAGCAGCAGCTCGGCCCCGTAGCGGGCCAGGAAGTCCGCGTCACCGGTGGCCTGACAGTACTGCCAGACGCTGTAGGCCACCGCCGAACCGACATGCCGCTGCAGACGTGTGCGATCCGGAAGCCAGCGGCCCGAGCGCGGATTCAGGTGGAGCCGCTGGGTCTCCTCCCGGCCGTCGCTTCCGCTCTGCCAGGGGAACATCGCCCCGGCACGGCCCTCCTCCTGTGCCGCGTGCCGTGCCTCTGCGAGCCGCCGGTGGCGGTGGCGCAGCACTGCCCGGCTGCGTTCAGGGAAGCGCAGGTTGAAGAACGGGAGGATGAACAGCTCGTCCCAGAAGACATGTCCGCGATAGGCCTCGCCGTGCAGCCCGCGCGCGGGGATGCCCACATCCAGGTCGACGGAGTGCTCGGAGCAGGTCTGCAGCAGGTGAAAGATGTACAGGCGCAGGTTTCCGGTGTCCTGCGGGCGGTCGGTGTCGGTACGGCAGCGCCGCCACAGCTGCTCCCAGCACAGGGTGTGCTCGCGCAGCAGGTCGTCGAAGGCGCCTGCGCGTGCAACCAACCTCCGCGCTGAGGAGGCCGGGGACGCGGTGCCCAGCTCGCGGTCGCGGGAGGTGCATACCGCGACGGTCTTCTCGACCGTGGTCGGGCGCCCCTCCCCCACCCGCACGGTGAGGTCCTGCCCCACCCAACCCTGCCGTGCCGTGGTCCGCCGCTTCGCGGCCGCCGGAACGCCCGCGTTCTGCACCCGGATCCGCGCCGCCTCGGCGATGCTCAGCGGCGAGGCATCCATCCCCACCTCCAGCCACACGACGTCGCCCGCGCCGTCCTGAGCCCTCGGCACCAGGTGGCGGGAGGCCAGGCCCTGGTAGCGGGTGACTCCGGTGTTGGAGACGGTGGCGTCCAGACCGGCCCGCACCTCCACAAGCCCGGACCAGTTGCGGGGAACCCAGGTGGTCTCCAGAGCGACGAGGTGCGGCTGCCCCATATGCGCGATGCGCCGCTGGATCACCTCGGTGATCCGCCCCTGTCCGTCCTCGGTCCTCAGCCGTCGGGTGAGCACGCCCCGGAGCAGGTCCAGTTCCAGGACCTCCCGGGTCGCCCGCACACTACCGGCCGGAGCAGCTCCACCCACAGGCCCGACGACCTCCGGCGGCTCCGACGGTGCCGCATCGTCGCTCTGACCGAACCACGGCCCTCCTCCCGCCGGCCGGAAGGTCAACGGGAGCCAGTTCGGGCAGTTCACCAGGTCCTCGTTGACCACCTCACAGCCGGCTATCCGGGACATGGCTCGGTGGTAGCAGCCGGCCACGTAGGTCCCGGGATAGTGAACGCCGTCCGCCATGCATTCCGGCGCCGCACCGCGGGTCACCAGATAGCCGTTTCCGACGGCGCACAACGCCTCGCGCAGCCCCTCGGACTCCGCGTCCACACCCTCGTACCGCAGCAGCCAGGGATCCACCACAGCCGTCACCCTGCCGTTACACCCGCCCGGCGCCCGGCCGGCCACTGAGGGCGGCCTCCGCCCGGGTCGGCCGCTGAGTGCGGCGCGGAGGGCCCGGCGAACGGCTGATCCCCGCCCGGCTCGAACCTTGTGCCGCCTCGGCCTCCAGGCTTTCTCTGCTCGACCGGGTGAGCCGCACGACGCGGACCCGGTGCTCCTCCGGCGATGTGTGCAGGGCCGGTCCCCCGCCTGCGGTGCGCGGGGAGGATCGACGAAACCCCCGGGAGCATCATCATGTTCGGCCGCCTCCACCCTGCCCGGGCTCCGGCCTGTCCGCCGAGCCCGGCGGGCACGGCCGCCACCGGCTGAACAGACCGCGCCCCACCCCTCCCATCCTCCGCCCGCTGCCGCCGCCCCGCTTCTCGTCCCCGTGGCAGTGACCCCTACCGCTGCCGCGGCGCAGCACTCCCCCGGGACCGTTGGCGCCGGACGGCCGCCCCCGGCAGTCCCTGGCAGCTCGGCCGCCCGCGACCGACAATGGCCCACGAGTGGACCTCGGCAGTCCTGGGCGCGCCCGCCCCGCCGCAGCCGCAGTCGTCGTCGCAGCCGGCGGCCGGGAGGAGGGGGAGCCCGGGGGTGCTCACGGTCACTGCTCCTGGAGAAGGGGAGGGAGGGTCGGGGGGAATTCCGCGGTGTCCGTGGCGTGGACCGCGAGCGAGCGGTCCGGCTGCAGTCGCACGACCAAGTGGCGGCGCCAGCCCGCGTCTTCGCGGTCCGGGTGGTCCTCGCGCCAGTGGCAGCCGCGGGTCTCCTCGCGGCGTCGGGCGGCGGCGACCAGGACGCGGGCCACGCACAGGAGGTTCGTCGCCTCCCAGGCCTCGACGCCGGGGACGGCCGGCTTGCGGTCGTCGGGGGCCTCGGCGTCGGCGTCCGCCCTGATCGCTTCGAGGTGCGCGGCCGCCTCGGCGAGGCTCGCGGCGGAGCGGATCACTCCGGCGCCGCTCGTCATGATCCGCTGGATCGCGAGGCGGGACTCGGGGGCCAGGAGCGGGAGCGTGGTGCCCTCGGGGATCACCGGGTCGGTGCGCTCGTAGGCGGTCGCCGTGATGTCCTCCGCGATGCGTTCCGCGAAGACCAGGCCCTCGAGGAGGGAGTTGGAGGCGAGCCGGTTGGCACCGTGGACCCCGGTGCACGCGACCTCGCCGCAGGCGTAGAGGCCGGGGACTGTGGTGCGGCCGCGCAGGTCGGTGCGTACGCCACCCGATGCGTGGTGGGCGGCCGGGAAGATGGGGATCGGCTCCGTGACCGGGTCGATGCCGTGGCTGCGGCAGGCGGCGAGGATCGTGGGGAAGCGGGTCTCCCACATCTCTGCGCCGAAGTGGCGGGCGTCCAGGTATACGTGCTCGGTGCCGTGGAGCTGCATCTGGCGGGTGATGGCCTTGGCGACGATGTCGCGGGGGGCCAGTTCGGCCAGTTCGTGCTGCCCGAGCATGAAGCGGGTGCCCGTCGCGTCGACCAGGTGGGCGCCCTCGCCCCGTACCGCCTCGGAGACCAGGGGCTGCTGGCCCTCCGCGCCCGATCCCAGGAAGAGGACCGTGGGGTGGAACTGGACGAATTCGAGGTCGGAGATGTCGGCTCCGGCGCGCAGGGCGAGTGCCACGCCGTCTCCGGTGGAGACCGAGGGGTTGGTCGTCGCGGAGAAGACCTGGCCCATGCCGCCCGTCGCGAGGACGACGGCCGGGGCGCGGACCGCGCCGACGCCGTCGTGCTGGCCCTCGCCCATGACATGCAGCGTGACGCCGGCCGTACGGCCTTCGGCGTCCGTCAGCAGGTCCAGGACCAGGGCGTTCTCGATCGTACGGACCGCTGCGGCACGGACCGCTTCGACCAGGGCCCGGGAGACTTCCGCGCCCGAGGCGTCGCCGCCCGCGTGGACGATGCGGCGGCGGTGGTGGCCGCCCTCACGGGTGAGCTGGAGGTCGCCCTCGGGCGAGGTGTCGAAGTGGGCGCCGGTGGCGATGAGGCGGCGTACCGCGTCGGGACCCTCGGTGACCAGGGCACGGACCGCGCTCTCGTCGCAGAGTCCGGCCCCCGCGACCAGCGTGTCGTCCAGGTGCTGCTGAGGGGTGTCGCCCTCGCCGAGCGCGGCCGCGATGCCGCCCTGGGCCCAGCGGGTGGAGCCGTCGTCCAGGCGGGCCTTGGTGACGACGACGGTGCGCAGGCCGGCTGCCGTACAGCGGAGGGCCGCGGTGAGGCCTGCCACGCCGGAGCCGACGACCACGACGTCCGCGTCGATCGACCAGCCAGGGGCCGGTGCGTGCAGGCGTATGCGGGTCGCGGTTCCTGTTGTGGATGCGGATGCGGTCATGGGGTGCCCCCGAAGGTGAGCGGGATATTGTCGACGAGACGGGTGGTGCCGACCCTGGCGGCCATCGCGAGGATCGCCTCGCCGGTGTGGTCGTCGGGGGCCTCGGTGACGTCGGAGGGATCGATCAGGGCCAGGTGGTCGGCGGTGACTCCGGCCTCGGCGAGGACCTGGCGGGCGGCGGCGCGCACGGCCGCGGGAGCCTGGATCTCCGCGGCGCAGGCGAGCGTGTGAGTGGCGGCCGCGGCGCGGGCCCCGCCCAGCGCGGAGCGGGCGGCGGCTCTCTTACGGGTGGCCGGGACCGCCTCCGCCTGAGCACGTCCCCGGGCATCATGCGCGCCCGTAGCGCGCCGGGCCCGGTCGGCGTACGGCGGTTCCAGCAGGGCTGTGCGCGACATCGCCGCTCCCGTTGAGGTTGTTTCTCAATGAGAAACACTGGATGGATGCTAGTGTTTCGAATAACGAAACACAAGGAGGGTCATGCCGACACCACGCCCAGGAACACCGGTTCGTGGATCGACTACCGGCCGTCCGATCATGGCCGCGATGGATCTCTTCGGCCGTCGGTGGGCGCTGCGGATTCTCTGGGAGCTGCGTGCGGGTCCGCTCGGTGCGCGTGCACTGCTGGCACGGTGCGAGGGTCTGTCATCCAGCGTCCTCTACCAGCGGCTTCGCGAACTCACGTCAAACGGGATCATCGCCCCCTCAGCCGATGGCTACGAGCTCACTCCGCTGGGGACAGCACTCGGTGACGCCCTCGGACCGCTCAACGAATGGGCGATCACCTGGGCGCAGGCGCAAGGGCAGAACGATCAGGATCCTGTGGAGGCATGAAGGTCGCGGGCTCTTCGATCGTTTCTGGACGCGGAGGGCATGACTGTTCCCTCAGGTCGACCTCGACCCCGACGTTCCTCTTCGTCGACGACGGCGACATCCTCACCTGAGCCGCAGCCGCTGTCGACCTGTGCCTGCACCTGGTAGGCCGCGACCAGGGCGCGACGGCGGCGGGCCTTGCTCCGCCCGCTCTTGGCCTCGACCAGGCAGCGACGCCCAACGAAGGGTCTCCTCCGCACGGTTCACACGAGTTGGTGGGCCGGCCAGCGCGCGATGCGGGCCGGTGACCGTCACCGCGGGCTCGCCCGGTTGTTGAGTGCGATGCCGAAGGCGACGCCCCCCATCAGCAGCCCGCTGACGAGGATGAGTGCGGCCAACTGGCCGGGAGTGGTGACATGGCCGCCGAGCACCCACGCCGACCAGATGGCGTCGCGCAGCCCGAGCGCCACAGGCACGGTGAGCGCGCCGGTGGTAATGGCGGTGCGACCGGCGCGGCGCAGGCGACTGACGGACGGCACAGCCACCAACTGCAGCGCGGTGTTGGCGACCGAACGGTTGAACAAGGAGATCCGCCGCCGCACCGACGTGGTCGACATCTTCCCCGACCGCGACGCCATCATCCGCCTGATCGGCCCGGTGCTGGCCGAGCAGAGCGCCGAATGGGCGGAACAGCGCCGTTGCACGGGGCCCCCGACTGTGGCCGTGGGCCTTTCCTGTTCCCGGGCACACCGTCGTTCCAGCGGCGGCGGTGCATCAGGAGACCTCGGCTAGTCTCCCGGCAAAGGGGCAGCCGGCTGGGCTCGTGGTGCGGCCACATGCCCCATCGGCGGGCGTCCGCCCTGTTGATCGCGATGTTCCGCCGCTGTTCACCTCACGGGGGCCGATGGCGCGCCCTTCGTTTGCTCCGTTGCTCGACGGTTCTAACCGTTGTTACATTCTACGCGTGCTGGAGCGAACATGTCTCTTCGAACGATGGCCCGGGCTCGTGGCGGCCTCGTCGGCGGTACCGTGGCTGCGGGGCTGCTGATGGCAACGCTGTCCGCATGCGGCGGGTCGAGCCAGGCCGCATCGTCGGCCGGCAGCACCGCCGGCACCGCCGGTGCGCCGGTTCCGCTGGTGGTGTACTCGGCCCAGGGATACGACAAGGCGATGGTCAGCGCCTTCCAGAAGGCCACCGGTATTCCGACCAAGCTCGTCGACGACAGCACCGGGCCGCTGCTGGCCCGGGTCCAGGCCGAACGGGCCAACCCCCAGTGGGGCGTGCTGTGGGTGGACGGCGACGAGGCATTCGCCTCGATGGACCAGGCCGGGATGCTGGTCAAGGGATTCGAACCCAACGCACAGCTGACCACCGCCGGACAGGCGGTCGTTCCGCAGGACAAGAGCTATATTCCGACCGGTCTCACGGTCACCGCCGCCGTGGTGTACGACGCAAGCACGACCCCGCATCCGCCGACCAGCTGGCAGCAGCTGCTCTCGCCGGAGTGGAAGGGCGCGGTCGGCATGAACGACCCGGCCGTCTCCGGCCCCACGTACCCGTTCGTGGCCGGCATGTTCAACCAGCTCGGCGGCGACAGCCAGGGCCAGTCGTTCTACAGCTCCCTCAAGAACAACGGCCTGCACGTGTTCCAGACCAACGGTGACACCCTGCACGCACTGCAGACCGGCCAGATCAAGGTCGCACTGATCCAGAGCTCGGCGGGCATCGCGGCCGGCATCAAGGACAAGAACATCAAGACTGCCTACCTGTCGAAGGTGACCTCGCTGCCCAGCGTGATCGGCATCGACGCGAAGGCATCCGCGCAGGTCCAGGCCGAGGCCAAGCAGTTCGCCCAGTACGTGCTCAGCAAGCAGGGCCAGCAGGTGATGCTGACCGGCGACCGCAACGGCGACTCGCTGTTCTGGCCGATCGTCCAGGGCGTCGACCCGGACCCGGAGCTTCCCGCTCTCGCCTCGGTGCCGACCCAGACGATCGACCCGGCCGTCTGGGGTCCGAAGGAGGGCACCATCAACACCTGGTTCACCAACACGATCGTCCACTGAACCGTGATCGACACATCTCTCGTCTCCGGGCCGCGCACCACCACGCGACCTGCCCGGACCCCGCACCGACGGATCAGCGCACTGCACCGCCGCGCTGCCGGAGCGCTGCGCGCGCTGCCCTGGATCGGGTTCGCCGCCGTGCTGCTGCTTCCGGTCGGCGGCTTCCTGCTGGTCGCGGTGAGCCCGCGGCTGCTCGGGCAGGGCGACGCGTGGTTCACCTGGTCGCCGTTCCAGCGTGTCCTCAGCGGGTGGACCGCCCACGCGCTGCTCGACACCCTGCTGGTCGGGCTGGGGGCAGCCCTGCTGGCCACCGTCGTCGCGCTGGCGCTGTCCTGGCTCACCGAGCGCACCACACTCGCGGGAAGGGGGCTGTGGCGGCTGCTGCTGTGGGCCCTGCTGCTGGCCCCCTCCTATCTGGAGTCGCTCGGGTGGACCTGGCTCGTCGAACCACAGGGCGTGCTGTCGCGGGTGACAGGCCACGACCCCGCTGCGCTGCGTGCCGTGGTCTTCGGGCCGACCGGAGTGATCTGGGTGCTGGCCTCCCGGGGCGTGCCCTTTGCCTACCTGGCCGTGTCCGCGCTGCTGCGGGGCATGGGCCGGGAGTTCGAGGACGCGGCGCGGACCCACGGGGCCGGGCGGCTGGCGAGCTTCCGGGTGCTGCTCCCCATCCTGGCACCGGGGCTTTGGGCCGCGCTGGCGATCGTGTTCGCCGAGTCCGTCAGTGACTTCGGAGTGGCCGCGACCCTCGCCTCCCAGGGAGGCTTCCCGCTGCTCACCGGTGCGATGGAGCAGGCGATCGGCACATTCCCCGCCGACTTCCCGCTCGCGTCGGCGATGGGCTGGCTGCTGCTCACCTTGGTTGCGCTCGCCCTGCTCGCCCAGCGGCGCTCGATGCGCGGCCGGAGCTTCCAGATCCTTTCCGGGCGCACCCGACCCGCGCGGCGTACCCGGCTCAGCCCCGGTGGCCAACTTGCCACGCTGACCGGAGTCGCCGGGTTCTTCCTGCTCGCCCTGGGGGTGCCGGCGTTCGGCGCCGCCGCCGCGTCCCTGCTGCCGTCAGGCGGGAAGGTCACCTCGGCCGCGCTCGGGCTCGGCAACTTCCGCCATGTGCTGCACTCCGCCGGGATGCTGTCCGCCCTCGCCCTGTCGGCCCGCCTCGCCACGATCACCGCATGCGCGGCCGTCGTGCTGGGCGCGGTCGCGGGCCGGGCGCTGGCCCGCAGCGGCGGCGGTCGCACCGGCCGCGTCCTGGACGCGCTGCTGCTCGCCGCCATCGCACTGCCCAGCGTGCTCCTCGCCAGCGGCTACATCTTCACCTACAACCTGCCGATCTCCTCCGACCTCGGCATCGACCTGTACGGCACCACGACCTTGCTGGTGCTGGGATATCTGGCCGGTGCCCTTCCCTCGTCCGCGCGCCTGCTGTCGGGTTCCCTCGGGCAGGTCAGCGACCAGCTGCTGTGGGCTGCCCGCACCCATGGACGGCCTGCCGCCTCGGCCTGGACCGGCGCGGTACTGCCGCTCGTCGCGGGTTCCCTGGTGTGGACCTGGCTGATCGCGTTCTGCGGCACCCTGCTGGAGCTCCCGATCTCACAACTGCTGGCCCCGCCGGGCCAGGAGCCCCTGTCCGTCGCCATCACGCACCAGCTCCAGGGCTACGACCTCGGTGCAGGCGCGGCGATGACCGTCCTGGTCGTCGTTGCGACCGTGGTGCTGATCGCCCTCGCCCTGGGAGCCCTGCGGCTCCTGCTTCCTGCAGCCCGCCGCATGGAGGCCGTGGCATGACCGACCAGCTAGCCGTCGAGCGACTGAGCAAGTCCTTCGGTCCCACCCGGGTTCTGGACGAGGTGTCGTTCTCCGTGGCACCCGGCCGCTTCCTGGTGCTGCTCGGACCCTCCGGCTCCGGCAAGACCACGCTCCTGCGCTGCCTGGCGGGGATCGAGCGCTCCGACGGCGGCACCGTCTCCTTCGGTACCCGGGTCCTCGCCGACGGCCGCTCACACCTGGCCCCGGACCGCCGCGACCTGGCCATGGTCTTCCAGGACTACGCCCTATGGCCGCACATGACCGCGGCGGGCAACACCTCCTACGCGCTGCGGCGACGCAGGCTGTCCCGTGCGGAGTCGGACCGCCGCGTCCAGGAGGTGCTCGCGCGGGTCGGCCTGGCCGATCATGCAGACCGCTACCCCCACCAGCTCTCCGGCGGACAGCAGCAGCGGGTCGCACTCGCCCGCGCCCTGGTCGCCGAACCCGGCCTCCTGCTCTTCGACGAGCCGCTCTCCAACCTCGATGCCGACCTGCGTGAACGCCTTCGGGTGCAGATATCCACGCTCACCCGGGACAGCGGCGCCACGGCCGTCTACATCACCCATGACCAGTCGGAGGCCTTCGCCCTGGCCGACGAGGTCGGTGTGCTGGAGAACGGACGCCTCGTCCAGCTCGGCACACCGGAGAGCGTCTACCACCGGCCCGCAACCCCGTTCGTCGCGCGCTTCACCGGCCTCGCCGGTGAGCTGAGCGGTCTCGTGGACGGCCAGGCACAGTCGGGCCGGGGCCTCGTCCGTACGGACGCCGGGGCCCTTCTCACGACGCGGCCGCTCCCATCGGCGACGGGAGCAGGGTCCAGGTCCTGATCCGTCCGGCCGCCGTCGCCCTGTGCACCTCGGACGACGACGCCGGGGAGCTCCAACCGGGGCAGAGCCTGACGGGCACGGTCACCGACACCGCCTACCGCGGTCGTGGGTACGACCACGTGGTCGAACTGCCCGACGGAACACCCCTGACCGGTGTATTCGACAAGCAGCCCCACCCCCGCGGAACCCCTGTCCGAGTCACCCTGGACCCGGACGGCTGTTTCGCCTACCCCGCGGCACCGCCACAGGCCGACGCCGCCGCCTCTTTCCCGCTCAACCGCCCATTCGTGGAGATCTCATGAGCACCAGTCAATTTCCGATCCCGACATCCGGAGGTGGCCGGTGACGACCTTTGTACTCTTCATCACCGTCCTGCTCGCATGTGCGGTGGAAGCCGTCGAGGCGCTGACCATCGTGCTGGCGGCCGGCACCAGCCGGAACTGGGGATCGGCATGGCAGGGCACCGTCGCCGCGCTGCTGGCGCTCGCGGCGACCGTCGCCGTGCTGGGACCGGCCGTCGGCCGGATCCCGCTCGATGCGCTGCGCCTGGTGGTCGGCGCCCTGCTGCTGGTCTTCGGCCTGCAGTGGCTCCGCAAGGCGATCATGCGCGGGTCCGGCTACAAGGCCCTGCACGACGAGACGCAGGCCTACGCCGAAGAGGTGGCCGCCGCATCCTCCGCCGAGGTGGGCGGGCGCGGCCGCGTCAGGGACTGGTACGCCTTCACGCTGTCCTTCAAGGGCGTGTTCCTGGAGGGCCTCGAAGTGGCCTTCATCGTGGTCACCTTCGGCAACAACCAGCACAACGTCCCGGTCGCCGTGCTCGGCGCCCTCGTCGCCGTGGCCGTCGTCGTCATTGCCGGCCTTGCCGTCCGTGCGCCGCTGGCACGGGTCCCCGAGAACACCATGAAGTTCGCCGTCGGGGCCATGCTGACGTCGTTCGGCCTGTTCTGGGCGGCCGAAGGCGCCGGCGCTGACTGGCCCGGCTCCGACGCCGCACTGCTCGCCATCGTCCCTGCCGTCGCGTTGCTGGCGCTCGGCTGCACCTCCGCCCTGCGCCGCACCCGGAACACCACGGGCGGCGGCGCACCGGCGCCGACCGAGGGGAGCCTCACATGAACGTCCTCGCCGCCCTGCGGTCCTTTGCCCGCTTCTGGTACGACTTCATCGTCGGCGACGACTGGCGCGTCGCCCTCGGCGTCGCCCTCGCCCTGGCCGCCACCTGGGGCCTGACCCGCGGCGGGGTCAATGCCTGGTGGCTGCCCGCGATCGCGGTCGTGGCCCTGCTGGGCCTCTCCCTGGCGCGCGTCGTCAAGGCGGCTCGCCGGTAACGGCCGGGCTCTGCCGGAGGGGGTCGGCCCTGTCAGTGGCCGTCCCCCTCCTCCGCGTAGACACGGGCCGCGTACTCGTCCAGTACCTGCGCGCACCGCTCCAGCGCCGCCACCGCGGACGCCTTGCCCGAGGCGCCGAGCACGTCCCGCGCCTCCACCTTCGCGAACCAATTACGCAGCTTCACCAGGTCCTCGTCGTTCTCCTCCAACTCGGCGTAGGTGAAGTGCTCCGCCCGGTACTCCTTTTCGATCTGCCGCAGGAAGTCCTCGCAGCGATCCACGATCTCCTCGTACTCGTCGTCGCGGGCCGCGTTGAACGCGTCCTCGATCTCGGACCCACCGCCGAGCACCGACGACTCCAGCAGCGACGCGCTCCCGCCCATCTCCACGATCTCGTTCCGCAGCAGCCGCAACGCGCGCTCCCCGGACGGGCCCACCGGCAGCGCGGCCACGGAGTTCTGCAGGTAGATCGCTCCCAGCCCCTTGATCTTCCGCCACACACCTGCACGCAACCGCGTCGGCTCCGCCGGGATCTTGTAGACCAGCACCAACCACCGCACACCCCCGGACTGCGGCTCAGCGCCACCACGTCCCACCGTCATTCCTCTCCCTGGTCCCTCTTCCCAGTCGGCCACCGGACGTGACCGCTATCCGAGGCAGCCTATCCGCACCTGTGCGGCGTCAGAAGCTGCACACATATGCTGAGCTGGGATTTCATCCGACGTTACGGGACTGGTTGAACACCCATGCCTCCGGCGCAATGCGCAAGCGGCGCAACGAACGGGACCGCCTGACGGTGTTCCGACTGCCGGCCCACACACCGGAGCCGAACCCGGTCGAAGGATTGCGGACCACGCTGAGCGCAGCCTGGCCGGCATCGCCTCGGCGGCACTCAACTGACCCGAGGCCGTCGTCCGTCCCCGGCTCGACAGACCAGGCGGTCAGCCTCCCTGTTGAGGTCACCGTCCAGAGGGTCGGCCACGCCAGAACGCTCCGGCCACCTGTCCATCGTCGAGCGGGCGGCCACGTAACGCCTGCCCCGAGCGCGTCCGCAGACCCGAACCCGATCCGCGCTGCTCCCCCAAAGCCGTCGACCAGTCAGTCCGCTGTTGGTAGGACACCCTCGGCATGGACCACATCCAGTCTTGCCTCAGCCGCAGCCGGGATGACGAAGTCGCCCAGCCGCAAACGATGTTCACTGAAGTGTTAGATGGTATTTGTGTCAACTGTTAGCTCAACTGCTTAACGTGCGTTGACCACTCTTCCCGTGGAAGGACATCGCACATGAAGCGCGCCGCCAAGATCTCCGCCGCAGCTGCCGGCCTGGCCGTCCTCACGGCCACCGGCACAGCCGTGGCCTCCGCCCACCAGGGCGACAACGACTGGCCCTATGCCCACCAGAGCACGGCGTCGTACACCCTGGCAGCTGTCGGCGACATCTCTTGCGAGCCCGACGACGACGAGAACGCCGCCACCCCGGCATCGCTCAAGTGCGGCAGCCCCACTCTGGGCGGCATGAGCGCCGAATTCGCCACCGCGAAGCAGGCCAGGGACATGCACCCCAACGCTGTGGCACTGCTGGGCGACGAGCAGTACCAGGTCGGCAAGCTGACCGACTTCGAAAAGTCCTTCGAGCAGGCATGGGGCGGCCTGAAGATGCTCGAGCGCCCGGCGCCGGGCAACCACGAGTACTACCCGTACGCCAAGAAGGGCGACAACGAGGCCGGGCAGAACGGCGCCGGCTACTTCGGCTACTTCAACGGCCACGACCAGGCCGGCACGCCGGAAACCCAGGGCCAGGCCGGCGACGACACCGCCGACAACCAGGGGTGGTACTCCTACGACCTCGGCAACTGGCACATCATCTCGCTCAACGCCGAGTGCGACTCCGACGCGTTCAACCACGACTGCTCCACGACGGACAACGGCCTCCTCGCCCAGGAGACCCGGTGGCTCTCGCAGGACCTGGCCGCCAACACGCATCACTGCACGATCGCCTACTGGCACCAGGCGACCTTCAGCGCCACGACGGCATCGACCGCCACAGTGCCCGCGTCCGCGCCGGGTGCCGGCGGCATCGAAGGTGCAGCGACCGACGCATGGTGGAAGGCCCTCTACAAGAACCACGCCACGCTCGTCCTCAACGGCCACGAGCACGCCTACGCCCGACTGCGCCCGATGAACCCGGACGGCCAGTACGACGCCAAGAACGGTATCCCGGAGTTCATCGTCGGCTCCGGTGGCGAGGCCCTCGACACCCTCGCCGGCACACCGGGCAACTACGACAACCCCAACGTGGTCACCGCCCAGGCCAGCGCCTTCGGCGTCATGAAGCTCACCCTCAAGCCCCACAGCTACAGCTGGGACTACAAGCCCGCCCTGCCCGGCCCCGGCTTCGACTCCACGGCGCTGCAGTACAGCGACTCCGGTAGCGGCACCTGCAACTGAGGGCCCAACTGGTCGGAGGGGACGAGCTGCTGATTCCCCATGTGGTTCGAGGCTGACTGTGACCGAACGTGGCCGGCCCACCCAAGGCTGGCCGCGTAGGGCATGCGGATCCGGGTCGAGTCGGGCTCGGCGGCCGCAAGGCCGCCCATGAACAGCTGCCCGACCCGCTGCGCCTCGCCGAACGACTGTCCCGCCCCGATGGGGCGGCCGCGATCCTCGCAACAGTCACGTCGTCAGACTCGGCACGGCGGCCACCACCCTGCACGGCGTCAACCACGAACACGCAGCCCAGTCTCGGCAGATGACGCGCCGGCATCCGCAGGTCAACTCTGACTCAGCGCAGGCACCCGGAGCCGGGATCGGCCCTGGCCACCCCGCGGGTGGAAGACCGTCCGGCGGCCCGGGACATGCAGCCAAGGCTGCCGGTGGAGGTACCGGCCCTTGGGCGCGGCATGCTGCGCCCAAGGATGCCGGTGGAGCTCTGCCCGACGAGGAGAAAGTGGTGCACTCGGGCCGCACCTGCGGCGCTGCCGGTCCGTAACTGTGGGGCGTCCTCGGCGCAGGTGCTTGGTGGAGACCCCGACCGCCCAGTGGTCGTGGACGAGGCGGGTTGGGCGGCGGTGAGGCGATGCTGCTCATCACCGCCCCGCGGCGCAGCGTGCGGGCAGGGGTGTCCAGCGCACCCCGGGCCGCGCTGCACCAAGGGGTCGCTTGGCCGTCCCGGTAGTGATTTTTTCGGCGTGGGCATTGTCGGTTCGGCGGCGCGGCCCTAGTTTAATTTCTTAACTTTACCAGCACTGCCCCGACTTGAGGAGGCGCCGTGCTGTCACCGGTTGTCCTGGGGATCGACTTCGGAGGTACCAAGACCGCGCTGGCAGCGGCCGGGGCGGACGGGGCTCGGCTGGGGTCGGTGACGGTGAGGACACCGGTCGAGCAGGGCGCTGAAGCCGGCCTGCAACGCGCCCTCGGGGCGGCGCGAGAGCTGCTCGGCGAGGTCGCGGCAGGACAGCGGCCGGCCGCGGTCGGGGTGGCGACGATCGGTGTCCCAAGGGAGGACGGGGTCGAACTGGCGCCGAACATCCCCGGCTGGAGCGGGCTGGCCCTCCGGCGCGAGCTGCAGCAGGCCTTTCCGGGGGCCGAGATCCGGCTGGCCACCGATGTGAAGGCGGCCGCGCAGGTCGAGGCCGAGTCGGGGGCCCTGCGCGGCTACGACCCGGGTATCTACCTCAATCTGGGCACCGGCCTCGCGGTGGCGCTGGTGGTCGGCGGCCGGGTGGTCGGCGGGCACCGCGGAGCGTCCGGAGAAATCGGCTACAACTTGCTGCGCGCGGCCGACGTGGGCCGTCCGGCGGCCGACCGGGTGCCACTCGAGGACGTGGTCAGCGGGCGCGCGCTGGGTTCCGCCGCCGCGGACCTGCTGCCGGAGGAGCGCGGCGCCGAACAGGTCTTCGCCCGCGCCGCGCACGACCCGCGGGCCGCCCGGGTGCTGGACCGCTTCCTGACCGAGCTCGCATTCCACCTGGTCAACCTGGCCAACGCGATCGACCCGCAGCGGATCGCCGTCGGCGGCGGAATGGTCCGCTCCTGGGACGCGCTGCACGGCCGGCTGCGGCAGGCCCTGGACGCCGCCGTGCCGTATCCGCCCCAGCTCGTGCCCGCCGCCTACCCGTACGACGCGCCGCTGCGCGGCGCGCTCGGACTCGGCCTCTCGGCCGTGCAGCACCGATCCCCCCACTGATCCAGGTCATGAAGGGACAGTCAGCAATGAGGCACTCCAGACTTCTTGCCGCCGTGCTGGCGCTGGGTATGGCCACGGCAGCCTGCTCGGCAACGCAGCACCGGACCGGTTCCGATGCCTCCTCCAGCACCCCCTCCAGCACCCCCTCCGGCGCCGGCGCGCCGGCGAACGGCGCCCACAAGAAGGGCGGCACCGTCACCATCGCCAATGAGCAGGGCCAGACCTGGACCTGCCAGTTCAACCCGTTCAATCCCGCCGCCTACCTGGAGTCCAACGGTTTCGTCTACGAGCCGCTGATCTTCGTGGACTCGCTGAACAACCAGGCCGAGACCCCGATGCTGGCGACCGGCTACCGGTGGAACGCCGACAAGACCCAGATCGTCTTCACCATCCGCGACGGTGTGAAGTGGAACGACGGCCAGCCCTTCACCGCAGCCGACGTGGCCTTCACGTTCAACCTGATGAAGCGGGTCCCCGCCACCGACCTGTACGCGCTGTGGACCGCAGCCGGACTGAAGAGCGTGACCGCCTCCGGCAAACAGGTCACCCTCACCTTCAAGCAGACCGCGGAGACCTACTTCTACGCCTTCGCCGACCAGGTGACCATCGTCCCGCAGCACGTCTTCGGCAGCGGTGAGGCCGCCGCGCACCCGGACACCTGGGCCGATCCGGACCCGGTGGGCACCGGTCCGTTCAAGGTCGACCCGTGCAGCCCCAACAACATCCAGTACACCGCCAACGCCGGCTACTGGCAGGCGGGCAAGCCGTACATCCAGAAGGTCGAGTACCCCGCGTACCTGGACAACGGCCCTGCCAACCTGGACCTGGCGGCCGGCAAGGCGCAGTGGGGCAGCCAGTTCATCCCCGGGATCAAGAGCTTCTACCTCGACAAGTCGCCGGAGAACCACACCTGGTCGCCGCCGGTGCTCAACGTCTCGCTCTTCCCGAACCTCGACCCCTCCCACAAGGCGACCAGCAATCCGGCGGTGCGTCAGGCCATCGCCCACACGATCGACCGGGCCCGGGTGGCGGCCATCGGCGAGGGCGGCGAGGAGCCGCCCGGCAACCAGTCCGGCGTGGTGCTGCCGACCTTCCAGAAGTACTACGACGCGGGCGCGGTGAGCGCGGCCGGCTACGACAAGCCCGATCCGGCGAAGGCCGCCCAGCTGCTGTCCGGTGCCGGGTACTCGCCCGCGCACCCGCTCAAGCTCAGCGTCATCACCATCACCGGCTACACCGACTGGGACGCCTCACTCGCGGTGATCAAGCAGCAGCTCAAGCCGATCGGGATCGACCTGACCGTCCAGGACCTGGCGCAGCAGACCTTCGACACCCGGCTGTACACCGGCGACTTCGACCTCGCCTACTACGGTGAGCCGACCGGCGGTCCGACCCCGTACTACGAGCTGCGGGAGATCCTCGCCTCCGCCAACACCGCACCGCTCGGCAAGCAGGCCAACGGCAACTACGAGCGCTATCGCAACGCGGCCGTGGATGCGCTGTTCCAGCAGTACGCGACCGCCGACGGTGCCGGACAGGTCGCGATCATCAAGCAGATCGAAGCCGCGGTGATCAACGACGTCCCGGTCATCCCGGTGACCGAGTCGGTCGACTGGTTCCAGTACAACACCGCCGACATCGCCGGCTGGCCGACTCCGGACGA
This sequence comes from Peterkaempfera podocarpi, assembly GCF_042466665.1. Taxonomy (GTDB): domain Bacteria; phylum Actinomycetota; class Actinomycetes; order Streptomycetales; family Streptomycetaceae; genus Peterkaempfera; species Peterkaempfera podocarpi. The sequence continues at coordinate 1,033,733 of NZ_CP162102.1, forward strand.
CCCGTACGCGCAGCCCGCCGCCTTCAACTTCCCCGACGCCGGCCAGGTGCTGCTCCACCTGTACTCCCAGTCCGCCCAGTAGCACGTGACGTCCCCCCACCGAAAGGAGGTGTGTCCGCGTTGAGGCACCTGCTCCGGCGACTGGGTTTCTTCCTGCTCACCCTCTGGGCCGCGCTGACCCTGAACTTCTTCATCCCGAGGTTCATGCCCGGCAGTCCGGTCACCGCACTGCACGACCGCACCCGCGGCAAGGTCTCGCCCGCGGCGCTGGAGCAGATGCTCACGTCCTTCGGCTTCAGGCCGCATCAGAACATCGGATCCCAGTACCTCGACTACCTGGGCAACATGGTGACCGGCCACTGGGGCCTGTCCATCGGCCAGACGCTCGGTGAGCCTGTCACCACTCTCATCGGCCAGGCCCTGCCGTGGACGCTGGGCCTGGTCGGCATCGCCACCGTGCTGGCCTTCGTGCTGGGCACCCTGATCGGTGTGCTGGCGGGCTGGCGGCGCGGCGGGCGGCTGGACACGGTGCTGCCGCCGGTCTTCGTGGTCACCTCGGCGCTGCCCTACTTCTGGGTCGCGCTGCTGCTGATCCTGGTTTTCTCGGTGTGGACCGGCGGCCTGCTGCCCAGCGACTTCAACTACGACAACACGATCGTGCCCGGGTTCTCCCCCGGTTTCGTCAGCAGCGTGCTGCAGCATGCGGTGCTGCCCGGCGCGACCCTGCTCGTCACCTCGATCGGGGGATGGATCCTGACCATGCGCAACAACATGATCACCGTCCTGGCCGAGGACTACGTCCGGATGGGCCGGGCCAAAGGGCTGAGCAACCGCCGCATCATGTACGACTACGCGGCCCGCAACGCGATCCTGCCCAACCTCTCGGGCTTCGCGATGTCGCTGGGGTTCGTCATCTCCGGGGCCATCCTCGTCGAGTACGTCTTCAACTACCCGGGGCTCGGCTATCTGCTCTACAACGCGGTGCAGAACGTCGACTACCCCCTGATGCAGGCGCTGTTCATGCTGTTCACCGTGGCCGTGCTGGCCGCCGTGCTGGTCTGCGACATCGCGACGCTCTGGCTCGACCCGCGTGCCCGGGCGAAGGGGTGAACGCGCCATGGCGATGAACACCCCCGTACGCAGGCCCGGCAGCGGGCTCTGGCGCGCACTGCGCGGCAGCCGCAAGGCGACGGCCGGGGCCGTCATCCTGCTGCTCTTCGCCGTGATGGCCGCCTTCCCCGGACTGTTCACCTCGGTCCGGGACGCCAACGCGCTGGACGCACCCCGCCTGGGCCCGTCCACCGGGCATCTGCTGGGCACCACCGCACTGGGCCAGGACATCTGGTCCCAACTCATCTACGGCACCCGCCAGTCGCTGGTCATCGCGCTGGTCGCCGGCTTCCTGGCCACCGTGCTGTCGGTGCTGGTCGGTGTCTCCGCGGCCTATCTCGGCGGGCTACTCGACGATCTGCTGTCCGTGCTGATCAACGTGGTACTGGTGATCCCGGCCTTCCCACTGATCATCATTCTGGCCAAGTACGCGGGCCGGGGCTCGCTCACCGTGATGCTGACCGTCCTGGTCGTCACCGGCTGGTCCTACGGCGCCAACCAGATGCGGGCCCAGGCGCTGTCGCTGCGCAACCGCGACTTCCTGGAGGCGGCACGGGTCCGCGGCGAGCGGCGCTCGTACATCATCGTGGCCGAAGTGCTGCCGACCATGACCTCGCTGATCGTCGCCAACTTCATGGGCGCCGCGCTCTACTCGGTGCTCAGCGCGGCCGGTCTGCAGTTCCTCGGTCTCGGCGACCCCAACTCGGCCAGCTGGGGCACGATGCTCTACTGGGCGCAGAACCAGCAGGCGCTGCAGACCGGTTCGCCGCTGTGGTCGGTGGCCCCAGGGCTGTGCGTGGCACTGCTCGGCGCCTCCTTCGCGCTGATCAACCACGCCTTCGACGAGATCGGCAACCCGGCGCTGCGCCCGGTGCGAGGCCGTCGTCCGGCACCGGCCGCGGCAGCCCTGTCCGTGGCGTCCGCGGCGCCGACCGAGGACTCGCCGCTGCTGCAGGTGAGCGGGCTGCGCGTGGCGTACCAGGGTGCACGCGGCCCGGTGGAGGCTGTCGCGGGCGTCGACCTGACCGTGCGGCGGGGCCAGTTCACCGCCGTGGTGGGCGAGTCGGGCTGCGGCAAGTCGACCCTGCTCTTCGCAATCGCCGGGCTGCTCAGCGCGCCCGCGGCGGTCACCGCGGGGAGCGTGCTGTTCCAAGGCAGCAACCTGGTCACCATGACCGAGAAACAGCTCAATGCGCTGCGCTGGCGCGACTACTCGGTGGTCATGCAGAGCGCGATGAACGCGCTCAACCCGGTGCGCACGATCGGCGCCCAGTTCCGGGACGCGATGCGCGCGCACGGCGAGTTCACCACCGAACAGGTCCGGGCCCGGTCGGTGGAGGTGCTGGAACTGGTGGGCATCGACCCGACCCATCTGCGCAGCTACCCGCACCAACTGTCGGGCGGGATGCGGCAGCGCGCGATGATCGCGATGGCGCTGCTCTTCACCCCGGATCTGGTCATCATGGACGAGCCGACCTCGGCGCTGGACGTGGTGGCGCAGCGCTCGCTGATGGTGCAGATCAAGGAACTGCAGCAGCTGCTGGGCTTCGCGGTGCTCTTCGTCACCCACGACATGTCGCTGGTCCGCCACTTCTCCGACCAGCTGCTGGTGATGTACGCCGGGCAGGTCGCCGAGGCCGGACCCACCCGGACCGTCTTCGACACCCCGGCACACCCCTACAGCCGGGGACTGCTGGAGGCCTTCCCGTCGGCCCGCGGACCGCGGATCGAGCTGCGGGGCATCCCCGGCAGCCCGCCCGATCTGGCCCGCCCGCCGCACGGCTGCCGGTTCGCACCGCGCTGCCCGGTGGTGGAGGAGCAGTGCCGCGAGCACGAACCCGAGCTCTACCCGGTCGGCGAGGTACGGGCGCGCTGCCTGCTGCAGGCCCCCGGCCGCCGGACCCGGCCCCTGCCGCCCGTGGAGGCGACCTCATGACCGCCGAGACCACCGGAGCCGCCGAGACCACCGAGCCGCCGGAGGTCGCAGCCCGGCCGGCGCTGATGGAGACGGTCGGCCTGACCCGGCACTTCCGGGTCGGCGGCGGCCTGTCCCGCCGTACCCTGCACGCCGTCGACGACGTCAGCCTGGTGATCCGCGACCGGGAGATCGTCGCTCTGGTCGGCGAGAGCGGCAGCGGCAAGTCGACGCTCGCCCGGCTGCTGGCGCAGGTGTACCCGCCGACCAGCGGGGAGATTCGCTACCGGGGACGGTCGCTCGCGACGCTGCGCGGACGCCGGGCGAAGCTGGCGTACCGCAGTGACGTGCCGATGGTCTTCCAGGACCCGTTCAGCTCGCTCAACCCGGCGTACCGGGTGTCGCACGGCATCCTGCGGGGGCTGGCGCTGCACCGCCCCGAACTCGGCAGGGCCGAGCGGCGCGCGGAGGCCGAACGGGTGGCCGAGGCCGTGGGGCTCGCCCCCGCCGCGGAGATCCTGGACCGGTACCCGCACGAGCTGTCCGGCGGGCAGCGGCAGCGGATCGGCTTCGCACAGGCCCTGGCATACCGGCCCCGGCTGATTCTGGCTGACGAGCCGGTGTCGATGCTGGATGTGTCGATCCGGATCGGCCTGCTCAATGTGATGACGCAGTTGCGCGAGCGCGAGGGCGTCTCGATCCTCTACATCACCCACGACATCGCCAGTGCCCGCTATGTCGCGGACCGGCTGCTGGTCATGTACGGCGGACACGTCGTGGAGTCGGGGCCGACCGAGGCCGTGTTGGCCGGGCCCAGGCACCCCTACACCCAGTTGCTCCTCTCGGCGGTGCCGGACCCACGGGCGCCGCTGGAGGTGGACGCCGCGGCGGCGCGGTCCGATCCGCCCGCGGTGATCGATCCGGCACCGGGCTGCCGCTTCCGTGCCCGGTGCCCACTGGCGGTCGACGCGTGCCATGCGCTCACCCCGCGGCTGCGGGAGCTGGGCCCGGCACACGACGCCGCCTGCCATGTCGCCGAGGCGGACGACCCGACCCCCCGGGCGGCCGCCACACCGGCCTGAACCTTTCCACGCCACGCTCCTCCCCCACGAACAAGGGAGCACTCATGGCACGTCACGGAAGGCATCCGATTGTCGCGGCGGTGGCCCTGGCGGTCGCCGCCGCGGCCGCCCTGCAGGGCGGCGCCACCACCCGGGCCACCGCGCTCGCGTTATCCGAACCGGCCGCGTTGTTGTCCGCCCCGGCGACCGGCAGCACCGCGGTGGCCGACCTGGGCTCCGCCACCGGCTGGAAGGTGGTGAGCAGTGCGACGGCCACCCAGTCCGGCGCCCAGATCTCCGCCCCCGGCTTCGGCACCTCCAGCTGGCTGACCGTCGCCAACGACGGCGGCGGCGCACCGGGGACAGAGATCAACGCCCTGCTGAAGAACGGCAGCTGCCCGAACGTCTTCACCTCCACCACCATGAAGACCTGCTTCGGTCAGATGACCAGAGTCGGCCCCGAGACCATCGCCCAGTTCTCGGTGCCCTGGTGGTACCGGACCGACTTCACCGCACCGCCCGCCGGCCAGAACGCCAAACTGGTGCTGAACGGCGTGGTCGGCTCGGCGGACGTCTGGGTCAACGGCAGCCAGGTCGCCACCTCTGCGACGGTCACCGGCGCCTACGCACGCAACGTCTTCGACGTCACCGGGCTGCTGCTCCCCGGGACCAACTCGGTGGCGATCGAGATGCACCCGAACGATCCGACCAGCATGCTCACCCTCGACGACGTGGACTGGAGCCAGATACCGCCGGACAACAACACCGGCATCCAGTTCCCGGTCCAGCTGCAGACCGGCGGCCCACTCGTGGTCGGCAACGCCCATGCCGTGCCGAACACCGCCGCCGACCTGAGCAGTTCGGCACTGACCGTCAAGACGGACGTCACCAACACCTCGGCGAGCGCGCAGACCGGCACGGTCTCCGCCACCGTCACCCCGCCGGGCACCGGTACGCCGGTCACGGTCAGCCAGAGCGTGACCGTCCCGGCCGGCAGCACCCAGACGGTCTCCTTCGCGCCCGCCTCGTACCCGGGGTTGACCCTCGCGAGCCCGCAGATCTGGTGGCCCTACCAGCTCGGCGGGCAGCCGCTGTACACGCTCGGCACGTCGGTGGCGCAGGGCGGCACCGTGCTCAACTCGACCACCGGCACCTTCGGGATCCGCACCGTCACCTCGTACCTGACCGGCGCCTCGTCGGCGGCGCCCAGCGGAGTACGAGCCTTCAAGATCAACAATGTGCCGCTGGTGGTCCGCGGCGGCGGCTGGTCCCCGGACCTGTTTCTGCGCTACGACCCGGCGGACACCGCCAAGCAGATCGGGCTGATGAAGGCGATGGGCATCAACACCGTGCGCCTTGAGGGGCATCTGATGCCGGCCGACTGGTACCAGCAGATGGACGCCGCGGGCATCCTGGTCAACGCCGGCTACCAGTGCTGCGACTTCTGGGAAAGCACCAGCTACACCGCCGCCCAGCAGGCCGTCTACCAGCTGACCGCGAAGACCGTCGGCGAAACCCTGCGCAACCACCCGTCGGTCTTCAGCTTCCAGTGGAGCGACAACGCCCCGACCGCGACCCAGGAGTCGCTGGCGCTGGCGGGCTTCGCCGCGGCGGACTACGCGGGGCCGTTCATCGCCTCCGCGGAGTACAAGAGCAGCCCGCAGCTGGGCGCGGCCGGTGAGAAGGAGGGCCCGTACGACTGGGTGCCGCCGAACTACTGGTACGACACCACCCACAGCAGCGGCGGCGACCTGACCAACGCCGGCGGGGCCTGGGGCTTCGACAGCGAGCAGAGCGCGGGCAACACCGTCCCCACGCTGGACTCGCTCAACCGCTTCCTGTCCGCCTCCGAGCAGTCGGACCTGTGGCAGACGCCGGGCGCCAACCAGTTCCACAACAACTACGAGGGCACCAAGCACACCGGCTACCACTTCGGCACCCTCTACAACCTCGACACCGCGATCACCAACCGCTACGGCGCCTGGTCGAGCCTGAACCAGTACGTCCAGGAGGCGCAGGTCCAGAACTACGAGAACACCCGGGCCCAGTTCGAGGCATTCCTCGCGCACTCGACCAACACCGCGGCGCCCTCCACCGGCACCATCTACTGGCAGCTGAACAAGGGCTGGCCGACCCTGCTCTGGGCGCTGTGGAACAACGACGGCGACCAGGCCGGCGCCTACTTCGGCGCGCAGAAGGCCAACCGCCCGCTGCATGCCCTCTACACCCTGGACAACGGAACCGTGGCGGTCGACAACCTCGGCGGCGGCACCCGGTCCGGGGTGACCGTCGAGGCCAAGGTGTACAACACCGCCGGCACCCTGCTCGACGACCGGACCTCGGGCAGCCTGACGCTGGCCTCGCAGCAGGTGCTCACCTCGGTGCTGACCCCGAGCACCCCCACCACCCCCGGCACCGTCTACTTCGTCGAGCTGCTGCTGCGGCAGAACGGCACCCTGGTCGACCGCAACGTCTACTGGCAGCCGACCACGCCGGACGTCCCCAACTGGAACAAGACCATCGGCCAGCCGCAGGCCGCGATGTCGCAGTACGCCAACCTCAAGGCACTGCAGAGCCTGCCCCAGGCCTCGGTCTCGGCGACCGCCACCACCAGCAACCAGGCCGGACCCAACGGGGCGGACAAGCTGGTCACGGTCACCGTCACCAACACCTCCGGCCAGCCGACCGTGGGCTTCTTCCTGCGGGCCGACATCCGGCGGGGCACCGCCGCCGGGAGCGAGCTGGCCGGCGACAACGAGCTCCAGAGCTCGATCTGGGGCGACAACGACGTGACGCTGTGGCCCGGCGAGTCCGAGACACTCACCGCGAGCTACAGCTCGGCCGACCTCCAGGGCGCCACCCCGGTGGTCAGTATCTCCGGTTGGAACGTGCCCAAGTTCGACGTGCTGGCGGGGTGAGGTGACCATGCGACTGCGACAGACCCTGACGACCCTGCTGGCCGCACTGGGACTGGTGGGAGCCGGCCTGCTGGCCGGCTCCGGCCCGGCCGCGGCGGCCGGCGTCCCCAACACCGTGGTGCCGGTCCCGGTCAGCGTGGTCTCCGACGGCAGCACCTTCACGCTGACCTCGACCGCCACCCTCACCTCCGACGACGCCGGTGTCGGCGGCTACCTGGCGGGCATCCTGCGCGCCTCGACGGGGTACGCCCTGCCGCTGACCGTCAACGCGCCCGGCCCGGGCAGCATCGCGCTGCAGCTCTCCGGGGCCCCCGGCAGCGTCGGCGCAGAGGGCTACCAGCTCACCACCACCGCGACCGGCGTGGTCGTCCAGGCCCAGCAGCCCGCCGGGCTCTTCCACGGTGTGCAGACCCTGCTTCAGTTGCTGCCGCCGGCGGTGATGGGCAGCACCGTGCAGCCCGGGCCGTGGACGGTGCCCGGCGGCACCGTCCTGGACTACCCGCGCTTCGCCTACCGCGGGGCGATGCTCGACGTCGCCCGGCACTTCTTCACGGTGACCCAGGTCAAGCACTACATCGACGAGTTGGCCCTGTACAAGGTCAACGTCCTGCATCTGCACCTCTCCGACGACCAGGGCTGGCGGATCGCCGTCAACAGCTGGCCCAACCTGGCCACGTACGGCGGCAGCACCCAGGTCGGCGGCGGCCCCGGGGGCTACTACACCCAGGCCGACTACGCGGCGATCGTGTCGTACGCGGCGTCCCGCTACATGACCGTGGTCCCCGAGATCGACATGCCCGGCCACACCAACGCCGCGCTGGCCTCGTACGCCCAGCTCAACTGCAACGGTGTGGCGCCCGCGCTGTACACGGGTACCAATGTCGGCTTCAGCTCGCTGTGCGTGCCGCTGCCGCTCACGTACACCTTCATCGACCAGGTGATCGGCGAACTGGCCGCCCTGACCCCCGGCCCCTATCTGCACATCGGCGGGGACGAGGCCTCCTCGACCACCGCCTCCGACTACGCCTCGTTCCTCGGCCAGGTGCAGCAGATCGTCGCCGCGCACGGCAAGACGGTGGTCGGCTGGCACGACATCACCCACACCACGCTGCAGCCCTCGGCCGTCGCCCAGTTCTGGGGCACCACCACGTCGGACTCCGCCGTGGCGGCCGCGGCGGCGGGCGGCACCAAGGTCATCATGTCCCCGGCCAACAAGGCGTACCTGGACATGAAGTACACGCACAAGACCAAGCTGGGCCAGACCTGGGCCGGGCTGATCGAGGTCAACACCGCCTACGGGTGGGACCCCGGGAACTACCTCACGGGAGTGACCGGGTCCTCGGTCCAGGGCGTCGAAGGGCCGCTGTGGACCGAGACCATCGTCACCTCGGCGGACATCGACTACATGGCCTTCCCCCGCCTCCCGGCCCTCGCCGAACTCGGCTGGTCCCCGTGGTCCACGCACAACGTGACCGCATTCGACCAGCGGCTGGCAGCCCAGGGACCGCGGTGGAGGACCATGGGTGTCAACTACTACCACTCGACCCAGATCAGCTGGCCGAGCGGTTCGTGACCGGGCGCTGAACCCCGGACCGGGCCCCGCCCCCGACGGTGGCGGGGCCCGGTCCCGTTGCGGGACGGCGGCGGGGCTGCCGACCCGGGCGCGGGAGCCCCGCCGTCCCAGGGGCCCCGATCACCCGCACCTACACGGTCCACCGGCGACAAGAGGGATCACCATCCATGGACGAACTGCCCTGGAGCAGGCAGCGGTTGCGCCGCAACAACGAATGGCTGCTGCTGGAGCGTCTGCGCTCCGCCGGAGCCGCCTCGCGGGCCCAGCTGGCCCGGGACAGTGGACTGTCCAAGCCGACGGTCTCCTCCGCGTTGGCCTCCCTCGAGCAGGCCGGGCTGGTCCGCTCGGCCGGCACGCTCGCCCCCGAACGGGGCCGGGTCGCCATCCTGTACGAGCCCGACCCCACAGCGGGCTATGTGCTCGGCATCGACATCGGCCGGGCCCGGCTCCGTACCGCCGTTGCCGACCTCTCCGGAGCCCTGATCGCCCGGGTGGACCTGCCCAACCGGGGGCGCAGCGCCGGCTCGGTCGCCGACGCCGTGATCGACGCCGCCGCACAGGCCCTCGCCGCGGCCGGGATCACCAGCACCCAAGTCGTGCACGCCGCGGTGGGCACGCCCGGCGTCTTCGACCCGCGTACCGGCCGCGTCCAGTACGCCGTCAACCTGCCGGGATGGGGGCGGCCCGGCCTCTTCGCGCGGATCCGGGAACTGCTCGGCATCGCGCTCTCCGTCCACAACGACGCCAACCTGGCCGCGCTCGGCGAGTACGCCTTCGGCGCCGGCGCGGGCAGCCCGCTCTTCGTCTACCTCCTGATCGGCACCGGTCTGGGCATGGGCGTGGTCGCCGACGGCCAACTGTTCGAGGGCGCCCACGGCGCCGCAGGCGAGATCGGATTCCTGCCGCTGATGGAGGGGCTGCTGGCGGGAGGCAGCGCCCCGCGCCGCGGAGTGCTCGAGGATGCCGTCTCCGCCGACGCGGTGGTCCGCGCCGCGCGTCAGTGCGGCATGACCGGGCCGCTGACGGCCAAACGGGTCTTCGACGCAGCCCGGACGGGCAGCGAGCCCGCGATCGCCGCCGTCCAGCAGGAGGGCCGGCGACTCGCCCTCGTGGTGGCTTCGATCTCCGGCGTCCTCGACCCCGACCTGGTGGTCCTCGGCGGCGGCGTCGGCCACAGCGCCGACCTGCTGCTCGACATCGTCCGGAGCACCCTGCACCGGCTCACCCCGCTGCGTCCCGCCGTAACACCCAGCGCCCTCGGCGAGGACGCCGTGCTGCTCGGCGCCATCGCCACCGCGCTGCGGACCGCCCGGCCGCTGGTCTTCGAGCGCCGTACGACACGCACCGCCGGCCGGCCGTAGTGCCGCATCCGACAACCGTTGCCCCTGCCTGCCCGGCTGGTCCGGCCCTCCTCCTCTCGTCTGACCGACCGGTTCGAGGCGGTCCGCATCAGGCCCCTCAGCCCGGCGGAGTCATGATGACCGGCTGCTGGGAGAACATCACCGCGGACCGGGTCTGCGGATGGGAGTCAGCGCGATGCAAAGTCGAGGTCTTCCGGAGATGAGCTCCGGGCTTGGTGCAGGAATCCCATCCCCGGGAGACCCCAACGCCTACCCGGCCACCGACAGGGGGTGAGTGAGCTTCTACCGCCGGTGCGACACGAGTTCCTGACGGTGGATGCTCTGAAGTCATCCAGGTGAGGTGACAGCGGCCAGTTGCGACTCCCCGCCGGCGGCCAGCTGGTGGGGAGGTAACTGGCCGCCAACAGTTACTCACTGTTGATGGAACGGGTTGCTCGTCTGGCGCAGGTGGGCGTCGATCAGAGCGAAGGTGGGTTCCGTTTGTTCGATCTGCGGAAGGTGGCCCGCCTTGGGGATGACCTCGAGTCGGCCGTTGCCAAAGGCGTCGGCGTACGCCGCGCCGTAGGCGGGGGTGACGATGCGGTCGCTCTCACCCCAGACCACGAGGGCAGGCGCCTGGATATGCCCAAGCTGGCGCAGCAGCTTGGGGTCATGCATGTAGGGGTCGCCGGCGAGGATGCGCATGGTGGCCATGTTGGTTTGTCTGCGCGCGAGTTCTTCGGATGGGACGTCGGCTGGGTCGAGGTAGTAGCGGTCTGAGTCGTGCCAGGAGTGCTCCGCAACGCCGCGGGCGTCAAGGGCGAAGAAGTCGGTGATCGGTTCCGTCTCGACCTCCACGCCGACAGCGTCGATCAGGACAAGGCCGGTGATGCTTCCCGCGCTGTCGCGTACGGCCATCTCGGCGGCTATCCAGCCCCCGAGCGAGGAGCCAACGACGAGAACGTCGCGCAGTCGGCGTTCGCGCAGGGTGTGCAGGTAGGCGAGGGCGAGGTCGTCGATGCCGGTGAGCCATGCGGGGCGGTGTGTGCCGTCCCAGCCGGGGTGCACGGGCGTGAGGGTGTGGGCGATGCGGGAGAGGTGCTGGGCGAGGCCGGCGACTGTGGCGGGGCCTCCGCCGCCATGCAGGATGAGAACTGGCCTGCCGGATCCGGCCTCGGACAGAGTAAGGGACAGGTCGGCGTACACAGCTGATGCGTCTGTGAGCATGCCCACCACGGTAACTAAATATCTTTATATAAGCTAGCTTGGTTATGGCATAGACTCGCTCCATGCATGGTGAGCTGCAAGAACTCGGCAGAGCGGTCAAGCAAGCCCAGTATCGACAGCATCGGGCACTTGACAGCGCACTCTCGGCCATCGGCACGACGCTGGCCCAGTGGGACGCCCTGCGTGCGATCAGCCGCTCACCCGGGTCATCGGCCCGCGAGTTGGCCGCAGCGACGTTTCAGACCGGGCAAGCCTTCGGAACGCTCGTCGGCCGCCTCGCAGCACAGGGCCTCGTGGAGCGCCGACCGGGACACGGCCGGCGCATCGAGCATCACCTCACGCCCCTCGGTGAGCAAGTTCTGACGGTCGGCCACAGGGTCGCTGACGAGGTGCTTGCCGACTGCTTCTCCGCCTTGTCCCACGCGGACCGCGCAACCCTGCTCGACCTACTTCAGCGCCTCACCGCAGAACGAGACACGTAGACCCGACCGCCAGGACACACCTCCGGCGGGTGTATCCATCCCTCGCTGCCCGTTGAGCGGCCGCTTCGGTGCGGCCCGAAATGGGTGGCTGGCGTGCGCCTCGGCCAGCCCGCATGTTTGTCGCTGACTGTTACATCGTAACTGGCCGTCCGTGGGGAATTTCAGGTGGCCGCTGACGGTGAGGGCGAATCGTCCCGCCTCGGCCCCGGTCACGCGAAGGTGACCGGGACCGGAACCCGACGGTGGCTTCGGTCGTGGACCGTTTGCCTCGGGGGCATTCAGCGGCTGATGTCGTTCAGCTCGGTCAAGTCCTCATGCGAGAGGGAGAGTCCCGCGCCCGCGATGTTCTCACGCAGGTGTGCCCTCGATGACGTGCCGGGGATGAGCAGGATGTTCGGAGATCGCTGCAGCAGCCAGGCCAGTGCGACGGACATCGGGGTCGCCTCCAGCCGAGCGGCGACCGCCGAGAGCGCCGCGGACTGAAGCGGGGTAAAGCCCCCGAGGGGGAAGAAGGGCACGTACGCGACACCGTCGGCGGCGAGCCGGTCGATGAGCTCGTCGTCGTGGCGGTGGGCGAGGTTGTACATGTTCTGCACGCACACGATCGGCGCGATGCTCTGCGCCTCGGCGACCTGCTCCGTGGTGGCGTTGCTGACCCCGAGGTGGCGGATCAGTCCCTGCTGCTGGAGTTCGACGAGCGTCCCGAACGCCTCGGCGAGCGAGCCGGGCTGGGGACCTTCGGCGTTGCCGATTCGGAGGTTGACCAGGTCGAGTACATCGAGCCCAAGGGACTTGAGGTTGTCCTGGACCTGCCTGCACAGATCTTCGGGTCGCCGTGCGACGGGCCAGCCACCCTGGCCGTCGCGGATCGCGCCCACCTTGGTCACGATGTGCAAGGACTCGGGATAGGGCTGCAAGGCCTCGCGGATCAACTCGTTGGTGACGCGCGGCCCGTAGGCGTCGCTGGTGTCGATATGGGTGATACCGACGTCAACCGCCTCACGCAGAACGGCCAGGGCACCGGCGCGATCGGCGGGCGGCCCCATGACCCACGGGCCCGCCAGTTGCATGGCGCCGTAACCGAACCGGGTGACGGTCAGGTCGCCCAAACTCCAGGTGCCGCCGGGCAGAGAGAGGGAAGGTGTGCTCATCTTGTTGCCTTTCGTCGTGCACTTGGGGGTGGCGCCTTCTGCCTCCCTGCATCAGCATTGGAGAGAAACTTCCTGTCGGGAAGTAGGCACTTTGAAGTGCGCAACCCACCCACAGGGGAGAGGTCCGATCAGTGACGACGATGAAGGCGGCCCGGAAGAGGGCTCAGGCCAAGGTGGAGTACAACGCGTTCATGGCAGCATGCCCCAGCCGGCAGCTGCTCGACCGCATCTCGGACAAATGGGTTGTCCTGATCCTGTGTGCGCTGGGCGGCGACAACAGCTCTCGCCAGCCCGCCACACACGCAGACGCCCCGAAAGCGATGCGTTACTCCGAGATCTCCCGTCTTCTGGCTGGGGTCAGCCAGAAGATGCTGACCCAGACGCTACGGTCGCTGGAGCGCGATGGCCTACTCACCCGCACCGCGACACCGACCGTCCCCGTCACCGTCTCCTACGAGCTGACCGACCTCGGCCTCTCCCTCCACCACATGACGCGCGGGCTCAGAAACTGGGCGCAGACGCACATGGACGAGGTCCTCACAAGCCGCGAGAACTACGACTCTCGCACCACCTGACGACTCACATCCAACCGTCCAACAGCTCGATGTACTTCAGCGCCACACCCTCAACTGCGAAGAGCCGGATATCCGCCAGGCAGTCCCCGCCCATCGCGGTGGTCAGTGCGAGGTCCAGCAGGATCTTCGGCGACCTCCCTCACGCTGAAGTTCCCGCTGATCCGGGACAGCGGGTTTCGACGCTGCGGGGGTGAAGTCTTGTCACGAACCCACCCAGAAAAACGACGAGGGCCTACACAACCCCATCGGGGTCGTGCAGGCCCTCGTCACGCAGGGCCCGGATGTACCGACACCGCGAGTTGCCGGGGTCCCGCGGCACAGCAGAGGAGCGCCCGGACCTACCCTCGCCGAGCAGTATCCCGGCCGACTCGGCCTACCGTCAGCTGCAGGCTTGACGGCGGGGTCAGCCTGTGGCTACCGCAGATGCCGGGCGAAGAACCCGGCTGCGTCCTCCCCTGCGAACTGCGGGACGCCGGTGTGCCCGCCCATATTGGCGTGCAGCGTCTTCTCCTTGGAGCCGAAGGCGTCGAAGAGGTCCAGGGCCGCCTGACGGTCGTTCCCCTTGTCGTCCCACTGCAACAGGATATGCAGCGGAATGGTGACCTGGCGAGCCTCCTCGAACATGGCGGCGGGCACCAGACTCCCGGCGAAGAAGCCGGCCGCCACGATGCGCGGCTCGACCACCGCCAACCGGATGCCGATGGAGATCACTCCCCCCGAGTACCCGACCGGGCCTCCGATCTCGGGCAAGGAGAGAAGGGCGTCCAGGGCAGCCTGCCATTCCGGGACCGCCTTTTCGACGAGCGGGAGGACGAGGGCGTCGATGATCTCGTCGCCGACCGGCCCGCCGGCCTCCATAGCCCGGCGCAGGTCGGCGCGGGCCTGCTCGACAGCGGCCCAACGGGGCCGGTCACCGCTTCCGGGAAGCTCGATGGTGGCCGCGGCGAAGCCATCCGCCACGGCCTGCCGGGCCCGCGCCACCAGTCGGGGGTGCATCTTGCGCAGTCCGAGCGGGGGGTGCCCGAGCAGGATCAGCGGGACCGGTGCGGACGCGGCTGCGGGCGTCCACAGGATGCCGGGGATCTCGCCGAGGGTGAATTCACGCTCGATGACGCCGTCGTCGAAACGCTGTTCGGAAGTGAAGTGCATGGTCGTGCCTTTCGGGAGAGCTCAGAAACGGCGCTCCCGGACGACCTATCGCCCGACCGTGACCCCGGAGGAGAGCACCCACGTGAATATGTTCACGGGTACCACCTCCTCGTTCGCTCGCACGGCCTCCGGAAGGTTAGCAATGCTCACCGTGATTCGCCAACGGGTTCCTGCGAGGGTCTCCGTGACCGCACGCCAACGAGTCCGAACATCCGAGGGTCATGAGAGAAACGACAGCGCCCCCAGCGTGCCCCGCCGCCGTCGGGCCTCGCCTCGGGAAGCCGCGATGAGGCTTCCAGTAGCTCTGCCCACGACGTGCTGCCGATGCCTCCCCATCTCATGTGCGGGCGGTTGTCCGATCTCGCTCTGCAGGCGTCCGTCGCAGTCCGCCGCGTTGCTCGCACAGCCGGCCGGGGGGCGATTGCGCCGCCGCCTACCGTTTCCAGCGGGTTCCCTGCCGCCGTCACTCTACGCAGGCGGTCAGACACACCCGTTACGGAGACATCTCAGCCAAATGCGTGAATATCATTGAAGAGTCCGTTTTGTTCCGTGTCAGGGAGCCGCAGATGGACGCCTCGGACGAACTCCTTCGAAGGGCTGCACCCTCGGCTCTCTTGACCGTGGACGGAGCAATCCGCAGCCTCAACGCGGCGATGGCCAGGGCACTGGGCAGGTCAGTGGAGCAGTCCGTGGGTCGGGACTTCGGTGATCTGTTGCCCGCAAGCCAGCTGACTGCGGTCGAGAGTCTTCTGGCCCACGCCGCCACGACGAA
Source organism: Peterkaempfera podocarpi (assembly GCF_042466665.1). Classification (GTDB taxonomy): domain Bacteria; phylum Actinomycetota; class Actinomycetes; order Streptomycetales; family Streptomycetaceae; genus Peterkaempfera; species Peterkaempfera podocarpi. The sequence goes on from NZ_CP162102.1 coordinate 1,049,006, forward strand.
GACGGTCGCGATGCGGGTGCTGGAGTTCCCCGGGCCAGGTGCAGCATCTGTCGTCTGCCTTGTCGAGGCGCGAACAGCGAACGGTCCCGTAAGTGGCGAGCCGCTGGTGTGGGTGCACTCGTTGGACGCGGGAAACGACCGGGGCAGCCTGTTGATCCCGTTCCGTCTGGCGATCGAGGCCGCCAACCTCGGTCTGTGCATGTATGCGCCCCAGGAGCGCGAGCTGGAGTGGCTCGGTGGCGCACCCGCCCTGGCGGCGCTGTTCCCCGAGGCCTCCATGTCGTTGTCCGAGGTGGTTCGGCGAGTCCACCCCGATGACCACGGGGCTCTGCGGCGGCTCGTGACGTCGACCGCCGCCCGGTCCCCCTGGATCAGGTTGCGGTTCCTTACCGAGCTCGACGGCTGCCACCATCTGGTCTGCCAGGCCCGTCGGATCATTCTGGGGTTCGGCGGCCCTGAGCGGGTCCTCGGAGTGATCCGCGACGACACCAGGAGGGAAGCGCGCAGACGCAGAGCGTTGGTCGCGCTGAGTGCTGAGCGTCAGCGCGCCGACGAGATCGCGGCCTTCTCCTCCGCCATGATGACCGCAGTCACGGAGCAAGAAGTACGGCAGGTCGTCCTGACGCGGCTCGCCGCGACCTTCGGTGGTACCGGCGCCGCGCTGGCGCTCATCACACAAGGCCGCGTGCACGTCTCCTCCGATGCCGGGATCCCGAAACCGATGGCCGCCCTGCACGGCCTGCCGCTCGACGCCCCCAGCGCCCTGCCCTATGTGATCCGCACCGGCGAGCCGCAGTTCATTGCCAACCGGGAGGACTACATCCGCCGCTGGCCGCACGGGGCGATGTTGCCGTACTTCGATCAGCTCGACTCCGGCTACGCCGTCTCGATCACCTCTCTCAGCCCGGTCGGCGATCAGCCGCTCGGGGCCTGGTTGGTGACCTACGACAGCGAACACCACTCGTCCCCGGATGAGCGGGCCCTCATGGGTACTCTTGCCGACCTTGCAGGCCAGGCGGTGAAACGCGTCAGGTTGCAAGAGGCACGAGTCGAGCTGGCCACGGCGCTCCAGCAGAGCATGCTCCCCACACTGCCCGAGCACCTCCCAGGCCTGGAGGTCGCCGCCCGCTACCGACCGAGCCGCGACGGGCTCGACATCGGCGGAGACTGGTACGACGCCTTCGTCACGCCCGACGGTGCCATCGCCCTGGAGATCGGCGACACCCAAGGGCACGACGTGGACGCCGCCGCAGCCATGGGACAGGTGCGCGCCTCGATGCGCGCGATCGCCGCCCACGAACCGGATCCCGCAACCGTGCTGACACGCACCAACGAGCTGCTCGTCACCATGGACGCCGCACGATTCGCCAGCTGCACCATGCTGCATGTCGATCCGGACGACGGAGAGGTCACCGGCGCCAGCGCCGGCCATGTGCCGTTGCTGTACGCACGCGACGACGGCAGCCACAGCATCCGTGAGCTGCCGGGCGGCCCGGTGCTGGGAGTCCTGCCCGACGCCGACTACCACGAAGAAACCTTCACACTGGAGAAGGGCGCGGTGCTGGTCATGGTCACCGACGGCGTGGTCGAAGGGCCGGCCCTGACACTGGACGCCGGGCTGGAGCGAGCCGGAGCGCTGGCCGCCCAAGCCGTCCACGACGGGCTGAACGCCGAGGAGACCGCCGACCGCATCCTCGACGCCGCGGTCGCGGTAGACCACCTCGACGACGTGGCCGTGCTGATCATCCGACGCATATGACGGCGCCCGCGTCCACACACGCCCTCGGCACGGACCCCACTGCAAGACCCGTCTCGCTCATTCGCTGAGCGGTGTGCTCTCGATGACTCGGCCAAGCCGGCCGCGGAGAGTGCCCTCCAGCCCCCGTCACTCAGAGCCCTGACTCGGAGGGCGCCGTATGTGGATCGCGGCGGACCTGGCAAGGCACTGACCTGGGTCGGAACGCGTCGGCGCCGCTCTTCCCGCTGAGTCCCCGCAGCGCGAGTCCTCACGGACGAACACGGATGATCGTCTTCCCCTTGCGTCGCTCGGTCGGATTGAGGGCGGCGACGGCATCGTCGAGGGTCGAGACGTTGTCGATGTTCGTCCGCAGTCGTCCGTCCTGCACCCGCCGGACGATCTCACTCAGTTGCGCACGATCGGACTCGACGACGAAGTCGACCGCCAGCCCATGGTCGGGCCGCGCCTCCGGCGGCCCGACGATGGACACCAGCGTTCCTCCGGACCGAACCAGGCCTGCGGACCGCCTCCCGATGTCGCCGCCGATGCCATCGATCACCAGGTCGACGCTGCCGACCTCTTCCAGGGCGTCGTTCTCGAGGTCGACGAACTCATTCGCGCCGAAGTCGAGCACCGTCTGACGGTCGGCAGCGCGTCCGGTGCCGATGATGTACGCACCGAACTCACGTGCAAGCTGCGACACCATCGACCCGACTGCGCCGGCCGCACCGTGCACGAGCACGCTCTGCCCCGCCTGAAGGCGGCCGTGCTCGAACAGTCCCTGCCACGCGGTCAGGCCCGAGATCGGCAGGCTCGCGCCCACCGTGAAGTCGACATCGCCCGGCAGCGGCGCAAGGTTGCGCGCCTCGACGGCCGCGTATTCGGCGAGGGTGCCGTCGCGGTACCAGTCCGTGATGCCGAACACCCGCTGCCCCACCGACAGTCCCGTCGTGCCGTAGCCGAGGGCGGTGACCACTCCAGCCAGCTCGTGCCCGGGGATCGACGGTGTTCGGTCACCGTCGAGGCGATCGGTCCAGGTGGAGGGCCATGCCAGCTCGGTCGGGACGAATCCCGACGCATGAATCCGAACGACGACATCGTTGATCGCCGCCTGCGGCTCGGGTCGCTCCACCAGGGTCATCCCGGCCGTTCCCGCGGCCTGGTCCGTCACCACGATCGCTCTCATCGGAATTGCCTCCTCGGCCATGTGTCTCGTTGGTGGAAGTGCTGCGGGGATGGAGGGCCTGTTCGACATCACCTCGGCGGGGCCGACAGGACGCGGCCGGCCGATCCGGACAGCGCCGGCCGGCCTGCTATTCGCTCGTGGTCATGTCTCCGACCCTAGGAGCGGAGCAGCCCAGGAGGATGGTCCATTTCCATGGCGGAATCTTGGGCCACTCCGGGTTGGACCTGCATGCCGAGCCGACCGGGCCGGGCCTGCGCAAAGGGGCTGACGAAGGCGCTGCTGGAAGCGGTCCACTCCGGGCGGCCGGCGCCCGGCACCCGGCACCCGACTGGCCTTCTCCCGCACGCTCGGCGCCGACCTGGGCATCACACGCAACACGGTCGCCGACGCGTACACCGACCTGGTGGCCGAGGGCCGGCTCACCGCACGCCAGGGCTCGGCACCCGGGTGGCAGAGCGCACTTCGCCCGGGCCAGGAACCGCACCCACCGCGTCCCGCTCCCGCCCGGAGGAGCGAAGCGACGACGGGTGCTTGAAGCCGTGGAGTAAATTCTACTCACCCTGATCCCTCGCTGCGTTGCCCAGCAGCCGCAGGCCTGCCGGCTCCAGCGACCGGCATGCCGACCAGTGGATCCACGGCCACCGCGTGATGCCCGATCACGCCGGAAGCAGGAGTCCCCCGCAGGGAAAGGCCGCAGGTCAGCGACACCAACCCGAGTTCTCACGCGGGACACCACACCACCTGGCCGTGCCCGCCGAACTGCGCCAGGGGTACTGGACGTCCATCCCGTTGTCTTCGACGGGGAGGGCAACCGTGATTGCGCGGTGGAGACCGGCAGGCAAGGGTCTATGAGGCTGCATGGTTCGGCGGGACCGGGTCTCTCCAGGGGGAGCAGGTCCGCTGCCTGACCGCGCAGGCGCAGGCGCTGTGCCACACGGGGTACGCGCTCGATGACGAGGGCTGTCAGGACATGGCGGCCCTGCACCGGCGGTTCGGCGTGGAACTGCTATCCGAACAGCGACTTCCGGTGCAGTGGGCAAACCCAACTACGTCTTCCTTGGCACCGTCACCGCAGCCGCACTTCCCCATCGACCAGGAGCACTCGCCGACCGTACTCGCGTCCTGACCGAGGTGTCCCCTGGCCCGGGCGCCCTGCCCGTGAGCACCGGATTGAGCCGGCCCAGGCTCATGACTCTCCGCCCGTGTCCCGGGGGCCACGCGCGGCGATGACGGCGGTGCCCGCGGCGAAGGCGAGGATGGCGCAGAGCCACGCGCCTGTGTCGTGCGGGGGCCGAGCAGCCCAGGTCCAAGGGGTCTGCCAGTTCTGCATGAGGGCGATCTCGCTGAGCGTTGTGCAGGCGAGCGGGCCTGCCCAGGCGAGCGCACCCCCGAGCACTGCGGCGGCGATCAGGCCGGTGCCCGCCAGGCCGGTTACGTCCCTCACCAGAGCGAGGCCGCCGCCCGGTAGCCGCTCCGCCACCGCGCCGACCGCCAGCGCTCCGACCGCGGCTGCCGTCAGCAGCAGGGCCGTACCCAGCCGCAGCACCGGCAGCAGGCCGCCCGCCGCGCGCTCGCTCTCGCCGAACGGGCTGCGGACCGCGACGGCCACGACGGAGGCGGCCGCACATTCGATCAGCAGCAGCATCTGCTGGGCGGCGGCGGCGTCGCCCCGGAGCCAGTGCAGGTGCAGGGCGATGCGCAGCAGCACCGCGCAGCCGGCCAGCAGGCCGATCGCGCCGGGGATCTGGCGGCTGATCAGGTGGAGCCGGACCAGCCGGGGCCCGGCCTGCCGCAACCAGGGCAGGTCCGCCGCCACGATCGTGCCGGTCAAGGCAGCTCCTCCAGCGTGATGTGACCGGAGCGGAGTTCGGTCAGGTGAGCGGTCAGCCAGGTGTGCCGTTCGGCCGGGGGCAGCGCAGCGAACCGCTCCCCCGCCGCGTAGGCCGGGGTTCCGGGCGGCGGCAGGACGATCTGGCTCCCGTCGACCTGGGCGAAGAACGACGTGCTGTCCAGCGATACCCCTGCGGCCCTCAACACGCCCTCCAGGACCGCCTGCTGCGCCTGGCCGTTGTGGCCGACGAGACGGTCGAGGACCGTTCCGGCCACCGTCGGCAGCACCTGTGCGGTCACGTGCGGGACGCTGGTCCACATCTGCTGGGAGGTGCAGCACTGTCCGGGCGGCACCTTCCCGGCCGGTATCGGTCCGACCCACATCGCGCCGTCGTAGCCGATGTTCAGGGCCAGATGCAGCACGGGCGGTGCACCGGTCATCGTCGCCTCGGCGAGCGGCGACCGCCCATCGGTCAGGGCGACCTGATCCAGGCGTACGGGCGCGCCCGGCAGTCCGGCCACCTCGCGCAGCAGCGGGTCCAGGGCCGTGGTCAGAGTGGGCAGGTAGGCCCGGTAGACGGGGTGGAGGCACACCTGGATCGTCATGCCGCCGCACACTGGCACGTAGCTGAGGGGCCGGTCGTCGGCCGCATCGTGCAGGGCGGAGACGACCACGCCGTTCGCCTCCACCCGGGCGCTCCCGATCAGCGCGACGGCGGTCCCGCACGAGGCGAGCCCCATCGCGACGACTCCCGCCGCCAGCGAGCGCAGGCCGGGCCGGCCGCAGACCGCCTGCACGCCGAGCACGCCGACCGCCGCGACGGCCAGTCCGCTGAGGAAGACCAGTTGGGTGAGGGAGAGGTCGGGCAGGTAGGGGTAGAAGACGCCCGCGTCCGCCTTGGGCGGGGCCAGCGAGTAGGCAGGCGAGGCGACCGGGGAGAGCAGGACGTACCGGCCGCCGCTGCGCAGCGTCTGCCGCAGGGCGAGGGCGGTGACGACGGCCACCAGGGGTGCGGTGAACCGGCTGGGGACCAGCACCCCGAGCGCGAAGCCCAGGGAGCTGCAGGCCACCAGCGCGACGGCGCCCACCACGACCGGCCACCACGGCGGGCTGCCGGCCGCCCCCTTCCAGGCGATGGCCCCGTACAGGAAGCCCACGCAGGCCAGATACGCCCCAAGCGCCCACCCGGTGGTCGCGCCCCAGGTCGCCAGGCGACCGGCCCAGCGCGGCAGCGGGGTGATGTCCACCTGCTCAACGACGCCGCGACGGCGGTCGCGTCCACCGACCCAGGCCGCCGCACCCACCGCGAAGGGTGCGAAGTCGTCGACGGCCGCGCCCTGCCGCAGGATCAGCGTGCGGGAACTCCACAGAGGCGAGAGCGCCATGCTGCTTCGGTAGGTGTCCAGCCAGAACGCCAGCAGAGCCAGCGGCACCATCCACATCATCGCGTTGCGGCGCAGTTCCAGTCGCAGCAGGCGGCCGGCGGCCGGCGTGAGCACATCCGGGATTCCGGGACGCAGCGACCGCCTGCCGCCGCCCGCCGGCTCCGGGGCAAGGGCCGGGACGGGAACCGGACCGGAGGTCGCGCTCATGCCCGCGCCTCCGCGAGGACCGCGCTGTAGCCGCGCTCGAGCGGTGCGTCGCCCGTACCGTGGCTGTTGCCGCGTGCGACGAGTTCGTCGGGGGTGCCGTGGAAGGCGATCCTGCCCTGGTGCATCAGGGCGACCTCGACGCAGGCGGCGCCCACGTCCTCCACCAGGTGGGTGCTGACAACGACCGTCGCTCCCTGCCCCAACTCCCGTAGCAGGGAGCGGAACTCGACGCGCTGCTCGGGGTCGAGGCCGGCCGTCGGCTCGTCGAAGAGCAGGAGTTCCGGGTCGTTGACGATCGCCTGGGCGATGCCGACCCGGCGCAGCATCCCGCCGGACAGCGTCCGCAGCTTGGCCTTCGCCTTGTCGCCGAGGCCGACCCGTTCCACCGCGGCGGCCACCGCCTTCGGCACCTGGCGCGGCGGCATCTCCTTGAGCAGCGCGAAGTACTCGACGAAGTCGACGACGGTGAACCCCGGGTAGTAGCCGAGGTTCTGCGGCAGATAGCCCAGCCGGCGCCTGATCTCCCGGCGCGGTCGGTGCTCGGACGGGTCGCGCTCCAGCAGCCGCATACTGCCGGAGCTCGGCGGGACGACCGTGGCCAGCATCCGCAACAGTGACGTCTTGCCCGCCCCGTTGGGGCCGAGCAGTCCGAACACGCCCGTGTCGGTGCGGAGGTTCACGCCGTCGACCGCCCGGGTGCGGCCGAACCGCCGGGTCAGGTCGGTGATCTCGATATTCACAGGGTTCCCTTCGTGGTCCTGGTGGAGCGCAGCACGACGGCGACACAGCAGATGGCGACCGCCAGGTACGGCAGGACGAGCCCGGACAGGGTGACGGCGGCCCCGAACTGCCCGGTGGCGGACTGGCTCCCCACCACGGTGAGAGTCCACACGGCGAGCGCGGCGCCGACCCCGGTGTTCGCCGACTCGGCCACGGTGGCCACCGCCAGCGCGAGCGCCGACACCGCGGCCATCGGCACCAGCCAGCCGAACGCGATGCCCCCCGCGGTGGGTGACACCGCCGAAGCCGCCGAGGCCAGCGCGGCGTTGACCGCGAAGACCGCGAGGACCCGGGCCAGCAGCACCATCCGGTCGCTGACCGCCATGGTGCGCGACAGCTCCCAGGCATGGTCGAGCCCGGGCCCGTACGAGTACGCGACCGCGGCCCCGGCCAGCCCCGGCGCGGCCAGCGCGACCACCGGTTGCCCGGTCCCGGCCGTGACGACGGCGCCGACGGCCAACACCACGACCGTGGCGATCAGCCACGGCAGCAGCAGCGACGGCGTGGCCAGCAGGGCGCGTGCCAGGCCGGGCGAACGCAGCAGGCGGGCCGCGAGGCGCTCGATCCGCCCGGGGTCGCGCCGCCACACCTGGGCCGCCACGCCCACCCACACCCGCTCGAGGTCGACCCCGTCGCCGGCGACGAGGTCCCGACCGTCCGGACCCGTAGCGTGCGGGTCACCCGACGCCTTGCTCACAGTCCCTCCTCCTGCGCAGCCCGCCCGATCAGCGCCGTCCTCATCAGCCGCCGCACCCGATGGGCCCGGCTCTTGACCGTGCCCTGGGGCACGCCCATCTGCTGCGCCACCTGCGCGACCGGATGGTCCTCCACATACATGAGCCGCCACACCTCCCGTTCAGGGCTGCCCGGCGGGCCGAGTACCGCCACTGCGGCGGCCAGGTCGGTCCGCGTCAGGACGGCCTCGATCGGGTCATGAGCGGCAGCACGTCCCGCGGCCGCCAGGGCACTGTCAAGAGCGGCGTCGTCGAGGGACGCGGTGTCGACCGGCCTTGCGTCACGGGCGTGGCAGCGCAGCCACCCAGCCGCCTGCCGCCTGGCTATCACCCACAGCCAGCCGCCCGCCGAGCCCTGCGCACGGTAGTCCCGCGCGCTGCGCCAGACCGCCAGGAACGTCTCCTGCAGCACGTCCTCGACATCCCGGGCCGGCAGAGCCATCCGCAACCGGGCCGCCAGCCACGGCGCATGCCGGCCGAACAGCTCACGGAGCGCACCCTCGTCGCCGCCGGCCAGGCGGGCGATCAGCTCATCGTCGTCCATCACTCCCTCTATTGCCGCGAAGGGGGATTGGGTTCACGGGGAGGCGCCTGGACTTTGGGTCAGGGGGAGTCGGGCACGGCCCTTGACCCTCCCCCGGTCCCCGCCGGCCAGGCCGGAGACGCACCGGCATCCGAGGCCATCATGGCCAGGATTCGCGTCCCACGACACGGGCTCGGCGGACCCGCAACCCGCCCGGAGATCGTTCCGCTGCGGTGAGCCGTTCGAGGATCCGCCCGCCCGGCCCGCGGCCATGGGCCTGCGGGGCCACCACCAGGTCTCGGACGCGCAAAGATCAATGGCTGGACAGGACTTAGGGTGGGTCCCATGGCCAGTGGTGATTCCTTTGTGTCCCGCGACAGCCGCCGCACCGAGTTGCGGGAGTTCCTGCGCAGCCGCCGCGCCCGGGTCTCGCCCGCTGATGTCGGGATGCCGGCCGGCGGGCGGCGACGTACGCCGGGGCTGCGGCGCGAGGAGGTCGCGGTGCTGGCAGGGGTCGGGGTGTCGTGGTACACGTGGCTGGAACAGGGGCGGGACATCAAGGTGTCCGAGGAGGTCCTCGACGCGATCGCGCGGGCGTTGCTGCTGGGTGCCGCCGAGCGTGCCCACCTCTACCGGCTGGCCGGGTTGAACGCGCCTGAGAGATCCGCCCGGCCCTCGGTGGCGCCCTCACCGGAGGTTCAGCGGCTGTTGGACTCCTGGTCGCCGCGGCCGGGGTACGTCCGCGACCGCCATTGGAACTTCACCGCTGTCAACGACGCGGCGCGCGTGGTGTTCGGCTACGGCGAGAACGACCACAACTGCCTGGTCTCCTTCTTCACCAACGTCCGCTACCGGGTGCTGCATTGTCACTGGGCCGAGGCCGCCCCCGATGTGGCCGCCGCCTTTCGAGCCGACGCGGCGCGCTACCCCGACGATGGGGAGTTCGAGCGTATCGCCGGCGACCTGGCAGCTGTCAGCCCCGAGTTCGCCGAGCTCTGGGAGCGCCACGATGCGGCCGAGCACACCAACGCGGTGAAGGCGGTCGATCATCCGGAGGCCGGGACGCTGGTCTTCGATGCCACGCTGCTGCCGCTGCCCGAGCACCCCGGGCACCACCTGATCCTGCACAACCCGCGTCCCGGTACCGATACCCAGCAGCGCGTGGAGGCCCTGATGCGGCAGCCCAGCCTGGTGGTACCACACCCCGGACAAGCGGACACTGCCCACGACGCCGACGCGCCCGCAGAATCATTGCCATGAACAGCAGCGAGACGCAGATCAAGGCAGTGATCATCCCTGAGTTCGGCGAGGCCGAGGTGCTCCAGGTCGCCACCGTGGCGGTTCCCGAACCCGGACCGGGCCAGGTCGCCATCGACGTGGCCTACGCGGGCGCCAACTTCGCCGAGGTCCTCTACCGGCGCGGTGTGGTCGATGTGCTGCTGCCCTTCGTGCCCGGCATCGAGGTGGCGGGCCGGATCCGTGCGGTGGGCGGGGGCGTTGAGAACCTGTCCGTCGGGCAGCCAGTGGCCGCGCTCACGATCGTCGACAGCGGCGGCTACGCCGAGGTGGTGGTCACTTCCGCGGACCTGGTCGCGCCGCTGGACGGTCAAGGTATCGGGATGGATGTCGCCGCGGCCCTGCCGTCCAACAGCACCACCGCGTTCCTGGTGCTGGACCGGGTGGCCCGCATCGAGCCCGGGGAGAGCGTCCTGGTCCACGCGGCCGCCGGCGGCGTGGGCAGCCAGCTCGGCCAAGCGGCCCGCCTGCTGGGTGCCGGCCGCGTGGTCGGCACCGTCGGCAGCGCAGCCAAGATCGAGACTGCCCGGCGCTTCGGCTACGACGAGGTGATCCTGCGCGATCGGATCGCCGACGCCGGCGAGTTCGACATCGTGGTCGACATGGTCGGCGGCCCGACCCGCCGCACCAGCCTGGACCGGCTCGCTCCGATGGGACGGCTGGTGGTAATGGGCAACGCCTCCGGCGCTGTCGACGTCGGCATTCCAGCCAACGAACTGTGGTTCACCAACAAGACCATCTCCGGATTCAACCTGGCCGCCTTCTCCGCCGCCTTCCCCAAGGAGACCGGTCGGGCCCTGCGCCGCGCGGTGGCGGCCGCAGCCGCAGGGGACCTGCAGGTGCAGGTCGAAACCCTGCCACTGGGGCGAGCCGCCCAGGCCCACCAGCGCATCGAATCGGGCACTACCACCGGCAAGCTCGTGCTCGACGTCACGGCACCGTGACGCCCGACCGTCGCATCCAGGTGAAGAGGGTGTCGGCGGAGATCACCAGCGGGACGCGGGCCTTGGCCACCCAGGACGGCGGTGCGCCGAGGTGGAGGACGGGGGTGGTCCCGGACACGGGGGGTCCTCTCGCAGGGGTGGGCGACAGCCGGCGACGCTCCTCCCCGTATGCACAGCGCGCGCTGAACCCGGCGGGCCGCCACGTGCGCCGCGCCGCCGCGCCCGGCTGCTGATCTGCCTTTCCCTGCGGGTGATTGAGCCGATTCCTTCTGTTCAGGCGGCAACTCTTCGGCCATCGACCGGCCGTACGCCATGCGTGGTTCACACGGCATTTCCGAGCGAACCGCTTACTGGGGCGAAGTTGTACAGCCAACTGGACCGTGCTGGGGGCGCGCGGCACCGCCGCACCCGTGACCAGCGCTTCACCGCCAGGCCGATGCGCCGGTCTGGCTGTCCGGCCCGCGCGCCCACCCGGGCGTCCCGCCCGGACCGGACGGAGAGGATTTGCCACCCATGCCACCCCAGCCCGCCGACGCGGCCCCCAGCACCCTCGTCCTGGCCTCCCCAGCCGCACCGCACGTGGGCGACAAGCTGACCTTCACCTGGACCACCGACCGTCCCAACGCCAAGAACTGGATCGGCATCTACGGTCCGGCGACTTCCCCGGGCGACAGCTCCAAGGCGTGGAGCTACGTGACCTCCGGGACGTCCGGGTCCACCACCGTCGACACCCACGCCCTGGCCGGCGGTCCGTACACCGCGTACCTGCTCTACAACGACGGAACCCAGGTCCTCGCCCAGGCGTCGGCCCCGATCTCCTTCGCGTCCGGCGACAGCCTGACGGTGAACGACCTCGCCCCCCACGAGGGTGAGAAGCTCACCTTCACCTGGAGCACCTCCACCCCCAACGCCAAGAACTGGATCGGCATCTACGACGGGGACCGGCAGCCCGGCGACGGAGGCTCCCTCGTGTGGGCCTACTCCGCCCCCGGCTCCGGCACCCTGACGCTGGACACCTCAGGCCTCACCGGCGGCCCCTACACCGCCTACCTGCTCTTCGACGACATGTACCCGATCCTTGCCAGGACCGGGCCGTTCAGCTTCACCCCGGTGCAGCCGCCGTACTCCGCGGTGGACGCGGTGACCGCCCCGGCGACCGCCGGCGACACCGTGCGCGTCCCGCTCGACGCCCTGTGGGTGCGCCCCGAGGGCAACAAGCCCGGCACCCCGGCCTACCGGCGGATCTCCGGCGACTCCTGGCTGGTCGTGGCCTCCGACGGCACTGTCACCGCCAAGGCGCCGTCGCGTGCCCCACGCGACCCGGGCCGGATCGTGGTCGGCGTGCAGGACAGCGTGAACGGCAAGGACACGGTGACCGTCCAGGTGCCGGTCCGCGACGAGAAGGACGACCTCACCCTCAAGGTCGCCTCCCTGAACCTCTGGGACGCCGGCGCGCACGTCACCAGCCCTCTGGAGAAGCAGGCGCGTGTCGTCCTCACCCAGAACCTCGACGTGGTGGCCCTGCAGGAGACCGGTGGGACCGCGGCCAAGGCCCTCGGCGAGGCGCTGGGCTGGCACGTCCACCAGAGCACCGGCAGCCTCGGCATCATCAGCCGCTACCCGCTGACCGACGTCACCGGCCCGACCGCGGCCCTGCCCGCCGTCTCGGCCACCGTCCAGTTGCCCGGCCGCACCACGGTGCGGCTCTGGGCGGCTCAGCTCGACGAGGCGAACTACGGCCCGTACGCCGTCGACGGCCACACCAGTGCCGCCCAGCTGGTCTCCGCCGAGCAGCGCACGGTCCGCTACCAGCAGGCCCAGGCACTGGTCGCCGCGATGCGGTACGACCTGGGCTCCCACACGCCCGTGATCCTCGCGGCCGGCCTTGCCTCCCCCTCCCACCGGGACTGGACGAAGCAGACGGCCGACGAGCACGGCGGCGTGGGTCCGGTGGCCTGGCCGGTCACCGAGACGCTGGAGAAGGCCGGCCTGACCGACGCCTTCCGCAAGGACAACTCCAACCCGGCGAAGACCCCCGGTATCACCTGGTCGCCGGTGCGCCAGGAGCACGACGGCGGCGGCGCGGAGCCGCAGGACCGGATCGACCAGATCCAGTACGCCGGCTCCCTGAAGGTCGTCGAGGCGCACAACCTCACCACCGGCTGGCCGAAGCAGGTGCCGGACACCGCGGCCAACGGCTGGCCCTCCGACCACGCCGCGGCGGTGGTCACCTTCAGGCTGCAGGCCGGCCACTGACCGCCGGACGTCCGCAGCGCCCCCCGACCACCGGACGGCCGCACCGTCCGACCGCACTGCCCGACCAAAGGACTTGCACGCCATGACCCCTCTCAGCCGCCGTTCCTTCGTCGTCGCCGCCGCCGGCGCGACCGCCGCGGCCGGCCTGCCGGGAATGACCGGAACCGCCGAGGCCGACTCCGGCGACCGCCACCCCCGCGGCAGCGTCCACGACGTCAAGCACGTCGTCATCCTGATGCAGGAGAACCGCAGCTTCGACCACTACCTGGGCGCCCTCAACGGCGTCCGCGGCTTCGACGACAAGCAGGGCGTGGTCTTCCCCAACGGCAACTCCGTCTTCCAGCAGCCCGACGGCGGCCGGGCCGAGGGCTACTCGCTCCCCTTCCGCTTCGACACCAGCGCCTTCAAGGCCCAGGACTTCGGGGGCCTGGACCATGGCTGGTCCTCCGGTCACCAGGCCGTCAACCACGGCGCGCAGAACGGCTGGGTCGCCGCCAAGGGCCACTACACCATGGGCTACTTCACCCGGGAGGACATCCCGTTCCAGTACGCCATGGCCGACGCCTTCACCGTCTGCGACCAGTACTTCACCTCGCTGAACGGCCCCACCGACCCCAACCGGCTGTACCTGTGGACGGGCACCCCCGGCCCCGGAACGGACGGCACCACCGGCCCGTTCATCGACAACTCGATCGTCACCGAGAACCCGGTCGGCGACTGGACGACGTACGCCGAGCGGCTGGAGAAGGCCGGCATCAGCTGGCGCGTCTACCACAACCCGGACGGTTCGGACGACGAGAACGGCGACTACGACGACAACGCCCTGTCGTACTTCAAGCAGTTCGCCGAGGCGCCGAAGGACTCGCCGCTGTACGTCAACGCCATGACCAAGCACGACCTGACGGCGTTCGACGAGGACTGCAGGAACAACGAACTGCCCACCGTCTCCTGGCTGGTGGCCCCGTTCAACTACTGCGAGCACCCGAGCGCCGGCCCGGACTGGGGCGCCTGGTGGGTCAACCAGGCCCTGCAGTCGCTGATGTCCAACAAGGAGGTGTGGAAGAACACCGTCTTCCTCGTCATGTACGACGAGAACGACGGCTTCTTCGACCATGTGGTGCCCCCGTACGCCGAGGCCGGCACCGAGGGCGAGTTCGTGGACGGCCAGCCGATCGGCTTGGGCAGCCGCGTGCCGATGTGGGTCTGCTCGCCGTGGTCGCGCGGTGGCTGGGTCAACTCCCAGGTCTTCGACCACACCTCGGTGCTGCGCTTCCTGGAGCAGGTCACCGGCGTGCACGAGCCCAACATCTCGGCGTGGCGCCGTGCCGTCTGCGGTGACCTCACCACCTGCTTCGACTTCTCCAACCCCGACTACAGCATCCCGAAGCTGCCGGACACCGACGAGCTCAAGGCCCGGGCGACCGCGCAGCACAACCTGCCGGCCGTGCAGGCCCCCGCCGACGGCAAGCAGAAGATGCCACAGCAGGAGGCCGGCGACCGGCCGCACCGCAATCTGCCCTACCGCCCGTTCGCGGACGTCACGGTGGACCGGCGCACCGGCAAGGTCACCTGCACGATGGTCAACGACGGCAGCGTGGCCTACGTCTTCACGGTGCTGCCGAACATCGTCCACCCCTTCAGTGGCTCCCCGTTCCTGGTCCAGCCCCGCTCGTCGCGCACCTATGTGTGGGACACCACGGCCACCGACGGCCGGTACGACTTCTCGCTGTACGGCGCCGACGGCTTCGTCAGCCGCTTCTCCGGCACGGTCGTCCCCGAGGACCAGACGGACGTGGCGTTGCCCTCGGTCACCGCGGACCTGCGGCCGTCCGGGAAGCCGGAGCACGCCTCGGTCGAACTGCGGCTGGTCAACGACGGCGACACCGAGGTCACCTTCGCGGTCACCGCGAACGACTTCAGTGACGACAGCAGCACCGTCCAGGTCGGACCGCGGTCGCGGAAGAACGTCAGCTGGAAGAGCACCGACGGGCGCTACGACTTCACGGTCACGGCGTCCACGGGCACCCGTTTCGTCCGCCGCTACGCGGGCACGGTGCACGAGCTCTGAGTGATCCGACGGATGCGGGGGCGGCCCTCCGACGGGCCACCCCCGCATCCGCGGTTCCGTCTGCCCGGCACCCGCGACGCGGGCCGGGCCCGGCGCAGCCTGCCCGGACCGGCGCGAGGACCGGTCCATGACCACCTCGGACCGCCGGTCGCACGGCGGCACGCGGCCACGACGTGGGCCGGCTGCGCCAGGAGCGCACGAAGCCGCGGTGGTCGTACTGGCTGCCCAGGATCTCCAGCGCTTCCGCCGCACAGTGGCGTTGGGGTTCGACGGCCGGCGCGATCTCCTTGCTGCTGCGGATCTCGCCAAGAGCTCGTCACACGATCACGTGGTGCTGTTCGTCAGGCGTCTCCAGCAGACGAGGCCGACTCTGCTCCTCGAGATCACAGAGACAGCAGATCGGCCACGTCCAACAACACCTCGACACGAGGAAGAATGGCGTCAGCCCTGACCTTGCCTTCCCAGGTCGAGACCAGGTCGAACCCCCTGACACTCCAGAGTGGAACACGTCGTGCGAGGTGCGCCGCGACGAGCTGGCGCGTCAGCAGTCGACGCCCCACGGTGGGGTTGGCGGCACGTATGCGAAAAGCCCGGTCGAAGGCGTCGTGGCCGATGGCAGCAGGATCTCGCAGCCCCAGGGAGCGGCCCAACCTGGATCCCCTCCCTCGCTCCTCCACTCGCATGTCCGGGCAGGGAACGGGGAGCCGGACGACGACCACCATCCGAAGGTGGGTCTTGATACGCGTCTCCCAGTGCCAGCCCTCGTCCCCGCTTCCGCTGACCCACTCAGTCTCTCTGGTGGTGAACCACCAGTGCGCCACCAGCACATGGCGGCCGCGTCGCGTTCCCTCAAGCTGGAACTTGACTCCGCGTTTCATTCCCTGATCCAACTGGCTGCACCACGGACCACCGCCACCCTCGCGGTACACCCAGCCGTGCTTGGCAGCCCATTCGGCCGTCCTGGCACGGTAGCTACGGTCCAGCGCTTTGCTTGCCAGCACCGCCAGCACGACAAGCACCAGCAGGACGGCAATGCCGACCACGATGAACTGAGCGTCGTCCACGGATCCCCCCTCATGTAGGGCGCTCCCAACCACTTTCTGCCCTTGTTCCCCGCTCCATCACCATCGTCTCAGCGGCGCTGAGGCGCGTCCCCCCGACCGTCGGCACCGCCGGCCGGCTGCCGCTCCAACTGCCCGCCTCCCAGCCCTGGCAGCAAGCCTTCCGCGGAAGCCAACCGCTCTGAACGCCCACTTGATGGCCTTTACGAGCCCCTCCATCAGCACGTCACCGATCAGGTCCATGACGAGCCACGCAACGCCGCGAAAGACGACGCCCACGATCGCGACGACTATCTCTTCCACCCACGCCTCCGAGGTCCGAGGCCGATGAGGCTAGGCGCCGGAGTTGGCACGATCTCTGGCCGTTGGCCCGCCTGAGCATCCGAAGGGTCAACGCTCTGGAGATTGACTCGCGCGGCCAGCAGGGTCATCACAGCCAACCCGCCTTGCTGATCACCTCGGCAGCGACCTCCACAACTGAGCGCGTGGTGGAGTCGACGGTGAAGTCATCGACTGATGCTTGTTCGAGTATCTCCGCCAGTTCACCAGCCCTGGCCAGGTGCCATCGCAACGCTTCTGGCTCATTTTCGTGGCGTCGCATGAGTCGTTGGTGGTTGACGGGCAAATCGACCTGCAGCCGGCACACCGAAAGCTCAACACCGATCGCATCGCTGCACAGCTTTCGGCCCTCCACATCCTCGATCACGCCAGCTAGGACCAGCCGAACCGCTCCAGCAGCGAGGTAATTGCCAGCGATGCCGCGCAGATTTCGCAACATCATGCTGGTGTTAAAACGGTCCCCCGCAGGCCTTGGCCATGACTTGCTCAGCCAGTCGAGGTCGATCACAGCGTTGGGCACGCCGGCATCGGCGAGAAGGTCACCCACACTCTCGGCCACTGACGTCTTGCCAACTCCGACGGTGCCGTTGATCAGGAGGGCACGGAGGTCTAGAGAACGTTCTGCATGCATGCGCGGGACTCTACGACCCACCGACCACGAGCTCACCCTCCCCACTGGCGGTCGCCCTTCTGGGATGTCCGCGCCGCCTACCCGGACCGCGTTGACCTGGCCCGCCCGGTGCGGCCGATGACCCCAGCCCGCACCGCGGCACTTGCAGCGGCGATGCGGGCCCGGCGAACCTGTCCCGCATGCGGGTGGGACGCCGGATATGGTGCTTCCAGCCCGCTAGGGCACCTGTCTGACCTGCGCGGACAGCATGCCGATCAGATGATGATTGTGCTCGACGAACACGCCACGGGCACCTGGTATTTCGCGGTAGTGCCGCTGGCCGGCGGTACAGCTCACTGCACCACTCGTCACCATGACTCCGCCTGGTCTCCGCTCCACCAACAGACCCGATGCAGCGGCCAGGTTTGCGGCGTTCCGCACCCACCTTGAACACCCACGATGAGCTGGCAGCGTTCTTGCCGCAACGCCCGGGACGTATCTGCGGCCCCCTGACCGGCTCGGTCGGGAGGTGGGTGTGGAGCGGTAGTCGGAGGACTCCCAGGACACCCGCCCCCGAACAGCGCCCAACCCGCAGGGGGACACTCATGGAGAAGAACCACGACGTCTGCGCCCGGCAGACGGTGCTTCTGGAGGGGCGGAGTTCCTGCAGGAGCAGAACCGGCTGTTACGGCGTCGAGACTGCCCGGCTGACGACCAAGGACCCGGCCTGCTCGCCCCTCGCTTCGCGTACCTGATAGCCGGCGAACTCCAGAATGGCGGTGACGGCGGTGTTCATCGCCCGCCGCGCGTTCTGCATCGCCTGTGCCTGCGGATCGCTCAGTAGTTCCGCGGGGCCCAGGCTCAGGAAGTGGTCGGTGACTTGGGGATGGACCCTCCACTCCAGGAATACCGACGGCGGCAGACTCTCATCGAGGGTGTCCAGGCGGATACCGGAGGAGAGGGACGGGTCCAAGGTGGCAGCGATCGGCAGGCCGGCTCGCACGAGGTCCGCGGTGAGTCTTTCCCTGAAGATCTCGTGTGCGATCACGTCAGTTCCTTGATGGTGGAGTAGGCCGGGGACAGCGCCGCCTGACCCCAGGCGGGTGGGGCGGCCCTGAGTCGGGCCGCCCCGCAGCGGTCACGGCCACGCTTTGAGCAGCATCTGCTTCAGCCGCTCGTTCGATTGCTTGTTGATCAGTTCGCCCAGCTCGGTGTCCGGGTCGCCCCATGGTACCGACCAGGTCACTTCGACGTCCGAGGTCACATGGTCTGCCAGGTTGCCGGCGCAGCGCGGGCAGGGCTGGCGCTCGGAGTACAGCGCGACGATCTTTTCGCCGTTCTTGAGCTGGTTGATGATGGCGTCCTCGGAGTGCAGGTCCTCGCCGTTGCTCACACCCAGGAGCACCCTGCCCGAGTCGGTCCGGGCCGCCGCAACATTCCTGAGCTGGAGTCCGACGTTGTTCACCCGGTGGTTGAACGCCGCAGTGGCGAGGTCGCCGCCGTTGATCGCGATTTCGGTGCCGACGGGGCAGGTGTCGTTGTGGACCAGGAGCGGTGTTGTCCCGGCGAGCACGAAGTACGTGTGCAGTTCGTCGACGGTCAGGTCGTAGGTGACCATCGCGGCGGTGTAGTTGTGCACCGCCAGGACGGTCACCGGTGCCGTACCGGTGCTCTGCAGGAGATCGCCGACGGCCAGTGCGGAGGCAGGGGCGAAGGCCTGCCGGGTGAGGTTGTAGTAGGGGTGGTTCTGGGTGCTGGTGATCGTCCGTGGCCCGTCGGGCGTGCTCACGGTGAGATCGGTGAAGTCCGTGTCGGTATGGGTGGTGAACGTCCGGGTGACGCGGTGCTCCTGGAGCCCGCCGCCGCCTTCGGCGTTCCGGACGGTGTCACCGACCTTGACGTCCTCGATCGGTGTGACGCTGCCGTCGGCCATCAGGACGCCGGTGCCGGCCGGGAAGCTGTGCAGCACCGGGCAGGCCAGCGCCTCAGGGAACTTCTTGAGCCAGTCCGCGAAGGCGGCCGCCTTCAGCCGGCTCGCCGCCTTGATGCTGAGGCCCGCCTCCCTGGCCGACTGGGTCAGGATGTTGAGCCCCGCCTCCATCCCCGCCATGTCGCCGATGGCCGTTGCGGCCCGCAGCACGTAGGCGGCCTTGTAGACGCCCTTGAGAACGAACGGGAGGGCGAGGCCGGCGGCTGCCCAGGCGCACTTGTCGAGCTTGTGGTCCCAGGCGCATTCCTTGAAGTCGCTGACCATGCTGTAGGCGATGGCCGTGACGAGCCCCAGGGCGAACTTGTAGGCGGGGAACTCGATCACCTGGGGCGTGGTGAAGTCGATCGGAGCGGAGTCGATGTACTCCTCTTCGTAGTGTCCGGATGCCTTGCACTGGGCGGCCGTGGCGTCGGGGTCGTCACAGGTCACCCACCAGAACTGGTTCGTTCCGGTGAAGTGGACGTCGGCCGGCATGTTGCAGTAGCCGACCCTGGTGGAGATGGCGCAGTTGCCGGTCTGTGTGGCGACTTCCTTGACACCGACGGGCCTGATGTCCAGGCCGGGAACGTCGTCGTCCCAGGACCCCGCGTCCTGCGGCGGCGGGTTGCTCGCCACCTCGTCGGTCGCCTCGGCTGCGTCCTCGGCCTGCTGGGCGTCCGACCGCGCGTTGGCCGCCGCGTCGTCCGCGTCGGCCGCCGAGGTCTCCGCCTCGGTGGCGTAGTAGTCCGCCTTGTCGGCGGACGACCGCGCCCTGTCGGCTGCGGAACGGGCGGAGGCGGCGTCCTGCTCGCTGTCGTCGGCTGCGGAACGGGCCGCCGACGCCTCACTGTCAGCCTCACGGGCCGAGAAATCGGCGTTGAACGCGGAGTTCTGGGCCTGCTGGTTCAGGTCGTCCAAGCGGCCCGAGGTGGCCTGGACGACCTTGGCGTCGGCGGCCGCCTGGGTCGCCGACTTCAGTGCGTCGGCGGCCGCACGGGAGGCCTTGGCTGCCGAGGCCGCCGCGTCGGCCGCCGCCTGGGCGGCGAGCTTGGCGTCCCCCTCGGCCCGGTCGGCCGCGTCCTGGGCGGCCGCCGCGAAGGCCGCCGCTTCGTCGGCGCGGAGCTCAGCGACCTGCACCTCCTGCTCGGCCAGGGTCTGGGCGGTGCCGGAGACGACCACCGAGAGACCGGCTGTGGCATCGGTGGCGGCGAAGGCGATACCGAGTTCGATCGCCTCATTGGCCGGCGCCGTGACGGCGTTGGCGGTGTCACGGGCGATCTCGGCCTGCTGGGAGGCCGCATAGGCCTGGCCGGAGGCGGTGGCGCTGTCGTCCTCGGCGCCGTCGGCCTCCTTGCGGGCCCCGTCGGCGGCCTTCTTGGCGTTGTCCGCCTCCGTTGCGGCGTCCTCGGCCAAGGCGTTGGCCGCGTCCGAGTTCTGGGCTGCGACCCCGGCCTGGTCGATCGCCTCGGCTGCGAGGGCGTGGCCCTCCGAGGCGTTGGCCGAGGTCTGGGCCGCGGCGGCGTCGGCCGTCTTGGCGGCCGCGTCGGACTTCGTGGCGGCCGCGGTGGCGGTGTTCGCTGCCGACCGTGCCGCAACCGCGGCGTCCTTTGCGGCGCCGGCGTCGTCGTCGGCCTGGGCCGCGGCCACGGTCGCCGCGTCGGCCTGCTCCCGTGCGTCCTTGGCGGCGGCGTCGGCTGAGTCCGCCGCACTGGTGCCGGCTGCCGCGGCCGCAGCCGCGTCGGCGGCAGCCGACCTGGCCCGGGCCGCGTCCATCTCCTTGCGGGCGGTCTCGGCCGTGGACCGGGCGGTGGCCGCGTCCTTCTCGGCCTGCCGTGCCGCGGCGTCGCGGTCGGCGGCCGTGTCGGCGTCGGCAGCGGCAGCGGACTCGCGGTCCGCGGCCTCGCCGGCCTTCTGCTGTGCGTCGGCGTCGGCGGCCTCCGCCTTGCTGCGCTCGGACTCGGCGGTGGCGCGGGCCGCGGCGGCGTTCTGGTGCTCCCTCTCGGCGGTCTCGGCGGCGTCGGCGGCGCGGACCACCGCAGCCTTGGAACTGGTCTCCAGATCCGCGATCTTGGTCTTGTCCTTGGCCACCACGGCTGCCGCCGCGGCGGCGGCGTCCGCCTTGTCCTGGGCAGCGACCGCGTCGGCCTCGGCCTTCTGTGCGCTGTCCTGTGCGGTGGCCCGCAGGTAGGCGGCGCGGGCGGCGTGCGCTTGGGCGCTGGCGTTGGCCAGCAGTGCGGCGCTGTCGGCGACGGTGGCGTTGGTCGCGGCGACCGCGGTCTGCATGGCCAGTGAGGTGGCCTGGGTGGCGGCGGCCGCGGCCTTGGTGACCTGCGCCGACTCATTGGCGTAGGACAGGCCGCGCCCGTCGGGGAGCCCGGCGTCGGCGGCGATCTGCGCGGCGGCGGCCTGCGCCGCGGTGACCTTGTCAGCGGCGGACTTGGCGTCCTTGGCGTTCTGGGTCGTGGTGGCCGACAGGTCGTCGACCCGCTGCTTGACGGTGTCGAGGTCGTCGGTGACCGAGACCGGCTTGCCGTCCCAGGAGAAGTTCCCACCCATGGTGGTGGGCCAGTCCTTGATGAAGGTGTTCCAGGCGCTGTCCGGGTCGGTCTCCGCCTCCATCAGGTTCTTGGCGACCCACGCGTTGCCCAGGGCGTCGTGCATCGCGACCGCACTGGACTGCAGGGCGTTCAGCGCCTTGATCTCGGCGTTGGCGATGTCGGTGCGCTGCTGGGCCTGGGCGGCGTACTCGGCCTCCCATTCGGCCGAGGCCACCTCCTCGACCTCGACCATCACCTGGTTGGGGTCTTCCGGGTTGGTCGGGTCGCCGCTCGCCCAGCGGGTCTTGAGGCTCTCGACCTCCTCCCGGAACTCAGGGGTGCCCTTCTCCGGTGCCACGGTCGGGTAGCCGTTGTACTGGATGAAGCGGCGGACGTCGTCGGCCGAACCCCGCCACTGCGGGTGGTTCAGCATGATCGACCACAAGCCGTACGGGTCACCGTCCGCGATCTTCTTCTGAAGGATCTCGGTGACCTTGTCCTGCGCGGCCTGGCTGGCCTGCGGCAGCTGGGCGGCGCCGCCCCAGCCGACCGCCTGGGAGATCCGCTGGTAGACGGTGCCCGGGTTGAGGAACTGGGTGACGGCGGTGTCGTACTGGGGCTCGGTGTTGGCGAAGTCGGAGGTGAAGTACTTCCAGACCGTCTCCTGGCGTTCGTCGGTCCGGTCGGCCATTCCATCGGCCTGGTCGCTTGCCTCCTGGACATCGGCGTTCCAGGCGTCCCACACCTGCTGGTCCCAGAGCCACTGCGACGAGTCGGCCTGGCCTGGTCCGGCCAGCCGGGTCGCGGCAAGGGTCTTGGAGGCGACTCCGCCGACGTGCAGCAGATAGGCGAGGTTCTCCCGGCCGGTCCGGATCCGGGCCTGCTGGTCCATGATCTTGGCGCGGGCGTCCAGGTCGTGCTTGGCCTGGGCGGCCGCCTGCGCGGCCGCGGCCTGCGCGGCGAGCGCGGCCTCGTCCTGACGCAGCTGCTCCTCCGCCGCGGCCGCGGACTGCTCGGCCTGCTCGGAGTCGTCCTGCGCCGTGGCCGCGGCCGCATCGGCCGCATCCGCGTCATGCGCCGCCTTGTCGGCCACGTCCTGCGCGTTCTTGGCGTCCGAGTCGGCCTTCGCCGCGGTCGCCGCGGCGGTCGCTGCGTCCTTCTCCCCCGCACTGGCCGCGGCATCGGCGGCCTGCGCATCGGCAGAGGCGGCCTGGGCGGAGTCGGACGCCGCCTTGGCCTGCGCCTGCGCAGCGGCGTCGGCAGCGGCCGTCGCAGCGGCAGCGTCCTTGGTGGCCGTCGCATCGACACCGGCTGTGGTCGCCGACTGCTGCGCCGCGCCGGCTGATGCAGCCGCCTGGGCAGCGGAGTCCGCCGCGTCAGCCGCCGCCTGTGCGGCGAGCTTTCCGTCCCCGGTGGCCGCGTCAGCGGCCGCCTGGGCCTGCTCGGCAGCCGCCTGAGCCTGAGCCGCGACGGCGGCTGCGGCGGCCGTCTGCTGCTGCGCGAGGCTCTGCGCGCCCTGCGACATCAGGGTCGCCAGGCCCGCGGAGGAGTCCGTCTCGGCATACGGCGCACCGAGTTCGATCGCCTCGGCGGCCGGTGCGGCCACCTGCGCCGCGGCGTCCCTGGCGACGTCGGCGGCCTGGCCGGCCGCATACGCCTGCCCGGCGGCCGTCGCGGCCGCGGTGAGCGCGGCATCGACCTGCTGGGCGGCCTGCGCGGCCTTGGAGTTCGCGGCGAGCGACGCCTGAGCCGCCTTGGAGGCGTCCCCGGCAGCATCGACGGCGTTCTTGGCTGCGGTCTCCGCCTTGTCGATCGCGGTCGCGGCGGCCGACTCGGCCTGCATCGCCGCATTGAAGCTGATCAACGAGTTGGCGTCGGCGTCGGCTGCCCAGGTGGCGGACCGTGCGGCAGCGGCGGCCGAGTTGGTGGCCGCGGCCCGGGCGGCCACCGAGGCATCGGTGGCCGAGCCTGCGTCGGTGTTGGCCTGCTGCGCCGTCGCCGCGGCCTGCACGGCCGCCTGCGCGGCCTTGTCGGCTGCGGCCTGCGCATCGGCGGCTGCGGACGTCCCCTGGGCGGCCACCGCAACGGCGGCCAGCGCCTGGGCATTGGCTTCCGCAACGTTCTTTGCCCGCTGCGCGGCAGCGGCGTTCTCCCGGGCCACAGTGGCCTTGTCGGCGGCCTGCTTGGCCTGCGACGCCAGCTTTCGGGCATCTCCGGCGGCGGTGTCGGACGCCGACCGCTTCTCCGCGGCGGTCTTCCCCTTCTCCAGGGACGCCTTCAGTGCGTCGGCGGCCTTGCCCCGCTCGGTCTCGGCATCCGCCTTCGCGGCGGCGGCGTTCTGCCGCTCGGTCTCGGCGTTGGCCGCCGCGGTGGTGGCGCGCTGCTCGGCGGCGGTGGCGTCGGACTGTGCCTGGACGGCCTCGGCCTTGGCGTCGGCGACATCCGCGGCCGCGGCCGCGGCCTGGTCGGCGCGGGTCTTGGCGGTGGCGGCCAGATCGGCGGCGTCCTTGGCGGACTGCTGGGCCGACTCGCGCAGGAACTCGGTGCGGGCGGCCGCGGCCTGGGCCTGCGCGTCGGCCAGCAGGGCACCGCTGTCGGTGACCGAGGCGTCGGCGGCGGCGACGGCGGTGTCCAGCGCATGGGCGGTCGCCTGCGCGGCGGCGGCCGATGCCTTGGTCACCTGCGCGGACTGCACCGCGTAGTACAGACCCCGGCCACGCGGGTCACTGTTGTCGTCGGCGATCGTGTCGGCGGCGGCGACGGCCGCATCCACCTTGTCCGCGGCGGCCTTGGTGTCGGCGGCGGCCTGGTGGGCGATGCCGGCCTGCTGGGCGATCAGTTCCTTGATGCTCGCCAGGTCGGCCTGCGCCTGGGCGGTGGTCTTCGCATTGCTGCGACGCTTGGCCGGGTTGGCCTGCCACTCCAGAATCTGGCTCGCGGCCCAGCCGTAGCCCAGCGCCTGGTGTGTCGCCCGGGCCCCGGTCTCCATCGCGTTCAGTGCGGTCAGCTCGGCCTTGAGGATGTCGCTGCGCTGCTCGGCCTGGGAGTCCAGCTCGGCGGTCCACTCGGCTGAGGCGGTTTCCTCCGCCTCGACCAGGACGTTGTTCCAGTCCAGCGGGTTGGAGGTGTCACCACTGGCCCAGCGGGCCTTGAGCGCCTCGACCTCCACCCGGAACTCCGGGGTGCCCTTGACCGGGGCGACGGTCGGCATGCCGTGGTACTGGATGAAGCGGCGCACATCGTCGGCGGACCCGCTGTTGGTGGAGGCACCGATCATCGTGTAGATGCCGTACGGGTCGGTGCCGCCGTTCTCGGCGATCAGCTCCTGCACGATCTGGGTGACCCGGTCCTGGGCCTCCTGGCTCGCCTTGACCACCGGCGGCGTCGCCCACAGCTTCAGCCAGTCGCGCTGGAACACCCCGTTGGACGACAGGTAGTTGGTGACGTCGGTGTCGTACTGCGGCAGCGCGAAGTCGGCGGAGGTGGCATAGGGCTTGGTGAAGTCCTCCAGCCCGGAGTCGGCGGCCCCGCGGTTCAGGTCGTACGCGTCAGCGGCCTGGCTGTCCAGGTTGAAGGCGTCGTCGACCGAGGGCCTGGCGAACTCGCTGATGTGCTGTTCGCCGTTGGGCAGCTGGGTCACCGACGCGCTCTTGGCGTAGGCCAGGGGCCAGCCGTACTGGGCGGTGTCCACCGTCCACGTGCCGTTGGCCTGGAGCAAGTAGCCGGAGTAGGTGCCGGCGGAGGTGTCCAGGGCGACCAGGCGCAGCGTGCCGTCGGCGAGACCGGTCGCGGCGAGGGTGTCCGCCTTGTACGCACCGTCGGAGGCGACGGCCGGAGCGTTCCAGGTGCCGTCGGCGGTACGGACCGTGTCGTGGACCTTGCCGTCCGAGGTGGCGACGAGGACATGCTCGGCGCCGTCGGTGGTCATCGCGACGGTGACCGCCCGGGCGGCGGGGGTGGCAACGGCCGTGGTCGTCCAGTTGCCGCCGTCCTTGCGGGCGATGTCGCTGACGGTGCCATCGGCCTTGAGCACCACGATGTGCTCGGTGCCGTCAGGGGCGACCACGGCGGAGACGGCACGGGCGGTGCCGCTGTCGTCGGCCACCGAGGCCGCGGACCAGCTGCCGTCGCTGTGGCCGGTCCAGTCACGCACGGTGTGGCTGTCGTCCAGCACCACCGCGTGCACATCCCCGTCGGGAGCACCCGCGACGGCGATGGCGGCGGCATGGCCGGAGTCGTCCAGCTCGACCGAGCCGGTGAGGGCCGCGGTCCATCCGTCGGCCTCTGAGGTGCGCACCTGGTCCCACACGGTGCCGTCGTCGGCGAGGGTGAGCAGATGCATGTCGCCGCCGGGCAGGACGGCAGTGGCCAGGTCCTCGGCGTGCCCGAAGGCCCCGTCCACTACGTAGGGCTTGCTCCAGCTGCCGTCCGCAGCACGGGCCGTGTGCCACAGCCGGCCGTCGTCGGCCGACACATGCAGCTGAAGCTCTCCGGTGGGCAGTGCACCCAGGGAGAACGCGGTGGCGTGGGGGGCTGCAAAGGTGGAACGGGTCCAGCTCCCGCTGCTCTGCAGGGCGTTGTCGGCGACGGTCCCGGCGTCGGTGAGGGTGGCGATGTGCAGCTGCCCGCCGGTGGCTCCGACGGCGGACAGGGCACGGGCCTTGCCGGTGGAGTCCACCACCGTGGCCGCCGCCCACGTCCCGTCGGAGCCGCGGACCCGGTCGCGGACGACATGGTCGGATCCGAGCAGGTCCAGGTGCACCTCGCCACTCGGCGCGGTGGCAAGGGCGACGGCGGAGGTCGGGATGCTGCCCGCGTCCGCGGTGCCGACCCCGTCCCAGCTGCCGTTGCTGTGGCGGACGTTGCTCCACACCTTGCCGTCACCGGTCAGCAGCGCCAGATGCAGATCGCTGTTCGCGGTGCCGGTGGCGGCCAGGCCCTTGACCTTGCCGGGCAGGGAGTCGAACAGGACCCGGTTGGTGCCTGTCCCCATCATGTACCAGCCCGGGTAGTCACCGGGCTGGTAGAGCCGGTCGGTGACCTTCCCCTCGTCGGACAGCAGCTCGATGTGCAGCTCACCGTTGGGCAGTGCCGCCGCCGCCACGGCCTTGGTGGTGGTGCCGCCATCGACCAGGATCGGGCCGGTCCAGGTGCCGTCCGAGTAACGGACGTCGTCGTAGACGCTGCCGTCACGGGTGAGCATCACCTGGTGCAGATGGCCGTTGGCCAGGGTGGCGGAGACACTCTGCGCGATGGGGCCGATGCCCTCGGCGAGGGCGGAGTTGTCGGTCTCGGTTCCGTCGGTGGCGAGGACGACGTCCCTGGACCGCGATCCCAGAAAGACATTCCAGCCCGGCCAGGGGCCCTGGTCACGGCCGGCCAGCTGCTCACCGGCCACGGACTTCATGGCCGGTCCGCCGTTGTGCATGATGTTGGCGAACATGGCCTGGTCACCGCGGGCCTTCGCGGCGTCCTCCATCGCCTGCACCCGGGCGTCGAGGTCACCGGTCGTGGCAGAGGTGGCCGTGGCAGCCGTCGTCGCCGCCACGGCCGCACGTGCCGTGGTGGCCCCGACCATCGATGCCGCAAGCGCAAACACCACAGCGGTCACCGCCGTGCGTGAAGCAACTCGTATCCGGCCGGTACGCCCTGAGAACACAGCCCCGCCCTCGCTTGGCCCACATGATCAAAAATCGAGTGCACCGTATAGGAGTCGTGATCGGCAAAGCAACAGTCAACTTCCGCCGTCATCAGGCAAACTACGCAGCTTGACCAGCTGATCAGGCATGTGATCAACTCCGTCGGCTGAACCATCACAGGAGGGTGACCATGGCAGGGACTGCGGGACGACGACTGGCCGCGCTCGCACTGGCGGCGCTCGCACTGACCGCGACAGCGGGATGTTCCTCCGCGAGCTCCACGTCCCCGTCCGCGGCCCCGGCAAGCGGTGCCCCTCGGGCCTATGCCACCGACCCCGGCAAGGGCGGCCCGTGCCGGGCGACGATGGATCACATCACCGGCGTCGGCAAGGCGATCACCGCCGACGCCAAGGACCGTACCAAGGCGGCAGCCGACCTCCAGGAGGCCGCGGACCAGTTCACCGCCGACGCCGAGAAGATCAAGAACCCGGAGGCCAAGCAGGCCGCCAAGCAGCTCGGCACCGTCTACCACGGCCTCGCCGACGGGGCGAAGAACAACCGCAGCCCCGACCTCAAGACCCTGCCGGGCCAGGTCCAGAGCGCTGTCTCGGCGCTGAGCACCTGCGCGGCGAGCGAGTAACCACCCAGGCCGGACGGAGTCCCAAGGGACGTCGGCCCAGGCCGCGTTCAGGACAGGAGACACGCGGCAAAGGCCCAGAACCGCTGGTGGAAGGCGACGAGTTCGGGGGGCGGCACAGTACCTCGTACGCCTCGCCCGGAACGATCTGACGGAACAGGATGCTGCGCAGGCGTTCCCGGTCGAGGACGTCCGCCGGCGCGGCGGAGCCGTCGCCAGGATCGCTCCCGGCGTGGGTCAGCCCACTCGGCTCCAACCGGCTATGTGAAGTACACGAGCACGCGGCCGGTGTTGTCCGGATCGGTCTCCCGGCGTACGTACAGCTTCCTGATGTGTTTCTGGTCGAGGAAGGTCAGGACGCGCCTGTGGAGCTGCCCCGATCCCTTACCCGAAATGATCTCGGCGACCGGTTCCCCGGAGTGGGCGGCCGCGAAGAGGAACCGGCGCAGGGCGAGCTCGATGTCGCGGTTGTTCCGGAAGATTGGATGCAGATCCAGGCTGAGCACGCAACAACTCCTCTCGTATGCACCCGTCCGCACGGCTGGCCGCCCTGTGATCCTCGGCCGGTCGACCGAGCCCGCCCGGCGTGCCGGGCGGGCTCGGAGCCGGGTCCGACGGGTCAGCCGACGATGGCGACCGGACCGTCCCAGGCGTCGCGGTCCACCGTGATGGTGTACCCCTGACGGGTTTCCTTGCTGTTGACCGTGTACTGGTGGCCCCGACTGTGGTCGGTGTACAGGCTCGCGGCCCACGGCCAGTCCGTGGTCGTGCTGGCCTTGCCGTCGTACAGGGCGTACCAGAGGTTGCCGGGCAGGTCCGTCCTGTTCGTCGCGGTCGCGATCGCCTTGGCGCTGGACGACGTGAAGCCGTAGTAACCGGCCCGGTACGTCTTGGCACGGAGCGCCTTGGTGAAGGACCGCACATACGTCAGCACGGCGTTGTTGCACGACGTGTTCGTGATGGCGTACGACTCCATGTCGAGGTAGACCGCGGAGCCGACCTTCATCCCGAGCGCCGAGGCCTTGGCGACCGCATCATTGCCGTCGCTCGTGCCGAGCGCGGCAGCCGTCGCCGCAGTGATCTTCTCCGGGTTGGAGCCGGTCTGGCACGGCGGCTGTGCGCCGACGTAGATCGGGATGAGCTTCCACCCCGATGTGTTGACCGACTTCACCCAGGACGCGGTGAGGTTGGCCTGCGTGCAACCCCGGTTCTTGCCGCCGATGTAAACGGCGGCGCCGCCGTAGTAGCCGTCGGCCTTCCACGCCTTCATCGCCGTGAGCGACGGCGCCGAGCAGGCGTCGAAGGCCCGCCCGGTGAACGTCTTCTGCGCGGGCCAGACAGTCGCGGCCATCGACGTCTGCGCCATGACCACACTCCCTGCCACCACCGCCACGCCTGCCGTGCTCCAGGCTATGTAGCGGCCCTTTCTGGACAGTCTATGCTTGGACAATCCCCACCCTCACTCACTCGATCAGCCGATTTCCACCGCTGACTCCTGCTCAGGCCCAACCGAGCCGAAAGCAGATCGTACGGGGCACCGGGCTCCATACCGGCACCCGGGGTGGCCGCACGAGGCGCTACCGCCGAGTGCGTCGCCGCAGCAACACCGACGCCCGGGTGGACGACGTCGACCTCGCGCCACCCCGGCTGGGAGACACGACCCCGGTATCTGCGGCAAGCGGCTTGCCGCCGGTCCTCGGTCCGTTCCTCAGCCCCCAAAGTAGCCGCAACCGTCCTCCATGTAGGACCGGCCAAGCACCTCATGAGTGAGGTGCCTGGACAGTGTCGGATTGCGGCTATCGGTTCAGGTAGTGCCAGAGCAGGCCTACGACGATGCCGCCGGCGGCCGTAGCTGCACCCTTCACCGCGTGGATCGCGACGAGCCGGCTCCAGCGGCGGGCCTGCTTGTGCCGGCGCTCCCGCAGGACCTGCCCGCGGGGGGCGCTGGGCATGGGGTAGCCGATTCGCTTACGATGCTCGGGCATGTGGTCTCCTCATTCGTCATCTGTGATTTCGGGGTCCACGCAGAGGGTCCTGTCTCGGTTGAAGCTTCCTACGGCAAGCCGAGGTGGGACCCTCCTCGCTTTCATGGGAGTGCATCCGCGCGCCCCGAAACGGCGGTTCCATGACCCCCAGAACCGCGCCTCTGCTTGCTCGTTGAAACAGAACTGGCTTGTACTCGAATGCGATCCGCAGCCAGGTGGGGGCATGTGAGGCCTTCTGGGGACAGGCATGTCAATGGCGTTGTGATGTGTCACCCGATCGTGCGGCCATCCGAATGGGTCATTCGAAGAACTGGTCCTGCATCACCTTGTCCATCGAGCGCATCAGCTCGCCGAACGTGCCGCCGTCGCACGGTGCCCCTCTCGGAACTCGGCTCCACCCCGCCGCGGCAATCATGACTCCAGGGCGACCGGATCCCCCTTCGGCGTCGACCGGGATGCCGCGGGCTCCCGGGGCAGCCGATCCGGGTGGGTTCGTCGGGGGTCATTGATGCCGTCATGTCTTCGGCGTGGATCGGTTGGTCATCCATAGCGCCGACCGTACATGTGTTCGGACCTGGAGTCGGTGCGCCCTGGGAGTGTCGCACGGGTGTGTCGGGGCATCCGGGTGGTCTGTCCGCCGAGGATGTCGACTCCCGCGACGAGGGACCGGTACTCGACGGCGGCGCCACCTGGATCCATCCGCAGTGCTCGGGCCCTCGGGCCGGGGGTGAAGCGGATCCGAACCCCGCAGGCATGCAGCGCCGACTCGCACTGCGTTCCTGCCGGTGAGGGCCGATTCTGCCGCTCGATGTACTGCCGCAGAACGGTGATCGGGGCGCCGCCGACCGACCCGGACCCCCGCATCCGCAGACCCCTCCTTCTGGCGGGTGAAGGCCGGGCTTCCTTCATCTCCCGACAGGTGATCGTGCGTCAGGACATCACGCACCGACCAACAAGGACACCCCACCGCCACCACACACCACCCTCGGCGACCAGCCAATTCAGGGTGGACATGGCTCATTGGTCCAGACCTATTGACGAGCCCTGCCGCCCCACCTACGATCCGGTCCGGCACAGCCCCACATGTCCCCACCTCACCCAGAGTGGGCGTCACTCCCTGACATTGGTCATGTCCATGACGCCCGACTGGAAGGGAGCACAGCATGTTCCGTCGGAGGTTGCACACTCGGCGTCTGTCAGACGATTCCCGGTCTTTTCCGGATCAGAAGGCGACCCTGGAACGCGCATCGCAGGTGAACCAATCCAGCCGCGCCAAGAACGGACCCACCGTCCTGAGGCGCTCCCTCGCCGGCCTGAGCGCCGCCGCCGTCATTGGCACCGGCATCGTCGTGATCGGCTCCGTCACAGCCGGGGCTGCCACCACCAATCTGGTGGCCAACCCCGGATTCGAGAGCGGACTCTCCAACTGGACCTGCTCCAGCGGCTCCAGCACGACCGTCAGCAGTCCGGTCCACTCCGGCGCCTCCGCGCTCAAGGCCACACCGACCGGCCAGGACAACGCCCAGTGCACCCAGACCATCAACGTGCAGCCCAACTCCCAGTACACGCTGAGCACCTACGTCCAGGGCAGCTACGTCTACCTGGGCGCCACCGGCACCGGCACCAGTGACCCATCCACCTGGACGCCGAGCAGTCCGTCGTACAGCCAGCTCAGCGTCGGCTTCACCACCGGGCCGAGCACCACCTCGGTGACCGTCTACCTGCACGGCTGGTACGGACAGCCCACGTACTACGCCGACGACGTGTCGCTCACCGGCCCCGGCGGCAGCAGCCCCACACCCACCACTGCTCCGCCGACCACCACGCCACCCACCACCACGCCACCGACCACCACGCCACCAACCACTGCTCCGCCCACCACCACGCCACCCACCACTGCTCCGCCCACCACCACGCCGCCGAGCGACACCTGCCCCACGAAGTCCAAGCCGTCGGGCAAGGTGCTGCAGGGTTACTGGGAGAACTGGGACGGTGCCGCGAATGGCGTCCACCCCGGCATGGGCTGGGTCCCCATCACGGACAGCCGAATCGCCGCACACGGCTACAACGTCATCAACGCCGCCTTCCCGGTGATCCTCTCCGACGGCACCGTCGAGTGGCAGGACGGCATGGACACCAACGTCAAAGTCTCGACCCCTGCCGAGATGTGCCAGGCCAAGGCTGCCGGGGCGACGATCCTGATGTCGATCGGCGGAGCCGCCGCAGGCATCGACCTGAGCTCCAGTGCCGTCGCCGACCGGTTCGTGGCCACCGTCGTGCCGATCCTCAAGAAGTACAACTTCGACGGAATCGACATCGACATCGAGACCGGACTGTCCGGAAGCGGGAACATCAACACCCTGTCCCCCTCCCAGGCCAACCTCATCCGCATCATCGACGGCGTGCTGGCCCAGATGCCCGCGGGCTTCGGCCTGACCATGGCCCCCGAAACCGCATACGTCACCGGCGGAAGCATCACCTACGGGTCGATCTGGGGCGCCTACCTGCCGATCATCAAGAAGTACGCCGACAACGGGCAACTGTGGTGGCTGAACATGCAGTACTACAACGGCAGCATGTACGGCTGCTCCGGCGACTCCTACTCGGCCGGCACCGTCCAGGGCTTCACCGCGCAGACCACATGCCTGAACAACGGCCTGACCATCCAGGGGACCACCATCAAGGTGCCCTACGACAAGCAGGTACCCGGCCTCCCGGCCCAACCCGGCGCGGGCGGTGGATACATGGACCCAAACCTGGTCAGCCAGTCGTGGAACGCATTCCATGGTTCGCTGAAGGGGCTCATGACCTGGTCGATCAACTGGGACGGCTCAAAGGGCTGGACCTTCGGCGACAACGTCAGATCTCTGCAGGGACGCTGACCTCCTCCTGACTTCCCGCGCCCCGCAGCACCGGCTGGGTCCGGTTCCGGTCACCGACCGGAAGCAGACCCAGGTCCAAGCTCGGGGCGCGGGTTGTCGAGCGTGGTCACTCACCGGCCGCCGACAACGATGTAGCCCCGGCCAGTACCGCGCACGCGGTCAACGCCGGCACGGCGCCCAGAGCATGGCGCACACCACGCGGATCACCCGGGTCCAGGATCTCGGCCAGCCGCTCCAGCGGGCGCGGGACCCCCTTGAGCACAAGCTCGGACTGCTCGCGGAGCTGGTCGACGGCAGGCGGAATCGGCGACGGTTCTTCGCCGGACACGGCCCTCCACTGGAATCACGGGGCGCAGAGAATTCCATGATCTCGGGAACCCGTTCCTGCCATGGTCCCGGTGCCGGTTCAGCAGCGAGAGCGCCACGAACCATGCGCCGTCCGACAACACCCGAACCCTGCACTGCGCGCCCGAGACGCTGCGCTGCCTGATCACCCGGGTTCGACATGCCTCCGGGCGGAGCGGGACTCCTGCCGGTCGGGGTCACCGTGCTCCAAGCCCCCGGCCCGCTCGAAGGCCCCCGGCCGGCTCCGGCTGACGTAGCCGTGGAAGCGGCCGCCCAGTATCCGGGCCGCACCGTCCAGGGCACCGGCGACCGAGCCGAGCATGCCGGTTGAGCACGGCCTTCCGGCGAGGATTCGCGAGATCCCCGGCAGAGTCGCTCACCGGCTTCCGGGACCTCTGCAACTGCCGCGAGACACATAGCTGCCAGTGCACATGCGTGCCAATCGGGGTCCGGGACAACCGGTGCCGGGCCATCCCAGAATCGACGCCATGAGCCGGAGCACGCCCGCCGGTCCCGGTCGGGGCTTGGTCCTGGTCTCAGCCGCATGCTACGGCCCGCGTCTGCCTGAGGAGCTGAACCCGCGGATGGACATCCTGCAGAAGATCTCCGCCGTTCTCGCCGGAGCGGACAACGGGTCTCTGGAGGGCTGTCCGTTCCCAGGGCCGGGACCGGTGGGTGCCCGCCTCACGCTGGCCGGCTCACTGCTCGCACCCGCCGGGGAGCAGCCGCCGGTCCGGCCGGAGCGTTGTTTCCAATCCAAGGAGTAACCCTTGCACCCCGTGGTTGACACCGTCGAGGAGGAGCCGACTCCTCCGCCGCCGTCCGAGGCGTCCTCCGTTGAGCCCCAGGCCGCGCCGAATCCCGAGCCGATCGAAACCCCGCCGCCGGACACACCGCGGCGGGTGAGAAAGCGGTGGGTCAGGCTGCTCCGCAGGACTCTGGTTGTGCTCACCTGCCTCGTGCTCGTGGCCGCGGCCTCGCTGGCCGGTTATGTCTATGTGACCGTCCATGCGTCGCTTCCCGAACTGTCCGGGCAGATCAATGTGTCGGGGCTGCACGGTCGCGTCTCGGTCGTGCGGGACTCCTCGGGTGTGCCCCAGATCTACGCCTCCGATGCGCACGATCTGTTCCTCGCCGAGGGCTATGTCGAGGCGCAGGACCGCTTCTGGCAGATGGACGTGCAGCGCCACATAAGCTCCGGCCGGCTTGCCGAGATGTTCGGACCCGCAGAGGTCCAGACCGACCGCATCGCACGGACACTGGGCTGGTACCGGGTCGCCCAGCAGGAACTCGGGATGCTGTCGCCGCAGACCACCGGCTACCTCAGCGCCTTCTCCGCCGGCGTCAACACCTATCTCTCCTCGCACAGCGGAGCCGACCTCTCGGTCGAGTACCCGGTGCTCGGCTTCGTCGCCCCGGGTTACCACCCCGGGGAGTGGACTCCGGCCGACTCGGTCTCCTGGCTGAAGGTGATGGCCTGGGACCTCAACTCCAGCATGGGCGACCAGGCGGCGCGCTCGGTGCTTTCCGCGCAGCTGCCGAAGGGCATGGCCGCGGAGCTGTTCGCCGGTTACGACTACCAGAACTGGCCGGTCATCACCAAGGCCTCCGACAGCACCGCCGCCGGCTCGAAGGGCACGTCCCAGGCGGCTGCGCCGCCCTCACCGATGCCGTCGGCCGCCGATACGGTGATCGCGCAGGCGGACTCCATGCGTCAGGCGCTGGTGAGCGTCCTCGGCCAGACGGGTACCGGCATCGGGTCCAACTCCTGGGTGGTTGCCGGAAGCCGGACGACGACCGGCAAGCCGCTGCTCGAGAACGACCCGCACCTCTCGCCCGAACTCCCGAGCGTCTGGTACCAGATCGGGCTGCACTGCACGACGACGGGTGCCGACTGCCCCTTCCAGGTCAGCGGCTTCACGTTCGCGGGTATGCCGGGCGTGGTCATCGGTCACAACCAGGACGTCGCCTGGGGCTTCACCGACCTCGGGGTCGCCGACTCCGACCTGTTCGTCGAGAAGGTCTCCGGAGACCAGTACGAGTACCGGGGGCACGAGGAGGAGCCGATCACCGTCCGCCAGGAGGTGATCGACGTTGCCGGCGGCAAGCCGCAGACGCTGCTCGTCCGATCCACGATCCACGGTCCGCTGATCTCCGATGTCATGAAGATGGCCAAGCAGGTGCTCGCACTCGGCGCCGGACCGGGCAAGGCACCGGGCGGTGCGGGCTACGCTGCGGCTCTGCGCTGGACCGCGCTGGATCCGGCGGCGACCATGGACGCCCTCTTCGAGCTCGATCTGGCGAAGGACTGGCCCACTTTCCGCAACGCCGCCGAGCACTTCGCCTCCCCGGTGCAGAACATGGTCTACGCGGACCGCCAGGGCAATATCGGCTACCAGACGCCTGGACGCGTCCCCGTACGGAAGGCCGGTGACAGCACCACACCGGTGCCCGGGTGGACCGGAGCCTACGACTGGACCGGCTACATCCCCTTCGACCGGCTGCCGTCGGAGCTGAATCCGTCCCAGGGCTTCATTGTGACGGCCAACAACGCCGTGGTGGGCCCGGACTACCCCTACCTCATCACCAAGGACTGGGGCACCGGCTACCGGGCCGCACGGATCTCCCAGCTGATCCAGCAGGCCCCCGGCAAGCTGGACGCCGCCGCGATGGAGCGCATCACCCAGGACGCGTACAACGCCAACGCCGCCTCCCTCGTCCCCGCGCTGCTCCGCGTGCCACTGACCGGAGAAGCACGGGCCGCCCAGGACCTGCTGCGCGGCTGGGACTACCAGCAACCCGCCGACTCGGCACCGGCGGCGTACTTCAACGCCGTCTGGCGGCAGCTGCTCAACCTTGTCTTCACCGACCGCCTGAAGCAGGCCGGCCTGGATCCCTACACCTATCCGGACGGCGGGGGCCGGTGGTTCCAGATCGTCGCCAACCTGCTCACGAATCCGGACGACCCCTGGTGGAGCAGTGTGTCGACCGGGACACACGGCCGGGACGCGGTGCTCCGCCTGGCGATGGTGCGCGCCGACACGGAACTGCACAAGCGACTGGGCGGCAAGCCCTCTGACTGGCGCTGGGGCGACCTGCACACCTTGACCCTGCAGAACCCGACACTCGGCACAGAGGGGCCCGCACCGCTCCAGTGGCTGCTGAACAGCGGTCCGTACCCGGTCGGCGGCGGTACGGACATCGTCGACGCCAACGGGTGGAACCCGCAGCAGGGCTACAGCGTGATCTGGGTTCCCTCCATGCGCATGGTGGTGGACCTCTCGAACTTCGACGACTCGCGCTGGATCAACCTCACCGGCGCCTCCGGGCACCCGGCCTCGGACAACTACACCGACCAGACCAAGCTGTGGCTGAAGGGGCAGACCCTCGCCTGGCCGTTCTCCCGCGATGCGGTGGACCGGTCCGCACAACACCGTCTGACCCTGCTCCCGGAACAAGGGAAGACATCGTGACCGTGCATCACCCGGAACGCGCGAGGGCGCGGCTGGACGCCGATGGCCTGCATGCCTCGCTGGGAGCGCCCGAGAGCGAGTCGATGACCTTCCTCAACGAGATAGCCCAGCGCTATCCCGAGGCGATCTCGTTCGCGGCGGGTCGACCGTACGAGGGCTTCCTCGATCTGGATGCGGTCCACCGCTACCTGGACACCTACCGGCGCCACCTCGACGCGAGGACGGGTGGTGACCAGGCCCTGGTGCGCCGGACCCTGCTCCAGTACGGGCGGACCAAGGGCATCATCCACGAGCTGATCGCCGAGTATCTCCTCGTCGACGAGGGCATCGTCGCCGACCCCGAGCACATCGTGGTGACGGTGGGTTGTCAGGAGGCCCTCTATCTGGTGCTGAGGGCACTGCGCAGGGACGCAAAGGACGTGCTGCTGGCGGTGGCCCCCACCTATGTGGGTGCCCACGGCGCGGCGCGGTTGGCCGACCTGCCGGTGCTACCGGTGCCCGACTCCCCCGACGGCCTGTCACCGGCCGACCTGGCCGCCGCCGCCACCGCGGCCCGATCGGCCGGGCTGCGCCCGCGGGCCTGCTACCTGATCCCCGACTTCGCCAACCCCACCGGGGTCAGCCTCAGCGCGGCCCGCCGCAGGGAACTGCTGCGCGTGGCCGAGGAACAGGACCTGCTGCTCCTGGAGGACAACCCCTATGGGATCTTCGGCGACGGTCGGCACGTTCCGACCATGAAGTCGCTGGACGACTCCGACCGCGTGGTCTATCTGGGCTCGTTCGCCAAGACCGGATTGGCGGGAGCGAGGGTCGGCTTCGCGGTCGCGGGCCAGCGCGTGGTCCGCCGGGACGGGTCGGCGAGTTCCGGAACCGGGCACTCCACGCTCTCCGACGAGCTGGCGAAGCTCAAGAGCATGCTCACCGTGAACACCTCCCCGCTGGCGCAGGCGGTGATCGGCGGCAAACTGCTGGAGCACGGCTGCAGTCTGCGGGCCGCCAATGTGCAGGAAACCGCGGTGTACCAGCGCAATCTCCACCTGGTACTGGACGGGCTGGACAGACGCTTCAAGACAGGCGCCGGCGCGACCGCAGCCGTCTCCTGGAACCGGCCCCAGGGCGGCTTCTTCATCCTCGTGGATCTGCCCTTCACCGCAGGTGACGCCGAACTGGAGTCGAGCGCCCGACAGTTCGGGGTGCTCTGGACTCCCCTGCACCACTTCTACGCCGACGGCCTCCCCCGGCAGCGGGTGCGGCTCTCGTTCAGCCATCTCGAACCAGCGGAGATCGACGAGGGACTGGACCGGTTTGCCGCGTTCGTGAGGGCGCAGGACACCACCCGGAACGCGCTGCGAGGAAGGACCCACGCAACGTGATCACCGAAGCCATCGCTGCGGACCTGTCCCATCCCGGGGTGCTCGGCCGCCCGGGCGAGGCCCGTCCCGACCTGTCCGGGACTGCCCGCCTGTTGGGGGTCGGGACCGCGGTGCCACCGCACTCGTACACCCAGACGGAGCTGTTGGAGATCTTCGCGATCCAGGACAGCAAGATCCGGAACGTCTTCACCAACAGCGCCATCGACCGGCGCTTTCTGACCCTCCCCCCGGAAGGACCGGACGGGCGCAGGACCCCGGAGTCCCAGGGCGAGCTGCTCGCCAAGCACAAGACCCAGGCGGTCGACATGGGCGTGCGGGCGATCGAGGCATGCCTGGCCGACTCGGACGCCCGGGCCTCGGACATCGCCTACCTGTGCTGTGTCACGACCACGGGGTTCCTCACTCCGGGGCTCAGCGCGCACCTGATCCGCACCCTCGGCCTGGACCTGCACACCAGCCGCCTGGATGTGGTGGGCATGGGCTGCAATGCCGGCCTCAACGGCCTGAACGCCGTGACCGGATGGGCTCAGGCCAATCCCGGCAGGCTCGCCATGATGGTCTGCACGGAGGCCTGCTCGGCGGCCTACGTCTTCGACGGCACCATGCGGACATCCGTCGTCAACAGTCTCTTCGGGGACGGTGCCGCGGCCGTGGCCGTGCGGGCCGGCGACGACGTCGCGCCCGAGACGCCGCCCGGGCCGCACGTCATGGGCTTTGAGAGCTGCGTCATCACCGAAGCGATCGATGCGATGCGCTACGACTGGGACAACGAGCAGTCCCGGTTCAGCTTCTTCCTCGACCCGGATGTCCCCTACGTCGTGGGAGCGCACGCCGAACTCGTCGTCGACCGCCTGCTGGAATCCGCCGGGCTGAGGCGCAGCGACATCGGGCACTGGCTGGTGCACTCCGGAGGCAAGAAGGTCATCGACGCCGTGAGCGTCAACCTCGGCCTGACCCGCCATGACGTCCGGCACACCACAGGCGTGCTCCGCGACTACGGGAACCTCTCCAGCGGCTCCTTCCTCTTCTCCTACCAGCGTCTGCTCCAGGAGAGCGTGGTCCGCCCCGGCGAGTACGGGGTTCTGATGACCATGGGGCCCGGCTCCACGATCGAGACAGCGCTGATCCGATGGTGACCGGGCGAGCGACGCGGATCGCCTGGGCAACCGGCACAGCCACCACCACGAAGGAATGACTGTGATATCCACGACCACCTTGCTCACCCACGACACCATCGACGGCGCGAGTCCCCTGTCGGAGGCGGCTGTCGCCGCGGTGCACAGCTTCTGCGACCGTGCCGAGGACGGCGACAAGGACCGCCCGCTGGTGCTGCGGCTCTCGGGTGCGCCCGCTCCCGGCCGCAGCGGTCGCACCAGCCTCCGCCTGGTGAACCGCTGGGAGGGAGCGCTGCGCCGACTGGAGCGTCTGCGGGTGGCCACCATCGCGGTGGTGACCGGCGACTGCGGCGGCCCGGCCCTCGAGGCGCTGCTCACCACCGACTACCGCCTGGCCGCCGACGGCAGCCGCCTGGTGCTCTCGGCCTCCGGCGGGGTCTGGCCCGGCATGGGACTGCACCGTCTCGCCAACCAGGTCGGCAGCGGCCGGGCCCGGCGGCATCTCCTGCTCGGCGAGGCGATCACGGCTGACAGGGCGCTGCAGCTCGGTCTCGTGGACGAGCTCACCGCCGACCTCCCGGCTCGCCTGGCCTCGGCCGTCGAGCAGGTCTCCGCTCTCGGCGGCACCGCCCTCGCCGTCCGGCGGCAGCTGATGCTGGAGGCGGGGGCCACCTCCTTCGAGGAGGCCCTGGGACGTCATCTGGCGGCCTGCGACCGGCAGCTCAAGCAGGCCGCGGACGAGGAGGACCAGTCGTGCTGACCGTTGCCGACCCCATGGATCTGCACCACGGTGCCCGCACGCTGGAATCCACCGCACAACGGGTGGACGAGCTGCTGGCCCGGCTGCCCGAGCCGGCCGACCGCAGCCCGGAGCAGCGGCGCCGGGCCGACGCCGCCAAGGACCACGCCAGGACCGTACGCAGTCGCTTTCTGCGCAGTCATGTGCACTCGGTCTACGCACTCCTGACCGACGGCCACAGCGAGCGGCCGCGACTGGACGAACTGGTGGCCGCGGCAGCCGTCGCCTTCCCCGGCCTGGTGCCGACGGACGAGCAGCTCGCGTCCGACCGGGGGCGGCCGCAGGCAGGCAAGGAAGGCTGGGAGATCGACCAGGGGATCTTCCTGCGCCACGTGCTGTCCGCGCCGGACATCGGGCGGCATCTCATGGACTCCATGCTGCGTCCGACCGCCCGGGCCGAGCGGCTGCTCCCCGAGTTCATCCGCTCGGGCCGACTCGAACTCGGTTCGGTCACGATCGAGCGCGACGGCAGCGCCGCACGCCTGACCATGTGCCGCGACGACTGCCTCAACGCGGAGGACAACGGCCAGGTCGAGGACATGGAGACCGCGGTGGACCTGGCGCTGCTCGACCCGGGTGTCCGTGTGGGCACGCTGCGCGGCGGCGTCATGACCCATCCGCGCTACCGGGGCAGGCGGGTCTTCAGCTCCGGCATCAACCTCAAGAGCCTGCACCGGGGGCAGATCTCCCTGGTGGACTTCCTGCTGCGGCGGGAGCTGGGATACATCAGCAAGCTGATGCGCGGGCTGCTCACCGGCGACGAGGAGACCTGGCGTCCCCCCGCCGTCGAGAAGCCCTGGGTCGCCGCGGTGGACTCCTTCGCCATCGGCGGCGGTGCCCAGCTCCTGATGGCCTTCGACCGGGTGCTGGCCGCATCCGACTCCTATCTCAGCCTGCCCGCCGCCCAGGAGGGCATCGTCCCCGGTGCGGGCAACCTGCGGATCGGCCGCCTGGCCGGCGGACGGGTCTCCCGCCAGGTTGTGCTGTGGGGGCGGCGGATCTGGGCCAACGAGCCGGACGCTGCGCTCTTTCTGGACGAGGTGGTGGACTCGTCCGCCCTGGACGGTGCCGTCGACAACGCCCTGGAGCACCTCGACAGCCCCGCCGTCCTGGCCAACCGCCGGATGCTCACCCTTGCCGAGGAGCCGGTCGACGCCTTCCGCTCCTACATGGCCGAGTTCGCTCTGCAGCAGGCGATGCGGCTCTACAGCGAGGACGTCATCGGGAAGGTGGGGCGCTTCTCCGCGAAGGAGCACACCGGATGACGCCGACGGGGCTCACCCGCGTCCGGTACGAGAAGCACGGCCCGGTCGCCCGGGTCACCCTGGACCGGCCCCACTGCCTGAACGCCCTGGATCTGCGGACGCACGAGGAGCTGGGGCTGGTCTGGGACGACTTTGAAGCCGACGACGGGCTGCGGGTGGCGGTGCTCACCGGCGCCGGCGAACGGGCCTTCTCCGCCGGGCAGGATCTGAAGGAGCTGGCCGAGCGGATCCGCAGCGACACCGCGCCGGTGTCCTCCTTCGGGAGCCGGGGCAGGCCCGGGTGGCCGCGGCTCACCGAGCGCTTCGAGCTGACCAAGCCCGTCGTCGCCCGCGTCAACGGCCATGCCTTCGGCGGAGGCTTCGAGCTCGCCCTGGCCTGCGATGTCGTCATCGCCGTCGAGGAGGCCAGGTTCGCACTTCCCGAGGCGAAGTTGGGCCTCATCGCCGGGGCCGGCGGTGTCTTCCGGCTGGCGCGGCAGGCCCCCTCCCGCGTCGCCCTCGGGCATCTGATCACCGGACGGCCGCTCAGCGCCGACCGAGCCTACGAGCTGGGCCTGGTCAACGAGGTCGTTCCGACGGAGGACCTGGATTCCTGCGTGGACGGCTGGGTGGCGGACATCCTTCGCTGCGCACCGCTCGCGGTCAGGGCGGTGAAGCAGGTCGTGGCTGCTTCGGCCCAGCTGCCGCTGAGCGACGCCTTCCAGGCCTCCTACAGCTGGGAGCAGCTAAGGATGTCGAGCCGGGATGCCGTCGAGGGGCCGCTCGCCTTCGTCGAGAAGCGCGAGCCGCGTTGGACCGGGGACTGAACCCGGTCCAAGGTGTCGGCCACCGTCCGGATCACGGCGCTCTCCGCTGTCCCGTTGAGAAAGAAGTGTCCGCCGGGGAAGGACGCCACCTCCGGCGGATGGACGGTCCAGTCCGCCCAGGCCCTCAGCTCGGCGGGGCTGATGTCGTCCTCCGTTCCGCCCAGCACGGTCACCGGCGTCTCCAGCCTGGCCGTGCCGGGTGGGACGAAGCTCTCGCACACCCGGTAGTCCGCGCGCAGGATCGGCAGGATCAGCTCGACCAGCTCGGGTACGGCGAGGACCTCCGGGTCGGTACCGCCCATCTCGCGCAGTCCGGCGACCAGACGCGCATCGTCGTGCTGCGACGAGGGGCGCCGGATCCGGTCGCTGCCGGGGTGGGCGCAGCCGCTCACAAAGAGGTGGGCGGGGCGCCGCCTGTCCGCCGCCTCGCGCCGGGCCGCGAGGCCGAAGGCGAGCAGCGCCCCCATGCTGTGGCCGAACAGGGCGTAGGGCCGGTCGGCATGGTCCCCCAGTACCTCGTCGAGGGCTTCGACGGCCGCCGTGTACTCGGTGATCGGCGTCTCCGCAATGCGCCCCGCGCGTCCTGGGAGCTGGACCAGGACCGGCTCCACGCCGGCGGGCAGCAGGTACGGCCAGGTCCGGTACATGGCTGTGCTGCTCCCCGCCGCATGCAGCAGGTAGAGGCGCAGCTCGGCGTCCGGTCGGGGCGAGGGGAACCGGAGCCAGGAGGCGCGGTCACCGCGGGAGGTCATGAGGCCGCGGCTGTCGAGTGCGGTGGGCAAGGGAGTTCCTCCACTGTCTGGTCCGGATCGGGGTGCCCGGGCCGGCCGCGCAGGCCTCGGGCGGTGAGCGTGAGGCTCGACACGCTGAGTGCGAGTCCGCAGAGGCCGAGGAGCAGCCCGGTTCCATGGCCGGGGCCCACGCCGGTGTATCGGCCCAATGTCCCGGCCAGGGCGCCGTCGCGGCGCAGCAGGGGTTCGAAGACACCGTCCGCAAGTGGTGCAATCAACAGGCAGGCCGCGGGCATGCAGCACTGGACCAGCATCTGCCGGGTCGAGAAGGCCCGGCCGCGCTGGTCGGGATCCACCTCCCGTTGCCAGATCGTCTGAGCGAGTGAGTTGGCCACCGGCAGACTGCAGTAGAGCGCGAAGGCCGCGATGATCACGGTGGGAGGTCTCGGCACCAGGCTGCCCACCGCGACGGCAGTACCCGCGAGGGCGCCCGCGGCTCCGATCCATCTGGCCGGGCGGCCCACCCGTCGGCGAAGTGACATATAGGCACTGCCGGTGATCATGCCCAGCCCACAGCTCGCGGCGATCGCGCCGAGGAGCACGGGCGAACCGTCGTGGGTCGCCAGGATCAGGGGGACCATCAGCACCTGGACCGCCGCGGTCGCCAGGTTCTGGACCACAGCCAGCGCCAGCAGTGAGCGAAGGGTGCGGTTGGCGGCGATCACGGTCCATCCGCCGCCTCTTCGCGGATCCGGTTTTGCTCCGTCGGAGGCCCGGTGCGCCGCCCGCCCGGCTGCGGGCCCCGTGTCACGGCGGAGGGTCACCAGGACAATGCCCGCGGTGATCAGGGAGGTGGCCGCGTCGAGCGCGAGGACGACGGTCAGCCCTGGTTCGGGGAACAGGGCGGCGCCGAGCAGGGGCCCGCAGGTCTGCGCCAACCCGACGGCGAGTTGGACCATGGCGGCCGCCCTGTGCTGCTCGGGGGCGTCGACCAGGTCACCGACCAGGGCTGCCAGCGCCGGCCAGGAGGCCGCAGCGATCAGCGAGTTGACCACCTCCGCGCAGTAGACCGGGATGACGCCGAGGAAGCCCCCGAGCAGAGCGGCCGTCAGCAGTACCGTGGTGAGTGCGGTCAGCAGCTCCGAGGCGGCCAGGACCCGGCTGCGGCGACAGCGGTCGACCAGCCGTCCAGCGAAGGGCGCGGCCAGGATGCCGGGGAGGTAGCCGCAGAGCAGCGACACCGCGAAGCCGGTTGCCGAGCCGGTCTGCTGGTAGACCCAGAGGCTCAGGCAGAATCCGCTCGCTCCGCCGCCGAGCATGGTCAGGGCCAGGCCCGGCCAGATGATGAGGAAACGCTTCACAGTCGGCCTTCTTCCGAGGTGCCCTGCCCGGCATCGAGCCTGGCGAAGAGTTCCGGGCCGATGAGAGCAAGGGCCTGGTGCGTCATCAGGTCCTGATGTGCGGCCGCTACGCCGATCTCCGTCAGCGCGCCGTCCACGTAGGGCGTCCAGTCGGGGAGTGGCCGCTCCGGTCCGCCCTGGGCGCGGAAGAGCACGGTGTCCACGGGGACGGGCTGCGGACGGTAGCCCGTCAGCAGACGGTGGTGGTTGAGCGCGACCGCCACCTCCCGGTCGACGGGCGAGCCGGCGGATTCCTTCCCGAGCACACTCGCCACTTCTTCCGGGACGGACGTCTCCTCGGACTCGGGCAGGCCGGGGTGCGCGTCCAGAAGCGCGAGGAACTCGACCTGCTCGCCCTGTTGGGCCAGCTGACCGGCGATGCGGTGCGCCACCGTACCGCCGTAGGACCAGCCGAGCAGTCGGTAGGGCCCTGCGGGCCGGATCCGGCGGATCTCAGCGAGGTACCCCGCCGCGGCCTCGTCGAGCGACCCCGGAAGTTCGCCGTCGCTCGCAAGCCCCGGTGCCTGGAGTGCGTGGACCGGTACCCCCTCGGGGATGTGCGGGAGGAGCGGTTCGTAGACCCAGCCCACCCCGGTGCCCGGGGGCAGCAGGAACAGCGGGTTCTGCCCGCCCGTCTCCCGCAGGGTGAGCACCGGAGCCTCGTAGCCCCCGGTCGGAGCCGAACCGTCGGTGGTGTGGGTGAGGTCGGTGGTGAGGGTGGCGGGGGTGGGGTGGTGGAAGAGGGTGCGCAGGGGGAGGTCCATGCGCAGGGTGGTGCGGATGCGGGTGGTGAGTTTGATGGCGAGGAGGGAGTGTCCGCCCAGGTCGAAGAAGTTGTCGTCGAGTCCGACGCGGTCCAGGCCGAGGGTTTCGGCGAAGAGCCGGCAGAGTGTCTGCTCCAGGGGTGTCTGGGGGGCCCGGTAGGCGGTGCCGACGGTGTACGTGGGGGCGGGCAGGGCCTTGCGGTCGAGCTTGCCGTTGGGGGTGAGCGGGATCCCGTCG
Organism: Peterkaempfera podocarpi; assembly: GCF_042466665.1. Taxonomy (GTDB): domain Bacteria; phylum Actinomycetota; class Actinomycetes; order Streptomycetales; family Streptomycetaceae; genus Peterkaempfera; species Peterkaempfera podocarpi. The sequence goes on from NZ_CP162102.1 coordinate 1,093,922, forward strand.
ATGGTCACAAAGGCGGCGGGGATCATGTAGGAGGGCAGCTGCCGGGCCAGCGGGCCGGTGTCGGGCGTCTGCCCGGGGACCGGGACCAGATAGCCGACCAGGCGCTTGTCACCGGGCTGCTCCTCGCGGACGGTGACCAGGGCCTGGGCCACGCCGGGGCACTGGGCCAGCGCGGCCTCCACCTCGCCCGGCTCGATCCGGAAGCCGCGGATCTTGACCTGGCCGTCGATCCGGCCGACGAAGTCCAGGCAGCCGTCCTGGCGCCAGCGGGCCAGGTCACCCGTGCGGTACATCCGCCCGCCCGCCGGCCCGTGCGGGTCGGGCAGAAACGCCCCGGCGGTCAGGCCCGGACGGCCCAGATACCCGCGGGCCACCCCGGTACCGGCCAGATACAACTCACCGGCCACCCCCGGCGCCACCGGACGCAACCGCCCGTCCAGCACATACGCCCGCACATCATCCATCGGCCGACCGATCGGCACGGCTGCGACCACGGACCCCGGGTCGTCCAGACGTTGCTGGGTCGAGAAGAGCGTGGTCTCCGTCGGGCCATAGGTGCTGCGGACCACCGTGCCGGGGCATGCGCGAAGCAGTCGGCGGACCGCCTCGGGAGAGATGACGTCCCCGCCGGTCAGCACCTCGCGCAGGCCTGCGAAGGCCTCGGGGCTGTCCTCGGCCAGGGTCCGGAACAGGCCCGCGGTCATCAGCACACTGGTCAGACCGCCCACCGACACCAGTCGCGTGAGCAACCCGGCGTCCAGTTCGCCGGGCGGGGCCACGACGATCCGGCCTCCGGTCACCAACGGCACCCACAGCTCGTACGTGGAGGAGTCGAAGGCCACCGGTGAGTGCAGCAGTACGCGATGCTCCTGTTCTCCCGCCCAGGTGCGGTCGAGGACGAAGGAGGCCAGCGCCCGATGGCTGATCCCGATCCCCTTGGGCCGCCCCGTGGACCCCGACGTGAACATCACATACGCCAACTGATCCGCCAGCACCCGCGGAACACCGGACCCCAGCCCGGCCCCCGCCAGCGTCACATCCTCATCCACCTCCACCACCGACACACCCGCCGGCAGCAACCCGTGCACCTCATGCCCCGCAAACGAGGCATCCGTCAGCAACAACCGCGCCCCGGTCTCCGCCAGCACCACCGCCATCCGCTCCCCCGGCGAACCCGGATGCAACGGCACATACGCACCCCCCGCCTTCAGCACCGCCAGCAGCGACACCACCAGCTCCAACGACCGCTGCTGCAGCACCCCCACCGGACTCTCCGCCACCACACCCGACGCCACCAGCAACCCCGCCAGCACATCACTGCGCCGATCAAGCTCCCGATACGTCAACTCCCGCCCCTCGAACACCACCGCCACCGCATCCGGAGACCGCACCACCTGCGCACGGAACAACTCCGGCAACGAGAGCGGAGCGCTCTCCAGCTCCTTGCCCTGCCAGCCGGAGGCCAGCAGCGCCCGATACTCCGCACTGTTCAGCTCGATGTCGCCCAGCGGCAGGTCAGGCCGTTCGGAGGCGGACTCGAGCAGGCGCCCCAGCTGGGCGGCGAACTGCTCGGCGTCCCGGTCGGTGAAGCGGCCGGCCCCGAAGGCGAGGCCGCCCTCGATGCCGTCGGGGCGTCCGTCGGGAGTGTGGGTCTCCGCGAAGGTGAAACTCAGGTCGAACTTGGCCGCACCCGCGCCGGCCACCGTCACCGGCTCCACCTCGAGCCCCTCCAGCACAAGGTCACCCACCGCATTGTTCTGCAGCGTCAGCGCCACCTGGAACAACGGATGCCGCCCCGAGGAACGATCCGGATTCACCTCCTCCACCACCCGCTCGAACGGCACATCCTGATGCGCCTGCGCATCCAACGCCACCCCACGCGCCCGCCCCACCAGCCCACGGAAACTCGGATCACCCGACACATCCGTCCGCAACACCAACGTGTTCACAAAGAACCCGATCAGATCAGCCAGACCCTCATCCGTCCGACCCGCCACCACCGTCCCCAACGGCACATCCACACCCGCACCCGAACGCGACAGCAACGCCGCCACACCCGCCTGCAACACCATGAACAACGTCGCCCGCTCCTGCCGCGCCAACCCCACCAGACGCCCATGCGTCACCGCATCGAGCCGGAAGGAGACCTCTCCGCCGGGCAGCCGGGATGCGGGCAGGCCGCTTGCGGTGCCGGGAAGACCGATCTCCTGGGGTATGCCGGTGAGGGTGTCGCGCCAGAAGGCCAGCTGCCGCCCCGCCACACTCTCCGGATCCCCCTCATCCCCCAACAGCTCACGCTGCCACACCGCATAATCCGCATACTGCACCGGCAACGGCTCCCACCCCGGCACCCCACCCCCACAACGAGCCCCGTACGCCACCGCAAGATCCCGCCCCAACGGACCCACCGACCAACCATCACCAGCAATGTGATGCACCACCACCACCAGCACATGGTCATCCACCCCCAACCGGAACAACCGCGCCCGCACCGGCACCTCCACCGACAGATCAAACGGCAAACCAACCACCCCACCGATCAACCCCGGCAACTCCACCTCACCGCACTCCACCACCTCCAACCCCGGCACCGAACCAGACCCCACCGGCAACACCCGCTGCACCGCAACCCCACCCGAATCCACCACCAACGTCCGCAACACCTCATGACGCCCCACCACATCACCCAACGCCGCACCCAACGCCCCCACATCCACACCACCACGCAACCGCAACACAAACGGCAACGTGTAACCCGAACGCCCCTCCCCCAACACCTCCTGAAACCACAACCGCCGCTGCGCAAACGACAACGGCACATCACCCGACCGCACCCCCGCCACCAGAACCGGACGGGAGTCCCCGTCGGTGGTGTGGGTGAGGTCGGTGGTGAGGGTGGCGGGGGTGGGGTGGTGGAAGAGGGTGCGCAGGGGGAGGTCCATGCGCAGGGTGGTGCGGATGCGGGTGGTGAGTTTGATGGCGAGGAGGGAGTGTCCGCCCAGGTCGAAGAAGTTGTCGTCGAGTCCGACGCGGTCCAGGCCGAGGGTTTCGGCGAAGAGCCGGCAGAGTGTCTGCTCCAGGGGTGTCTGGGGGGCCGGTAGGCGGTGCCGACGGTGTACGTGGGGGCGGGCAGGGCCTTGCGGTCGAGCTTGCCGTTGGGGGTGAGCGGGATCCCGTCGATGGTCACAAAGGCGGCGGGGATCATGTAGGAGGGCAGCTGCCGGGCCAGCGGGCCGGTGTCGGGCGTCTGCCCGGGGACCGGGACCAGATAGCCGACCAGGCGCTTGTCACCGGGCTGCTCCTCGCGGACGGTGACCAGGGCCTGGGCCACGCCGGGGCACTGGGCCAGCGCGGCCTCCACCTCGCCCGGCTCGATCCGGAAGCCGCGGATCTTGACCTGGCCGTCGATCCGGCCGACGAAGTCCAGGCAGCCGTCCTGGCGCCAGCGGGCCAGGTCACCCGTGCGGTACATCCGCCCGCCCGCCGGCCCGTGCGGGTCGGGCAGAAACGCCCCGGCGGTCAGGCCCGGACGGCCCAGATACCCGCGGGCCACCCCGGTACCGGCCAGATACAACTCACCGGCCACCCCCGGCGCCACCGGACGCAGCCGCCCGTCCAGCACATACGCCCGCACATCATCCATCGGCCGACCGATCGGCACGGTGCTCTCGGGCCGGTAAGGGGCCTCGATGAGCAGTTGGGTGTTCATGACCGTGGTCTCGGTCGGGCCGTAGATGTTTCGCACGACGGTGTCGGGAGAGGCCGCCAGCAGGCGGGCCACCGCATGCGGTGAGACGACGTCCCCGCCGGTCAGCACCTCGCGCAGGCCGGTGAACGCCTCGGGCTCCTCCTCCGCCAGGGTCCGGAACAGACCTGCGGTGATCATGCTGGTGGTCACTCCGTACTGCGCGATGAGCCGCTGCAGGGTCGCGGCGTCCAGTTCGCCGGGCGGGGCCACGACGATCCGGCCGCCGGTCACCAACGGCACCCACAGCTCGTACACCGAGACGTCGAAGGAGACCGGCGACTGCAGCAGGAAACGCTGGTCGCCACGATCGGCCCAGGTGCGGTCGAGGACGAAGGAGGCCAGCGCCCGGTGGCTGATCCCGATCCCCTTGGGCCGCCCCGTGGACCCGGACGTGAACATCACATACGCCAACTGGTCCGCCAGCACCCGCGGAACACCGCACTCCAGCCCGGCCCCCGCCAGCGTCACCGCCTCGTCCACCTCCACCACCGACACACCCGCCGGCAGCAACCCGTGCACCTCATGCCCCGCAAACGAGGCATCCGTCAGCAACAACCGCGCCCCGGTCTCCGCCAGCACCACCGCCATCCGCTCCCCCGGCGAACCCGGATGCAACGGCACATACGCACCCCCCGCCTTCAGCACCGCCAGCAGCGACACCACCAGCTCCAACGACCGCTGCTGCAGCACCCCCACCGGACTCTCCGCCACCACACCCGACGCCACCAGCAACCCCGCCAGCACATCACTGCGCCGATCAAGCTCCCGATACGTCAACTCCCGCCCCTCGAACACCACCGCCACCGCATCCGGAGACCGCACCACCTGCGCACGGAACAACTCCGGCAACGACACCGCGGTGTCCACCCCGTCCGCACCGCGGCCGAGGGCCAGCAGTTCCTCCGTCTCCGACGGGCTCATCAGCTCGATCCGGCTGATCGGCAGTTCAGGCCGCGCCGCCGCGTCGGCGAGCAGCCGCCGCAGTCCCCGGGTGAGCTGTTCGACGACGACGTCGGGCAGGAGCCCTTCCGGATACTCCACGACAGCCTCGATGCCGTCGGGGCGTCCGTCGGGAGTGTGGGTCTCCGCGAAGGTGAAACTCAGGTCGAACTTGGCCGCACCCCCGCCGGCCACCGTCACCGGCTCCACCTCGAGCCCCTCCAGCACAAGGTCACCCACCGCATTGTTCTGCAGCGTCAGCGCCACCTGGAACAACGGATGCCGCCCCGAGGAACGATCCGGATTCACCTCCTCCACCACCCGCTCGAACGGCACATCCTGATGCGCCTGCGCATCCAACGCCACCCCACGCGCCCGCCCCACCAGCCCACGGAAACTCGGATCACCCGACACATCCGTCCGCAACACCAACGTGTTCACAAAGAACCCGATCAGATCAGCCAGACCCTCATCCGTCCGACCCGCCACCACCGTCCCCAACGGCACATCCACACCCGCACCCGAACGCGACAGCAACGCCGCCACACCCGCCTGCAACACCATGAACAACGTCGCCCGCTCCTGCCGCGCCAACCCCACCAGACGCCCATGCGTCACCGCATCGACGGAGAAGGCCGACACCACGGCTTCACCTCCGGCCGTCCCCGACGACCGGACTCCGGGCAGGGTCAGCGACTCCGGCATGCCGGTGAGGGTGTCGCGCCAGAAGGCCAGCTGCCGCCCCGCCACACTCTCCGGATCGGTCTCGTCCCCCAACAGCTCACGCTGCCACACCGCATAATCCGCATACTGCACCGGCAACGGCTCCCACCCCGGCACCCCACCCCCACAACGAGCCCCGTACGCCACCGCAAGATCCCGCCCCAACGGACCCACCGACCAACCATCACCAGCAATGTGATGCACCACCACCACCAGCACATGGTCATCCACCCCCAACCGGAACAACCGCGCCCGCACCGGCACCTCCACCGACAGATCAAACGGCAGACCAACCACCCCACCGATCAACCCCGGCAACTCCACCTCACCGCACTCCACCACCTCCAACCCCGAAACCCCACCAGACCCCACCGGCAACACCCGCTGCACCGCAACCCCACCCGACTCCACCACCAACGTCCGCAACACCTCATGACGCCCCACCACATCACCCAACGCCGCACCCAACGCCCCCACATCCACACCACCACGCAACCGCAACACAAACGGCAACGTGTAACCCGAACGCCCCTCCCCCAACACCTCCTGAAACCACAACCGCCGCTGCGCAAACGACAACGGCACATCACCCGACCGCACCCCCGCCACCAGAACCGGACGGGAACGCTCGCGCAGCCCGGCGGCCAGGCCCGCGACGGTCGGCGCCTCGAAGACCTCCTTGAGCGAGAGCTCCTTCCCGGTCAGCACACGGAGGCGGCTGATCAGCCGGATCGCGAGCAGTGAGTGCCCACCCAGGTCGAAGAAGTCGTCCTGGACGCCCACCTGTCCCACTCCGAGCAGTTCGGTGAAGGCCTGAGCCACCGACTGCTCGTCCTCGTCGCGGGGCGCCGGACCGGAGCCGGTGTGCACCACCTGGGCAGGCTCGGGGAGGGCCCGGACGTCGAGCTTGCCGTGCGCCGTCATCGGCATGGCGTCCAGCCGGGTGAGCGAGGCGGGGACCAGGTACACCGGGAGCCGGCTCCGAAGTTCCGCAAGCAGAGCGGCCTCGTCGACCCCGGGCTCGGCCACCGCGTAGGCAGCGAGGACCTGCTCCCCCTCCGGGGTCCGCCGCGCCACAACGGCCGCACGCCGCACACCGGGCAGCGCCGCCAGCGCGGCCTCGGCCTCTCCGGGCTCCACCCGGACGCCCCGGATCTTGACCTGGTCGTCCAGGCGGCCGAGGAACTCGACGGTCCCGTCGTCCCGGCGCCGCACCAGGTCGCCGGTGCGGTACATGCGCCGACCCGCCGGCCCGTAGGGGTCGGGCAGGAATGCGCCCGCGGTACGCCCGGCGCGGCCGAGATAACCGCGCGCCAGACCGGGTCCGGCCAGAAACAGCTCACCTGCCGTCCCCGGCAGCACCGGCTCAAGCCGGCTGTCCAGCACATAGGCGTGAACATGGGCGAGGGGAAGCCCGAGCGGCACGGAGGCGGTGGTCTCGGGGCGCTGCGCGTCGAGGCGGTGGGTCAGCACGCCGACCGTCGCCTCGGTGGGACCGTAGTGGTTGGTCACCGAGCACTCCGCAGCGGCCACCAGCTCGTTGGCCCAGCCCGACGGCGAGGCCTCACCGCCGACGATGAGACTGCGCCTCGGCAGGATCCGCCGGGTCTCCCCGCCCGACTGGAGGGCCCTCAGGTGGGACGGGCTGATCTTCAGGTGGTCGATCGGGTGCTCCGCGCAGTAGTCGGCGAAGCGGACCCCGTCCAGGGCGATCTCCGGGGGGAGCATGTGCAGGGTGCCGCCGCCGAGCAACGCGGCGTACAGGAAGGTTCCGCACGAGTCGAACGTCATGGCCTGCACCATCGCGAAGCTGCCCGCAGGGTCGATGTCGGTCGCGGTCACCACGGCGTGGGCGTAGGCGATGACCTGCTGGTGCTCGACCACGACGCCCTTGGGCCGCCCCGACGACCCGGAGGTGTAGAGCACATACGCCGCGAGTCCGGCGCCCGCCGCCCCCGAGGGCAGCGGCGGTACCTCCCCCCGGTCCAGCACCGCGGCGTCGGGGGTGGGCTCCTGGTCCGCGACGACCAGGACCGGGCATCCCGGGTCGGCGAGCCGGGACGCCGTGGCGACCGAGGCGACGCAGGCCACCGGCTGGGCGTCGTCCAGGATGAGTCGGGTCCTGACCGACGGCTGCTCCGGGTCGATGGGAACATAGGCGGCCCCTGCCTTGAGAATTCCGAGAATCCCCACGACCGTCCCGGGCGAGCGGTCGACCGCGACAGCCACCCGCGCCTCGGCGCGCACCCCGGCCGCGTACAGCCGAAGGGCCAGCTCTGAGCTGCGCCGGTCGAGCTCGCGGTAGCTGAGGGAACCCTGCGGCCCGCGCACGGCCGTGGCGTCCGGCGTGCGTCGCACCTGCTCGGCGAAGAGCGCCGGGACCGTCGTCACCGGTTCCGGGCCGAGCACCGGGTTGTGCCCGTACAACTGCTCCTCCCGGCCGGCGGCGGAGAACAGGTCGAACTCCCGCACCCTGGTCCCGGGTTGCTGTGCCGCCCGGCACAGCACGGCGGCGAAGGCATGGGCGAAGTGGGAAGCCGAGAGGTCCGAGCAGGCACCCTTGTCGTAGGTGAGGGTGAGGCTCAGCTCCTCCCCACGATCGGAGAGGGTCACGGTCAGGTCGCGCTTGGACATGATCGGGACCGCGTCCGGCAGCGGCAGGAACGACAGATCCGCATCGCCTTCCGAGGCGGCGTACGCCTCGGTCCGGTCCTCGTCCATCACCAGCATCACCGGGTGCAGCAGCCCGCCGTCCAGGATCCGCTCCTCCCGCAGGCGGCGTTCGACCGCCGCGAAGGGGACGTCCTGGTGGAGGAGGTCCGACCGGGTCAGGTCCCGGACCCTGAGCAGGAGGTCCTGGAACCGCTCCGCGGGATCGACCTCGGCCCGCAGCACCAGTGTGTTGACGAAGTAGCCGATGAGTCCCTGGAGCTCGGCACGGTCGCGCCCGCCCACCGGGGTGCCCACGGCCACGTCGGAGGAGCCGCCCGCCCGGGAGACCAGGCAGTACAGAGCCGCGAGGGCGGCGACGAACACGGTCGTCCCGTGGCGTCGGGCCAGCGCCCGTACCGCCGCGGACTCCTGCCGTCCCAGGGGGAGGGACAGCAGGCCCGCGCCCCGGTCGCCGAGTTCCCCCCGCCCACCGGCAGGCGGCGGGAACAGCGGCTGCTGCCGCAGGCCGGACAGCCGCTCACGCCAGTGGCCGACGCTGCGTGCGAAGGCCGGCAGCTGCTCCTGCTCCTGCTGCCAGACCGCGTAGTCGCCGAACTGGACCTCCAGGTCGGGCAGGACCGGGCGGCCGTCCGTCAGGAGTGCGCGGTAGAGCGTGCCCACCTCGGCCAGCAGGACCGCGATCGACCAGGCGTCCGCGACCAGGTGGTGGACGGTCACCGCGAGCACCCTGCGGCGCTCGCCCAGGCGGAGCACCCGCGCCCGCAGCAGCGGGCCGTTCGCGAGGTCGAAGGGGGCCGCCGCCTCGGCCGCCAGAGCGAGGCGCACCGCCTCGTCCTGGCCCTCGGCGCCGCGCAGATCGGTTTCCAGCAGATCGGTCTCCGGCAGCTCGAACGCGGATCCGTCGCCGACCAGCTGCCCCGGTCGGCCCTCGCCGTCGACGAAGACCGTGGTGCGCAGCGACTCATGACGGGCGATCACCTGGCGGAAGGCCTCGGCGAGAAGCCGCGTGTCCAGCTCTCCCTCGACGGCGGCGGCCATCGGGATGTTGTACGCGTTCGACTCCGGGTCCAGCTGCTGGGCCAGCCAGAGCTGCTCCTGGGCGGCGGTGAGCGGGACCAGGACTCCGGTGGCACGCCGTCCGATGCCGCGCGGAGGCACCCGACCGGCGAGGCGCTCGCGCAGCCGGGCTTCCAGCCGTGCCCGCTGCTCGGGCGAGAGCTGGGCGATACGCTCCGCGGTCGCGCCCTGACGGGCGCTGGCCTGCCGGTCCTGACGAGCTTCGATCGGGGTGCTCACGGGGTGCCTCCGGAGATCTGGGCGGCGCCGCCGGCGCCGGCCCCGGGCGGGGGGTTCGAGGGTGGGGTGGGTCAGAAGAGGATGCGGGACTCGGCGCGGTGCCGGGCGTCCCGGGACCTGCGCAGGTCGCGCACCACGTTGACCCGCTTCAGCCAGCGGTCGGTGCCGTCGAAGCGCGCCTTGAAGGCCTGGCGTCCGTGGACCGCGCGATAGTTGTCGACGAAGAGCACGTCGCCGGGGGCCAGCGCGGCGCCCGTCAGCTTGGCGTCGACCTCGTCGCAGAAGCGCCGCAGCGCCGCCGAGGCCTCGGGGTCGGACTGCGCCAGCCGCTCGAGGTCCATGAAGTACGGGTCAAGGCAGAGGTACGGGTCGTGCGGCGCGCCGAAGAGCACCGGGACCGGGGTCGGTGACTCCCGCATCTCCTTGATCCGCTGGTAGGCGCGGTCGAGCAGCTCCGAAGCGCCGGGCAGCGCGCGGCCGGGGCCGCTGTCCAGCATCTGCAGGTGGGAGTTGTCCGGCAGGATCTCGTACCGTGCCTGTGCCAGCACCTCGCGGTCCCGGTCCGAGATCTCCAGGTCGGCGATCCCGGCGAAGGTCGTGGGCACCTGGTCCGGATTGCGCAGGCACAGCAGACCCACGTAGTCGCCGCGGTAGGGGTGGAAGGCGTCCTCGACGTGCCACCAGATGGTCTGCTCGCTTCCGGTGCCGATCTGCTCCTGCTCGTGTCCCTTGATCGGGAGGACGTCGTGCACCAGGTAGCCGTCCTGCTGGGTGGCCCAGCCGAAGGGGTCGCCGAGGACGGCGGAGCAGAGCATCAGATAGAGCTCTTCCCGCAGTGCGGGGGAGACGCCGGAGCGCTGCGACCAGTGCTCGGGGGTGGCGCCGATGGTCTGCTGGGAGACGTGGTGGCCGGAGACGACGCACACGGGCGCCGGCTCGATGAGCCGGAAGTCGGCGAGGAAGCGGCGCAGACCGAGGGGCAGCCGGTGGGCCACCACGGGCAGTTCGCGCAGCAGCTCGGGGTCCTCCACCGAGTGGTAGCGCTGTGTCAGCTCGTCCAGCAGGCCGTCGATCTGATCGGACTCGGTTGTGCTCAGACTGTGTCGATACACGATTCGCCTCGGCGCGGGAGTACGGGTGGGGAAGGGGTGTGGGGCGGGATCTCGGTGCGGCGGAGAGTCAGTGGGAGAGGCCGGACAGCAGCTCCGCAAGCCGGTCCAGACCGGTGCGCAGCTCCGTTTCCGGCCCGCCGAATCCGATCCGGAGGTGCCGGGGGGCGTCGAAGCAGGAGCCGGGCACGACGAGCACCCCGTGCTCCCGCTCGAGGCGCTGCGCCAGGGCCGTGGTGTTGTCCAGGGACTTCACCAGCGGAAAGGCGGTGACCCCGCCACGCGGCGGCTCCGCCTGGACGAGGCCGTCGTGGGCCTCCAGCCAGTCGAGGAGCAGTGTGCGGTTGGCCTCCGCCTGGGAGAGTTTGGGGCCGAGCAGTTCGGATGCGTGCTCGACCGCATGCACGGCCACCGCCTCGACCAGGGGGGAGAGTGCAAGGCTCAGGTAGTCGCGCAGTCGCACACAGGCGGCGAGCACCTCCGGAGCGGCCAGCACCCAGCCGACCCGCAGTCCTGGCAGACCGTAGGCCTTCGACAGGGTCCCGAAGGAGACCGCGCGCTCATAGCGGCACACCGGCTCGGGCAGCGGCGCAGCGTCGTAGACCAGCTCGCGGAACGCGCCGTCCCAGGCGAGCCAGACTCCGCCCGCGGCGCAGGCCGCCACAATCGACTCCTGCTGCTCGGCGCTGACCGTGGCTCCGGTGGGATTGTGCGGAAAGTTCAGGACGACCATGCGGGTGCTTGGTCCGATCAGGGTGAGGAGTTCGTCGAGATTGTCGACCAGCCCCTCCTTTGTACGGATCTCCCAGCGGACCAGACGGCAGCCGATCTCCGCGGCGATCCGGTCGAGGGCGTGGTACGCGATGGTCGGCACCACCACCTCGTCACCGGGACGGAGCAGGGCGTGCATGGTCAGGTAGATCGCCTCGCTGGATCCCTGCGTGGCCATCACCTGGTCGGGCTGCACTCCGAATCGTTCGGCCAGGGCCTGTCGGAGCGGGGCGCTGCCGAGCGAGTGGCTGTCCCGGAAGATGATTCCGCCGAGAGCGGAGGCGTCCTGCCCGGCCAGGCCGAGCACCTCGTCCACGGTGTAGTTCTCCACACCGCTGCTGCTGATGTCGATCGGGGCTGTGAAGTACCGCTCTCTCAGCCAGTCCTCCAGGGGCGCCGGCGCGATGGTCATGAGGTCTCCGTCTCCAGTTCGGCGAGCAGTTCGTCAAGGTCGTCGAGGTCTTCGAGCCCGGCCAGTTCCGCCTGTTCCTGCACGATGCACAGGGCCAGGCCGGCGACTGTCGGCTCCTCGTAGAAGACGCGCAGCGGCAGTTCGGTGCCCAGTTCCTCCCTGGCCCGCGCGGCGAAACGAGCGGCCAGCAGCGAGTGCAGGCCGAGGTCGAAGAGGTTGTCGTGCACTCCGACCGCGTCGAGGCCGAGCAGTTCGCCCACGAGATCGGCGATCGACTGCTCCAGCGGAGTGCGCGGGGCCACCGCCTCGCCCCCGCCTGCCAGCTCCGCCCGGGTGGGCGCCGGCAGGGCCGCCCGGTCGAGCTTGCCGTTCGCGTTGAGCGGCAGCTGCGGGAGGACGACCAGGACCTCGGGCACCAGATAGCCCGGCAGTTCCTCGCGCAGTGCGGCACGCAGCGCCGCGCCGTCCGGCGCGACCCCGTCGGCGGCCGGGGTCACATAGCCGACGAGCCGCTTCTCCCCCGGCCGGTCCTCGCGCACCAGGACCACCGCATGGCCCACGGAGGGCTGCGCGGTCAGCCGCGTCTCCGCCTCTCCCGGCTCGATCCGGTGACCGCGGATCTTCACCTGCTGGTCGACCCGGCCCAGGAATTCCAGCCGGCCGCGGCGGTCCTGGCGGGCCAGGTCCCCGGTGCGGTAGAGACGTGCGCCGGGGATGCCGCTCAGATGGTCCGGGAGAAAGCGCGCCGAGGTCGCGCCGGGTCGGCCGATGTAGCCGCGGGCCAGTCCGGCGCCCCCGAGGTGGAGCTCGCCCGGGACGCCCGGCGGGACGGGGCGGCCGCTGCGGTCGAGCAGGTAGCAGCGGGTGTTGGGCAGCGGCCTGCCGATGGGAAGGGCGGTTGTCACCGGCTCCGCCCGCACCGGCTCGGTGGTGGAGGTGCAGCCTGCCTCGGTGATGCCGTAGACATGGACGAGCGGGACACCCCACTGCTGCCAGTCGGCAAGCCGGTCCGCCCGGACCCGCTCTCCGCCCATCGCGACGACCCGGAGCGAGGCCGGCGGCCTGCCGTCCTCCCGCACCAGCTGCTCCACCCACTCATGCCAGTACGCGGTGGTCAGCTCGAGCGCGGTGATCCGGTGGCGGTCCAGATAGCCGCCCAGGTCGACGCCCTCGGCGAGAATCCGGCTGCCGGGCAGCACCAGCGTCGCCCCGGCCGCGAGCACCGGCAGCACCTCCTCCAGCAGAACGTCGAAGCCGACCGGTGCGAGCTGAAGGAAGCGGTCCCCCTGGTCGAGGCCGAGCTTCTCGCGCATCGCCAGGGCCAGGTTCACCAGACTGCGCTGGTCGAACATCACCCCCTTGGGGCGGCCGGTGGTCCCGGAGGTGAAGAAGACACAGGCCAGACCGGAGGGATGGACCGAGGCGGCAGTCCGGGCCGGTCCTTCCTCCTGGGCCGTGGCGACCGGCACCGTGGCTCGGCCGGAGAAGGCCGGGTCACCCTCGCCGCGGCCTCCCTGACCGGTGAGCACCAGCGCCGGCGCTGCCGTCTCCAGCACCTGCTCGACCCGGGCGGTGGGGTGGGCCGGGTCGAGGGTCAGGAAGGCCGCTCCCGCCTTGAGCACTCCGAGCAGGGCGACGACCAGGTCCTCCGTGGCGCCCGCGTCCACCGCGACGACTGCCTCCCGCCCCACTCCCCGGTCCTGCAGCGCGGTGGCGCACCGGGACGCGCGCCGCTCCAGCTCGGCGTAGCTCAGGACGCGGCCCTGGCACTCCAGGGCGGGCGCATCGGGGGTGAGCGCCGCCCGCTCCGCGATCAGCTGCGCGATCGTGGCCTGCGGAATCTCCCGCGCGGTCGCGTTCCACTCCTGCAGCAGCGTCCGCCGTTCGTCCGTGTCCATCAGCGGCAGGCTTCCGATCGCGGTCTGCGGATCCGCGACCGCCGCTTCCAGCAACAGGACGAACCGAGCGGCAAGCTGGGCGACACCGGCGGCGTCGAAGAGGTCCGTGGCGTACTCGACCGTGAAGTCGAGGGTGTCGTCCGACTCCACAGCGGTGAACATCAGGTCCATCAGGCAGGTGTCCGTGCCCGAGCCCAGCGGGGTGACATCGAGCCCTTCGAATCCCGTGTCGGGCAGGGGGGCGCTCTGCAGCGTCAGCATGGTCTGGAAGAGCGGATGGCGAGCCGGGTCGCGCTCCGCACCCACGCTGTCGAGCACCCGGTCCAGCGGCACGTCCTGGTGGTCGAAGTCGGCCAGGGTCCGCTCCTTGGTGCGCCGGAGCAGTTCCGCGAAGGCCGGGTCCCCGCTCAGATCGCCGCGCAGCGCCAGGGTGTTGACGAAGCAGCCGACGACGCCGTCGAGTTCCGGCCTGGTGCGCCCGGCCACCGGGGTGCCGACGATGACGTCCGCTGCCCCGGTGAGCCGGGCCAGCAGCGTCTGGTAGCCGGCCAGCAGGGTCATGAACAGTGTGGCCCCGCGCTCGGCGGAGAGGCGGCGCAGCGCCGCGGTCAGCGCGGCGGGCAGCCGGAACTCGTGGGTGCCTCCTGCCAGGCTGGGTACTGCGGGCCTGGCCCGGTCCGCGGGGAGCTCCAGCACGGGCAGCGAGCCGCTGAGGCGGTCACGCCAGTGGTCGAGCTGCCGCTCCCAGAACGGCTGCAGCTCCTCGCTGGTCTGCCAGGCCGCGAAGTCCCGGTACCGGACCGGGAGCGCGGGCAGGGATCCGCCGTCGTAGAGCGTCCCGAGGTCGTCGACGAGTACGGCCATCGACCAGCCGTCCATGGCGATGTGATGCACATTCAGCAGCAGGACGTGGTCCCGGGGCGCCAGACGGAGAAGTTCCGCGCGGAAGGGCGCCTCATCCGCCAGGGCGAACGGCCGCACGGCGAAGGCCCGGACGCGTTCCGCCACCTCCTCCTCCGCGACCGGCCCGGTCACCGTCAGTGGGTGCTCGGGAACGGGCATGACCCGCTGTGCGGGCACCCCCTCCCGGGAGGAGACGGCGGTGCGCAGCACCTCGTGCCGCTCCAGGATCCCGCGCACCGCTTCGGCCAGGGCCTTCTCGTCCAGCGGCCCGCTGATCCTGACTGCCGCGGGCACGTTGTAGGCCGGACTTCCGGGAGCCATCAGGTCGAAGATCCACATGCGCTGCTGAGCAAAGGAGAGCGGCAGCTCGGATTCGCCGGCGACCGGGCGGATGGGTGGCGGCACCGACTCCGGCTCCCGGGTGCGCAGCCGCTGGACGAGGTCGGCCTGGGCCGCCACGGTCACCGCGCCGAAGAGGTCGCTCAGCCGGAGTTCGATCCCGAACTCGGCGCGCAGGGCCACCACCAGCCGGTTGGCCAGCAGCGAGTGCCCGCCCAGCGCGAAGAAGTCGCTGTGGACATCGTCCACCGGCAGCCCGAGGAGCTGCTGCCAGATCCCGGCCACCGCTGCCTCCAGCGGCGTACGGGGCGCCATCGCCGGAACCGCTCCCGCGGCCGTGCCGAGGACGGGCTCCGGCAGCGCGTCGTAGTCGACCTTGCCGTTGGCGGTCAGGGGCAGCTCCGCCAGCTCCGCCCATGCGGAGGGGACCATGTGCCCGGGAAGCCGCTCGGCGAGACAGGCCGCCAGCTCCCCTGGGTTCAGTGGCCGCCGGCCGACCCACCAGGCCACCAGGCGCTGTCCGGCCACGGGGTCCGGGCGGGCCGCGACCACAGCGTCGGCGACGTCGGGGTGGCCCAGCAGGGCGAAGGCCACCTCGTCCGGCTCCACCCGGAAGCCGCGGATCTTGACCTGGCGGTCGACGCGGCCGAGCAGTTCCACGACACCGTCCGCCCGCCACCGCGCCAGGTCGCCGGTACGGTAGATCCGCTCCCCCGCACGGTAGGGGTGCGGCCGGTAGCGGTCCGCGGTCTGCCCCGGGCGACCCAGGTATCCGCGGGCCAGGCTCCCGCCCGCGAGGCAGAGCTCGCCGACGACTCCCGGCGGGACCAGCCGGAGCTTGTCGTCGAGGACCAGAAGCTGCTGGTTGGCCAGGGGTGTTCCATAGGGGACCCGGCCGGTGACCGGCCCGGTCACCCGGTGGAGGTTGGAACAGATGGACGCCTCGGCGACGCCTCCCGCGTTGATCAGAGCGGCGCCGGGGGCGGCCAGGGCCACCATCCGGTGGAGGGAGGGAGGCATGACGTCGCCGCCGCACTGCACCACGCGGAGCGAGTCCAGCCTCCGGCCGTCACCCAGGGCCGCAGTCAGCAGTGCCTCGGCCCCGGAAGGCGTCATATGCCACCAGGTGATCCTGTGCCGCTCGACGAGGTCCACCCAGTGGTGCGGGTCGCGCGCGAACTCGTGCTCGGGTGTCACGGTCGCCGCGCCGACGAGCAGGGGGGCCAGGCAGTCGAAGACCGCCGGGTCGAAGGAGGGGGAGAACATACCGCTCATCCGGTCGCCCGGCCCGTAGCCGAGGACCCGCTCAAGACCGGCGAAGGTGTTGAGAATGCCCTGGTGGGGGACCCCGACGCACTTGGGGCGGCCGGTGGAGCCGGAAGTGAAGACGAGGTAGGCCAGGTGAGCGGGGAGGACACCGGTGGCGCCGGAGAACTCGGCCCCCTCGGGATCCAGGTCCTCGACCACCACCACGTTCGCGTCACCGGGCAGCAGCCGGGCGGTGGCCCGCTCCACAAGGGTCACGGCGGGACGGGCGTCGGCAAGCATGTCGGCGAGCCGGCCGGGCGGGTAGTCCGGGTCCAGGGCGAGGAACGCACCCCCCGCCCGCAGGGCGCCGAGCATGCCGGCCGGCAGTGCCGCACCGCGGCGGACACAGATGCCGACGGGGACGTCCGGGCCGACGCCGTGCCCGCGCAGCGCCGCTGCGATCCGCCCTGCCCAGGTCCACAGCTCCCGGTAGGACGTCTCCCGTCCGGTGCCGTCGATCACCGCGGGGGCTTCGGGGGTGCGGGCCACCTGGGCGGCAACGAGTTCGTGGAGGCATGAGTCCCCCGGCGCCTCGTCCGGAAGGGGATTCCACTCCTCGAGCGCCAGCCGAGTGGCCTCCGCGTCGAGGATCGGCAGCTCGAACACCGACGTCCGAGGGGCGGCGAGAGCTGCGGTCAGCAGCGTCGTCCAGTGGCCTGCCAGGCGGTCGACGGTCTCCGCGTCGAAGAGATCGGTTGCGTACTCGACGAACCCGATGAACTCGCCGTTCTCCTCGGTCAGCTGGAAGTCGAGGTCCAGGTGGGCGTCGCGGCGTGCCACGCGGACCGCCTCGACGTCGAGGCCGGTGAGGGCGGGCACGGTCGCGGGGGCGTTCTGGAGGACGAAGCCCACCTGGGACAGCGGGTTCCGCGAGAGGTCGCGTTCCGGGGCCAGGGCTTCGACGAGCCTGTCGAAGGGGAGCTCGCGATGCTCGAAGGCGTCCAGCGTGGCTTCGCGTACCCGGTCGATCAGCGTCTCGAAGCTGGGCTCGCCGGTGAGCGAGGTGCGGAGCAGAACCGTGTTGACGAGGCAGCCGACCAGACGCTCGGTACCCGGCGGCCGAGTGGCGGGACCCGTCAGAACGACGACGTCGGTATCGCCGCTGCAGCGGGCGAGGACGGCCTGGAGTCCGGCCAGGACCACCATGAAAGGCGTCGCTCCCGAGCGGCGGCTGTACTCCCGGACACGGTCGGAGAGGGCCGTGCCGAAGGCGACGGGAACAGTGGCACCGCGGAAACTGCGCACAGCCGGCCGCTGCCGGTCCGTCGGCAGCCCGAGGGCCTGGGGCGCCCCGGCCATCCGAGCCGTCCAGTGTCGGAGCAGCTGCTCTCCGTAGGGCCCGTCGAGCACCGCCTGACGCTGCGCCACATGGTCCGGGTAGCGGACGGGCATGGGCGCGAACACGGGCGTGCGCCCTTCGAGTCGCGCTGCGTAGGCCTGCGAGAGCTCGTCCATGAGCAGTCCGAACGACCATCGGTCGACCACGATGTGCTGCAGCGCGACGACCAGCATGTGGTCGTCGGGCCCGACGGCGATGAGCTCGGCCCGCATCAGCGGCCCCTTCGCCAGGTCGAAGCGGCGAGAGGCCGCCGTCGCCGCACGGTCCAACGCCCACGCGGCACGCTCCTCCGGGGTCCGGCCGCGGGCGTCGATCCGCTCCAGTTCGAACCGGCGCCGCGGCAGGATCAGTTGGACGGGGACCCCGCCCCGGGCGGGGAAGACGGTGCGCAGGGACTCATGGCGGTCCACAAGCACCTGGAAGGCGTTCTCGAGTGCGTCATGGTCCAGCCGGCCGCGCAGACGCAGCGCCGCAGCACTGTTGTAGACCCCGTCCGCGCCGTCCATCTGCTCGATCAGCCAGAATCTGCGCTGGGCGGCGGAGACCGGGAGGATCTCGACGGCGCGGACCGGGGCGTGTTCGGTCGTGGTCACGGAGGGCTCCTGAATCGGTGGGCACGTCGGCGAGGTCACTGGACGCCGTCCATCAGTGCGGCGAGCTCATCGGCGGAGAGGTCGTCGAAGGCGGGCTCCATGCCGGAGGTGAGGGTCTCCCTGGCCGGTCCGACGGCCTCCGGGCCGGCCGGGACGAGCAGCGGGGCGTTGCGCACCGCCTCCGCGAAGTCGCCCAGCGTGGACGACTCGAAGAGCATGCGCAGCGTCACCGCGCGGCCGAGTTCCCGCTCGATCCCGTCCACGACCTGAACGGCGATCAGGGAGTGGCCGCCGAGCTCGAAGAACTCGTCGTCCGGCAGCACCTCGTCGAGTCCCAGGACCTGGCCCCAGATCCGGGACACGACCTGCTCGGTCGCATCGGCGGACGCCCGGCGGGGCGTCTCCGCACCGGTCGCCGCGTCCGGCAGCGCGGCCTCGTCCAGAAGGCCGTCGCCGTCCAACGGCAGAGCGTCGAGAGTGATGAAGTTCCGGGGTGTCAGGGGGTCCGGCAGGCTGCTCCGCAGCTGGGCCCGCAGGTCCTCCGGCAGTTCTCCGGCCCCGGCGACGACATAGGCGGCGAGGGCGTCGGACGCTCCGGGGGTGCGCGTCGGTACGACCGCGGCGCAACGCACGCCGGGATGCCGGGCCAGCAGTGCGGCCGCCGGCAGCGGGTCCGCCGTGCGTCCACCGGTGCCGGCCGTGTCCTCGAGCGGCCCGGCCCACCGCAGCGCACCGTCGGCGGCACGCCTGGCCGACTCGCCCGTGCGGAGCACGGCGGGCTCGTCCGTCTCTCCCGGCTCGGACTGCCACAGCAGGCACAGCTCTCCGGGTACTCCGGGTGGCGTCGGCCCGCCCGCCGGGTCGAGTATGCGGACTCCTGTGCCGGCCAGGGGCGTGCCCAGGTCGGGCATGGTGCGGGGTGCGGCGGATGCCGCCTCCTCGCCGCCGGGTTCGTGGGCCAGCGCGTGGGCGCCGGAGCATTCGGCTCCGTACAGCGTCAGCAGGCGAGGGGCCGACGACGCATCGCTGCGCTCGAACCAGCGCTCCAACTGCGCGGGATGGACCGGTTCGCCCGAGAGCAGGACCCAGCGCAGCGGGCCTGCCGGATGCCTCGCTGTCAGCCCCTGCCGGAAGGCGGTCGGCCCGAGGCCGAGTACGGTGACGCCCTCCCGCTCGGCCGACGCCGGCCAGGACTCCGCCGACAGGCCGACCACCGAGCCGCCCGAAGCAAGCGCGGCCCAGAGTTCGCAGATCGAGGCGCCGTGGTCCAGCGGCCGGGTCAGCGCCCAGACGTCCTCCGGACCCGCGCCGACGCGCCCGGCCAGCGAAGCGGAGCCGGCGAGCAGGCGCCGCCCGGCGACCTCGGTGCGCTCGCTGCGCGCCGCGCCCGGCCGCGGACGCACCCGCAGCAGGGCCGCGCCGGAACCGGTCCCCACGGTGGGCAGCGGCGAGCCGGGCACCGTCTCGGGACTCTCGACGGCGAGTACCGCGGTCCCGTCCGACTGCCATCGGTCCGGGTCGGCCGACCGGTCCGCGACCAGGACCGGCGTGCCTGCGGGCAGGTCCTCCGTCTGGGAGGCGCGTGCAGGCACCCAGAGAGCCCCGGCCTTGAACGCTGCCAGCATGGCGACCACCTGGTCGGCGAGGCCTTCGACCAGAACCACCACGGGTGTGCCCGGACCGGCGCCGTGGTCGCGCAGCCGATGGGCCAACCGGTTCGAGGCGCCCTCCAGCTCCGCGTAGGTCAGCCACCCGCCGGGGCGGCGCACTGCAGGCGCTCCGGGATGCAGCTCCGCACGTCGGCGGACCGCGGTGAACAGCTCTTCCATGCCGGGCTCCGGAGCCTGCGCCGTGTCAGCGGCCGGTCGGCCCCAGGGCAGCCCCTCACGCAGCAGTGCCTCGCGCTCCCCGGCGTCCAGCAGCGGCAGGGCGCTGATCGGTGTGTCCGGCTCGGCGGCGCCCGCGCGCAGCACCCGGAGCCACTGCTCGACGAAGCGGCCGACCGTCGCCGCGTCGAACAGCTCGGAGCTGTAGTCCGCTGTGCCTTCCAGGCCCTGCTCGGTCTCGGCTGCCTGCAGATAGAGGTCGAACTTGGCCGTGCCGGTGTCCAGGGCGTCCACCTCGATGCGCAGCCCCGGGAGGGACAGGGCCGGATCCGGCATGTTCTGCAGAACCAGCAGGAGGTTGGCGAAGGGCGTCTGCCCGCCGGCCGCCCGCTCCGGTCGTACGGCCTCCACCATCCGTTCGAAGGGGATGTCCTGGTGCTCATAGGCGGCGAGTGAGGTCCGCCGCACGCGGCCCACCAGCTCACGGAAGGTGGGGTCACCGCTCAGATCGACGCGCAGCGGCAGCAGGTTGACGAAGAAGCCGAGCATCCTCTCCGTCTGCGGCTGGGTGCGGTTGGCGATGGGCGAGCCGATCACCAGGTCGGACATCTGCGACCAGCGGTGGGCGACTGCCGCGAACCCGGCCAGCAGCACCATGAAGAGCGTGGCCTCCTCGCTGCGGGCGAACTCGCCGAGGCGGGTCGCGGAGGCCTCCGGGAGGTTCCAGGGCAGCGACGCGCCCGCGACGGACCGGTGTCCCGAGTCGGGACGGTCGGCGGGCAGCTCCACCACGGCGGGCGCCCCGGCCAGCTGCTCGCTCCAGTAGGCCAGCTGCCGCTCCAGCGGTTCACCGCTGAGTCGCTCGCGCTGCCAGAGGGCGAAGTCCGGGTACTGAACCTCCGGTTCGGGCAGCGGTGGAGCGTCCTGCGGATAGCAGTGGGCGATCTCCTCGACCATCAGGGCGAGCGACCAGCCGTCCGAGATGATGTGGTGGATGGCCAGCAGCAGGACGTGCTCCTGCGACGCCAGCCGCACCAGGCGGGCCCGGAGCAGCGGCCCGCGGGCCAGGTCGAAGGGCTCCTGGGCGATCTGCTCCCCCAGGTCGGCCAGCGCGTCGCGGCGCTGGTCCGGTCCCAGGCCCGAGAGGTCGCTGAGGGGGAGGTCGATCTCGGCCTGCTCGCCGATCACCTGGACCGGCTGGCCGTCCCGCTGTACAAAGGTGGTCCGCAGCGCCTCGTGGCGTCGGACGACCGTGCGCAGGGCGCGGATGAGGGACTCTTCGTCCAGTCGGCCGGTCAGCCGCAGCCTGGCGGAGATGTTGTAGAGCGCGCTCGGGCCCGCGAACTGCTCGAGGAACCACAGCCGCTGCTGGGCGAAGGAGAGCGGGGCCGGCCGGTCGTCGCCGCGAGGCGCGATGGTTCGGGCGGTTCGGCCGCTCCGCAGACCGCGTTGGCGGAGCAGCTCGGCCAGGAGCTGCCGCTTGTCCGGGGAGAGGGCCGCGGTCGGGGTGGACTGATCCATGGAACTTCCTGGGGCAGTGGGCGGGCAGGGGCTCCGGGTCAGCGACCCGCGTGGTGCGGCAGCGGGAAGTCCCGGCACAGGTCCGACACGGCGGCGCGGACCTTCGCGGCGGTCCGGGCGTCGAGTGCGGTGCTCCGCCCGCTGGTCGGGGCGAGGGCACTCAGCACCCGGTCCACCAGGGCGGCGCACAGTCGTATCACGCGGGCCCATGCCGCGCAGCGCCAGGGTGTTGGTGCCGAACCTGATGCCGCTGGTGACCCGCGGCCCGTGGGTGTCCCCGGGTATGACGTTGCGGTTGACGACGATCCCGCAGGAGGCCAGGGCCTGTTCGGCCGCGGCGCCGGTCAGGCCGAGCCGTGCGACGTCAAGGAGCACCATGTGGTTGTCCGTCCCTCCGGTCACCAGCCGGTGGCCGAGCGCGCTGAAGGCGTCGGCCAGCGCCTGCGCGTCCTCGCGCACCAGGGCGGCGAGGGCACGGAAGCGCGGTTCGGCCGCGGCCGCGAAGGCCCGTGCCTTGGCGGCGACGGCCCCCAGGTCGGGGGTCCCCTGCAGGAAGGGGAAGGTGCCGTGCTGCATCGCCTGCGCGAGCGTCCGGCTCTGGCCGGGCACCGGCTCGCCGGCGTCCCTGCCCAGCAGGATGAGTCCGCCGCGGGGCCCGTAGAGCTGCTTGTAGGTGCTGGTCGTGGTGATGTGGGCGTGGTCCACCGGGCTGGGGTGCTCACCCGCCGCCACGAGTCCGGCGATGTGCGAGATGTCCGCGAGCAGGAACGCGCCCACGCTGTCGGCGATGGTGCGGAAGCGGGCGAAGTCGATCGTCCGCGGATAGGAGCTGGCTCCGCACACGATGACCTTCGGCCGGTGTTCGCGCGCCGCACGTTCCACCGCCCGGTAGTCGATGAAGCCGTCCCGGTCTGTCCCGTAGCCGAAGGATCTGAAGTAGCGGCCGGTCACCGAGGCCGAGGAGCCGTGCGTGAGATGCCCGCCCGCGCTCAGCTCCATCCCGAGCAGCGTGTCCCCGGGCCGCATCAGGGTGCACAGGACGATCTGGTTGGCGGTACTGCCCGAGTGCGGCTGGACATTGGCGTAGCGCGCGGAGAACAGGTCCCGTGCGCGCCGCACCGCGAGCTCCTCGACCTCGTCCACGATCTCGCAGCCCGCGTGGTACCGGTTCCCCGGATAGCCCTCGGTGGTGACGTTCCCGATCGAACTCCCCGAGCAGGCCAGCACGGAGGGGTCCGCGCTGCTGGAGGCGGCCACCATCATCAGCGTGTCCCGCTGACGCTCGTGCTCGCGCCACAGCAGTCCGTGCAGCTCCGGATCCTGCTCCTGCAGTTGCTCCGCCCCACGCTGCGCGTGGCGGGCGAGCAGCCCCGGATCGCCGGCCCCGGCCGTCGCGAGCGCCGGCTCCTGGGTGATCGTCAACATCGTGTGGTCTCCTCTGAGAGTTGCGGGGGCGGTTCCTGCGGGGCGTTCAGCGCCACCTGTCCGACGGGCCGGTACCGGAGCGGGCGGGGCCGTGTCCGTAGGCGTCCGCCACGGCATCCGCCGCCGCGTCGGGCCCCTGGCGCAGCTGCTCTGCGGTGAACCGGAGGACGGGCCGCACCGGGACCAGCCGATGTTCGGTCGCGTGGCGGTGGCGCCCGCCTCCGGTGATGTGCAGCAGCACGGTGGCTTCCCGTCGTACGCGCCCTTGTTCGACGGCACGCTGCAGGCAGGCCAGCGCGACCCCCGCGGCGGGCTCGATGTCGATGCCCTCCGTCCTGAGGAAGAGCTGCTGTGCGGCGACGGCTTCGTCCCTGCCGCACACCGACAGGGCGCCTTCGCTCTGCCGCAGGGCCTGGCGGATGCCGCCGAGCACCGACCAGGCGGGCCGACGTGTCGTCAGCTCCTGGGCGTAGGCGTCCGCCGGTGTACCGCGCAGTGCATGCTCCGCCGGCAGGGTGGACTGCCCGGCCTGCCATGCGTCGTGCATGGGGGCGAACTCGCGGTTCTGGCAGAGCAGCAGCCGCGGCCGGCCGGTGGACGAGCCGTTCTCGGCCTCCGGGAAGCCGGCGTCGAGCAGCCGCCCCGCGGCCTCGTGCGCGGCGATGGCGCCGGCACCGCTGCCCACGGCTTGGACGTAGTGGTCCGGCAGCCGTCCGATGGCCTCGGCCGCGGCCAGCAGAGCGGTGCCGAGACCGTCGCGGCGGGCCACGTTCCTGGTGCCGCCCTCCGGGTGGAAACCGGGTCGCGCGGCGAGGGCGTCGGCCAGCTCGATGGCGTCGGCGTACTCACCCTCCACCGCGACGACCCGCACCGAACGGGAGAGCGGGGAGGCCGACCTCAGCCCGGCCAGGGCCCGCTCCGGCACGATCACCACGCAGGGCTGCCCCTGCTGGGAGAAGACCCTCAAAAAGGCAGCGGCGGTATTGCCGGCCGAGGCCACGACGGGCACCGGCGGCAGCTCCGGCAGCCTGGCCGCCACCGTCCAGGCCTCGAGCTCCTTGAAGCTGCCGGTCTCCAGCTCGGCCTTGCGCTCCGGCCAGTATCCGCTGAAGGCCACCCACAGCCGCGCAAGGCCCAGCTCGCGGCCGAGGTGTTCGGCCGGGAAACTGACGCTGGTGGGCGTGGCGGGCAGGATCCTGGCCACCGGCAGCCAGTTCCGGTACCGGAACAGGCCCGGCTCGGCAGCAGGCTGGAATGCCCGCACCGGGTACTCGGTCGAGAGCAGGGCCGGGGCATGGGGCTGATCGCACTCCAGCCGCACGCCGTCGTCCTGGTAGCGCTTCCCGCAGGCGGGGCAGCGCAGGATGTAGGCGCGCCGGCCGGTCGCAGGGGCGGCCGCGGCCGCCCTGCCGTCCGTGATGACGGTCATCGGTTCTCCCCGATCAGGGCGGCAGGACGGCGGAGGGTGCCATCGGCACCGCGTTCGACGGTGTACGCGGCCCGGTCGACCGGGCGCAGCACGGCACGCACCGCACCGGTGTGCGCCGGCCTGTCGGCGTCCCGGACCGCGGCGGCGAGGCCGGCCACGGTCGGGTTCGTGAACAGCTCCCGCATCGGCAGGGCCGAGTCGAATTCGCGCCGCAGCCGCTCCAGCAGCCGGGCCATCAGCAGCGAGTGCGCTCCGAGGTCGAAGAGGTCGTCGTTCCTGCCGACGCGTTCCACGGGCATCAGCTCGCAGAGCACTCGGGCGATCCGCTGTTCGGTGGCGTCCCGGGGGGCCTCGTAGGCGGCCGAGGTGCCGGTCGTGGAGGCGGCACTCGGCAGTGCCCGCCGGTCGACCTTGCCGTTCGCGGTCAGCGGCAGGGCCGCGGTCGCAACGAAGAGGGACGGCACCGCGTAGGAGGGCAGCAGGGTACGCAGGCCCGAGCGCAGCGCCTCGGGCGCCGACTCGGCCGCGTCCGTCTCGACATGGGCGACCAGCCGGGCCGATGCTCCGCTGCCCTCCAGCACGACGGCGGCCCGCCGCACCAGTGGATCGCGTTCCAGGGCTGTCTCGATCTCACCGAGTTCGATCCGGTGTCCGTGCACCTTGACCTGGGCGTCCTCCCGTCCCACGAAGTCGAGGGAACCGTCGCGGCGCAGTCGGACCAGGTCGCCGGTCCGGTACATCCGGGCTCCGGGGGCGGCCGTGAAGGGGTCCGGGAGGAAGCGGCCGGCCGTCAGACCGGGTCTCCCCAGGTAGCCCTGGGCCACTCCGTCACCGCCGAGATGGAGCTCGCCGGTGCAGCCGGGCGGCACCGGTCGGAGCCGTGCGTCCAGAACGTACCGGCGGGTGTTGCCGATCGGCCGGCCCAGCGGCACCTCCTCCACCGGCCCGGGGACGGGACAGACCAGCGACCAGACGGTGGTCTCGGTGGGACCGTAGACATTCCACAGCCGTACACCGGCCGCAGGCAGCAGACGGGTCAGCTCCGCGGGCATGCGCTCGCCGCCGCAGAGCGCGGTCAGCCCCGGCGTCCCGGTCCAGCCCGCGTCCTGGAGCAGCTGCCAGGTCACCGGAGTCGCCTGCAGGTGGGTCACCCCGCCCCGCTCCAGGCAGGCGCGCAGCCGGCTGCCGTCGGCGGCGGTCCGGGCATCGGCCAGGTGCACCGTGGCGCCGTTGACCAGCGGGAGGAAGTACTCCAGAGCCGCGATGTCGAAGGACGGGGTGGTGACCGAGAGCCAGCCGCTGCCCGGGCTGAGCTGCAGTTCGTGCTCGAAGGAGACCAGCAGGTTGGCGAGGGCCCGGTGGGGCACCGCCACGCCCTTCGGTGTGCCGGTGGAGCCCGAGGTGTAGATCACGTACGCCGGGGTCTCCGGGTGGACCGGCTCCACGCGCGGCGCGGTGGCCCGGCTGGGGCAGTCCTGCGGCTCCACCGCCTCGATGCGGCCGAGTGCCTGTGGCAGCGTGCTGTCCGCCAGCACAACGCGGACGCCGGCGTCGCGAACCATGAAGGCGAGCCGCTCCTCCGGCAGTTGCGGGTCCAGCGGCAGGTACGCCGCGCCTGCCTTGAGCACGCCGAGCAGTGCGGCGACCAACTCCGGCGTCCTGGGCAGCAGCACCCCGACGACCTCGCCGGGACGGACACCCGACTCGAGCAGCCGGCGGGCGATACCGTTCGCCTTGCCGTCGAGCTCGGAGAAGGTCAGCCGCCGCCCGGGCTGCTCCGCGGACGCCACTGCGGTCGCCCCGGGGTGCCTGGCCGCCGTCTGCTCGATCCGGTGGTGCACCGGCAGATCCGCCGCACAGGGCAGCTCCGGGCCGCACTGGGCCGCCTGGAAGCCCTGGTGCTCCTGAGGGGCCAGCACCGGCAGGTCGCCCACCGGGGTGGCCGGTTCCCGGGCGGCGGTCTCCAGAAGCGCGGTCAGCCGAGCGGCGAATGTCTCCGCGGTCTCCCTGCGGTACAGCTCCGTGTCGTACCGGAGGCTGCCGACGAGGCTGCCGCCGATGACGGCCAGCATCAGCTGGAGGTCGAACTGGCTGCTGGTGACCGGCAGGCCCACGGTTCGGCAGGGCAGCCCGCCGAGCGGGAAGCCGACTCCCGCGTGGCCCACCGCGAGTGCGGCGAGCGCCTGCGCACGCGGTCCCGGTGCCTGTTGCAGGCTGAGGCAGGTGCGCACCAGGGGACGTGCCCCGGTGTCCCGCGCCGGCCGCAGACCGGCGACGAGCGCGGCGAAGGGCACATCCGCTCCGGTGAGCCCGGGCAGGACGTCCCGGTGGACCCGCCGGACCAGGCTGGAGAAGGGCTCCTGGAGGTCGACCGACGTGCGGGCGGGAACGGTGTTGACCAGGCAGCCGACGGTCGCGGCCAGTTCGGCGTCGGCCCGGCCGTGGACAGGGGTGCCGACCACCACGTCGTACTGGCCCGAGCTCCGGGCGAGGGCCACCTGGTAGGCGGTCAGGATCACGCTGTGGACGGTCACCCCCTCCGTCCGGGCGAGCTGTACGAGCGCGGTGGTCGTCCCGGTGCTCAGGGCGAAGGGCACCGCGTCTCCGGCCATGCCGGGAACTCTGGGCGGACGGTGGTCGGTGGGCAGAACGGCGCCGCCGGGGGCGGTGCGGAACCGCTCGGTCCAGTTCTCCAGCAGTCGACGGCCGTCGTCGGTGCCCAGCCGTGCCGCCTGTCGCTCGGCGACGGCGCCATGACCGGTCGCCAGGGGCAGGACGGGCGCTTCCCCCGCCGCACGTGCACGGTAGACCGTGTCGAGTTCGTCGAGGAGCAGGGACATGGACCAGAGGTCCGCCACCAGATGATGGGCTGTGAGCACGACCCGGTGGGTCTCGGCGCCGGTGCGGAGGAGACGGACCCGCAGCGGAGTGCCGCCCGCCAGGTCGAACGGGGCATCGGTCGCCTCGGTCGTGCTCCGCGCGAGCTCGGCCTGCGGCCGGCCCCGTAGGTCGGCCGACCGGATGTCCGGGCGCAGTTCCGCGTGGATCCGCTGCACGGGCGCGTCGCCGACCTGGGGAAAGGTGCTGCGCAGCGCCGGGTGCCGGGCGACGAGGTCCTCGATCGCGGAGGTGAGGATCACGGGATCGGCCCCGGTGATCTCGAAGCAGGTGGCCACATGGTTGGCCGCGCTGTCCGGGACGAGGCTCTGCAGGAACCACAGCGCCGCCTGGTTGCGGGTGAGCGCGTAGTCGCCGGGGGCCGTCTCCGCCGTGCGGGACTGTGCGGCGGGGGGTTGCGCCGACCCGGCCGGGGCGTCCAGCCACGCGGCGATCAGTCCGGCCAGTCCGGCCAGATCCTGCTCCATGAGCTCGGTGAGCGACAGTTCGGCTCCGAGCCAGGACGAGAGCTCGTGATGCAGCCGGACCGCGCCGAGCGAGTCCAGGCCCAGGTCGGTGAGACGGCAGGTGTCCGACACCGCGGAGCGGTCCACCCCGAGCCGGACCACCAGCAGTTCCTGCAGTGCGGACAGCACCATGGCCGGGCGCCCGTCGGCGGCGGCACGGATCACCTCCGGATCGGGCAGGCCCGATCCGGGCTGTTCGCCGGCGGCCGCCGTGCTTCCGTCGAGGGCCAGGACGTGGAGCCCGCCCTGCTGGTAGGCCGCCGCCACGGCGTGCCGCTGCACCTTGCCGCTCGAGGTACGCGGCAGCGTCGCAGCACGGATGAGCACCACGGCCCGCGGTCGTACCCCGTGCTCGTCCGCGATCCGGGCCCGCACCTCGCGGGCGAGGGCGGTCAGGTCCTCGTCCCGGTGGTCCCGGGCGACCTCGTGGACCACGACCGCGCTGCTCCTGGCCGTCCGTGTCCACCTGTACGGCCGCTCCGCCGTTGGCACGCAGGGCGGGATGGACGCTCTCGGTGGTCCGCTCGATGTCCTGCGGGTAGTGGTTGCGGCCACGGATCACCAGCAGGTCCTTGATGCGGCCGGTGACGAAGAGTTCGCCGTCGCGCAGCACACCGAGATCGCCGGTGCGAAGGAAGCCTCCGTCCTCGGAGTCCCCGGCGGCGGAGTCCCCGGCGCCGGAGTCCCCGGCGCCGGAGTCGAGGCGGGCCCCGAAGACCTCGCTGCTGCGACCGGAACGGTTCCAGTACCCCTGGGCCACGCTGGGCCCGGACAGCCAGATCTCTCCCTCCGCGCCTTCGGGCGCCCGCTGCCGGGTCACCGGATCGACGATCTCGACACGCTGGCTCGGATCGGGCTGCCCGCTGCCCACCTGCACGGCACCGTTGTCGGCGCGGTGCAGCGCCGGCGCCGATCCGTGCGGCTTGCACGAGACGATCAGGGTCGCTTCCGCCAGGCCGTAGCAGGGGGTGAAGGCCTCGGCGCGGAAGCCGGCCGGCTCGAACGCGGCGGCGAAGCGCTCCAGGGTGCCGGCCCGGATCGGTTCGGCTCCGTTGAACGCGACCTCCCAGCTGCTGAGGTCCAGCCCGGCCACGGCCTCCGGAGTGGCCAGGTCGGCGCAGAGGTCGTAGGCGAAGTTGGGGCCGCCGCTCACCGTGGCGCCGGTGCGGCTGATCTCCCTGAGCCAGCGCAGCGGGTCCTGGGCGAACGAGGAGGGCGCCATCAGCGCGCAGGACCCACCGTAGAAGAGCGGCTGCAGCATGCCGCCGATCAGACCCATGTCGTGGAAGAGCGGCAGCCAGGACATGCCCACGGTCCGCTCCGTGGTGCGGAAGGCCCGCTGGATCAGCGCGGAGTTGTGCAGCAGATTGCCGTGGGTCAGCAGGACGCCCCGCGGCGTGGACGTCGAGCCCGAGGTGTACTGGAGGAAGGCGAGAGTGTCCGGGCCGGTGTCCGGGCGACTCCAGCCGGCGGCCGCGCCGTCCGGCACCAGGTCGCTCGCCAGCAGGTCCAGAGTGTCCGGCAGCCGGCTGCGATCGCCCTGCAGCAGGCGGTCCCTGAGCGCCGACGTGGTCAGGGCGAGGCGGGATCCGCTGTCCGCGGCGATGGCGGCCAGCCGGGCCAGCGAGGCCGGGCGGCGGGTCGGCGGATGGACGGGAACGGCGACGGCGCCTGCGTAGAGGCACCCGACGAAGGCGATCACGTAGTCGAGGCCCGGCGGTTCGAGCAGCAGCACCGGCTGTCCCGCGGCACCGATCCGCTGGAGTTCGCCCGCCACGGCGCGGGCCCGCTGATCCAGCCGGCCGTAGCTGAGCCGGGCGGCGGGCGTGCCTTCGGCCGCGGTGAAGGTGAAGGCGGTGCGCTCCGGGTCCTCGACCGCGGTCGCGGCGATCACCGAGATCCAGTCCTGGTGCTCAATTCGCGTGGTCACGCCCACATCCTGGGCCGGTGGTCTGGTGCCGATCCGGCCCGCCGCTGCCCCCTCGGCTGCGCAGCTCTGAACAGCTACTGAACGGCTTCCGCCGGCGGGCACGACAGAGCCCGCCGGCACTGCCTGACGGCAGTTCAGCCTGGCGGGCTCCGAAGGAAACGGGCGAGGTGGCGGGCGGCGGACTCAGCTGCGGACGGGTGTCAGCATCTCCTCCATGGCGGCCTCGATCTCGGCCTGCAGCGGGGCAGGGGCGCCGAGGAAGGCATAGTGGTCTCCCGGCAGGGTCACGGCCGTGAACCGCTCCGGATCCGTGTAGGCGGACCATCCGGGCATCTGCTCCGGGCGGATCTCGGTGTCCCCGGTCCAGCTGATCGCGCGTATCGCGCAGGGCAGCCGTTCGGGCTCCGCGAGGCGGTAGGCCCGGTTGGCATCCACGTCGGCGCGCAGCACACCGAGGTTCATCTCGATCAGCTCCGGCCGCGGCTGGCCGCCCATGGCGACGATCAGTCCGGCGAGCTCGACCGAGAGTTCCGCATCGCTCATGCCGAGGAACCGGCCGAAGGGCCCGTGGTGCGGAGCGACCTGCGAGGACACCAGGAGCGCCCCCGGGGTCGGCAGGCAGTTCTGGGCGAGGTACCGGGCGGTGGCGAAGCCGGGCAGCGCCCCGCCGCAGTGCCCGAAGAAGGCGAACGGCCGGTCCAGGTGGGGCAGCAGCGCCTCGGCCAACTGCTCGGCCAGGCTCTCGTAGTCGCCGTAGTGGGGTTCCCGGAGCCGGCTCTCCCTGCCGGGGAGCTGTACCCGGCAGATCTCGGTCCGGCCGATCCGCTCCGGCCACAGGTGGTACATGGATGCGCCCACCCCGGAATAGGGCAGACAGAAGAGCCGAGCCGGCGCATCGTCGGAGATCCGGCGCAGCAGCCAGCGGGGTGGACGGCGGACGGTCGTCGTCATGGGTCACTCCGGAGAACAGTGGGTGCGACGTGCGGGCGGAGGGTCACTACGCGGGTTCGAGCACCGGCGCCGGCCCGGTGGCCGCCACCGTCCGTTCGATCCGCTGTGCCGACCCGGGCCGCAGCACGGCGGTCAGCGGCAGGTGCTTGATCCCGGCGGTGAAGTTGGACTCCAGGTGTTCGATGGGCCCCGCGACCGTGAACTCCTCGATCAGTGAGGTGAGTTCCTCGAAGAGCAGGCCGAGCGAGAGCCGGGCCAGCGGAGCCCCGATGCAGTAGTGGGGACCGAAGCCGAACGCGACATGCCGGTTCGGCCTCCGGGCGACGTCGAAGCGGTAGGGGTCGGTGAAGGCCTCCTCGTCGCGGTTGGCCGACCCGAGCCAGGTGACCAAGGCGTCCCCTGCGGCGATCTGCCGGCCCCCCAGTTCGAGGTCGCGCACGGCATAGCGCATGAAGTGGTTGGCGGGGGAGCTCCAGCGCAGGCCCTCCTCCACCGCCCCCGGAATCAGCGCCGGGTCCGCCAGCAGGCGGCGGTACTGGTCCGGGTGCTCGATCAGGGCGAGGACCATGGCGGCGATCGCATGCGGGGTCGTCACATTGGCGCCGAGAAGGAGGCTGTAGCAGTTGTAGACGATCTCCTCATGGCGCAGCCGGCGGCCACCGGCCTCCATGCGCATCAGGAAGTCGATCAGATCCTCCTGATCCGCCGCCGGCCGCGGTCTGCCGCTGCGGGCCCGGACCTGGTCCGAGAAGTACGCGAACAGCTCGTGATGGGCGACGGACAGGGTGCTTTCTCCGCCTCCCTCCTGGAACTCCGCGTCGGACGGGGCGACAGCCATGGTGGTGAGTTTGGTCAGTCGCCTCCAGTGCCGCTCGGGCAGGCCCATGAGCGTGCCGGTGAAGGCCATCGGGAAGGCCGCGGCGGACGCGGCGATGTCCCAGACCCCGCCGTCGAGCAGGGGGGCCGTCATGCGGCGTACGACTGCGCGGATCTCGGGTGCCCGGTCCCGCAGCGCACGGTGCGAGAGCATCTTGCCCATCGGCTCGCGCAGCGCCGTGTGGACCGGCGGGTCGCTTGCGGCCATCATCGTGCCGCCCGCCGGGTCGTCCGTGCCGAGGATGGAGAGCAGCGTGCCCTTTGCCGAGGTGAAGCGGGTGTGGTCGCGCAGCACCTCGTTGACGTCGTGGTAGCGCGTGACCGACCAGAAGGCCCGGCCGTCCGGGAGGAGCTGACGGTGCACCGGAGCGCGCTCGCGCAGGGCCTTCCACAGGGTGTGCGGGTCGCCGGCGGCATACAGGGAGGGAGTGAACAGGTCGATCCGGTCCAGGTCGACCGCGGTGGAGTCCCCGGGCTGTCCGATTCTCATCGTCGCAGCTCCTGGACGACCTCGGCCAGTTCGGCGACGGTGGGGTTCTCGTAGAAGTCCCTGGGGCGCATCTCGACGCCCCAGCGGCCGCTGATCTCCGCGGTGATCCGGGTGGCCAGCAGGGAGTGGCCACCGAGCTCGAAGAAGTCGTCGTCCACTCCGATCTCGTCCACCTCCAGCAGATCGGCCCAGACGCGTGCCAGCTCCTGCTCCATTGCGCTTCCCGCCGCACGGAAGTCGGTGTCCACGTCGGGGCGGCCCCGGCAGGGCGTGCCTGCCAGTTCCACCCGGTCCACCTTGCCGTTGCCGGTCAGCGGCAGCTCGTCCAGGCGGACGAAGAGCGAGGGGACCAGATAGGAGGGCAGCGTCCCCGCCAGGGCACTGCGGAGCTCCGGCACCGGGACTCGCCGCTCCGCGACGAAGAAGGCGACCAGTCGGCGCCCGCCCCGCGGGTCGTCCTGGGCCACCACGGCAGCGTCACCGATCTCGGGATGCCGCAGCAGCGCCGCCTCGACCTCCCCGGGCTCCACACGGTAGCCGCGGATCTTGACCTGCTGGTCCACTCGCCCGAGGAATTCGATGGTTCCGTCGGCGGTGCGGCGGGCGCGGTCACCCGTCCGGTACATCCGGCCGCCCGGCTCCGGGGTGAAGGGGTCGGGAAGGAACCGCTCCGCGGTCTGTCCGGGGCGTCCGAAGTAGCCATGGGCAAGGCCCGTTCCGGCCGCGTGGAGCTCGCCGGGTTCATCGCCCGCGGTGGGCCGCAGGTCCGGGGTGAGAATGTAGGCGTGGGTGCCGTCGACCGGGGTTCCCACGGGCACGGAGCAGGACTCGACCGCCGTCTCCATGGGATGGCAGCAGGTGAAGGTGGTGTTCTCGGTCGGACCGTAGCCGTTGACGAGACGCACCCCGGGAAGCGCCGCCAGGGCGCGGTTGACGTGTGCCACCGACAGCACATCGCCGCCCGCCAGCAGCAGACGCAGTCCGCGCAGCCGCTGTACCGGTCCTTCGACCATCTGGTGGAAGAGGCCCGCGGTCAGCCACATCACGGTGACCCGGCTCTGTTCCACCGTGTCGGCGATCTCCTCGGGGCTGTTCCGGCCGGCCGGCTGGACCACCAGGCGGGCACCGTTGAGCAGCGGGGTCCACAGCTCCAGAGTGGAGGCGTCGAAGGCGACCGGGGCGAACTGAAGCACCGCGTCGTCCGGTCCGATCGGCAGCAGCTGCCGGTCTCGCACCAGGCGCAGTACCGCGCGGTGGGGCACGACCACGCCTTTGGCCGCGCCGGTCGAGCCGGAGGTGTAGGCGATGTAGACGGCCTGCTCCCCATGCGCCGGAAGCCCGGGATCGGTATCCGACGCGGCGTCAAGGGCCGGGTCCGCCCCGTCGAGGAGCAGGGTGACCGCTGTCCCGCTCCCCTCGTCCGCAAGTGGCGAGCTGGTGATCAGCACCGACGCTCCGGTGTCGGCCAGCAGCGCGGCGCGGCGCGCAGCGGGCGCCCCGGGGTCGAGGGCGACATAGCAGCCGCCTGCCTTGAGCACGGCGAGCAGCGCGATCACCAGCTCCGGCGAACGGTCCAGGCACAGCGCCACCGGGGCATTCGCGCCGACACCGAGCCCACGGAGCCGGTGGGCCAGGCGGTTGCTGCGGGAGTTGAGCTCCCGGTAACTGAGGCTCCGGCCCAGGCATTCGACCGCGACAGCGTCGGGGGTCGCGGCAGCGACCAGCTCGAAGGCCTGGTGAACAGTGTCGGCAGCGAGGAGGGCCGGAGCTTCCGGCCCGGCGGTCAAGGTAGTCATTGTGGGTTTCCTTCCGGGCGCCGCACCGCCGTCCAGACGGCTGTCGCACTCGCCAGCAGCCGCCCGTCCTCGGTGTGCAACGCAGAGATGTTGGTGGCGGTGCGCCCGTCCCGGCGCAGTTGCCGGGCACTGACAACACACCTGTCGCCGCAGCGCGGGCGTGCATCGATCCAGGTGCTCATCCGGCTCAGCACCATCGGCTCCCGGGCCGGGTCCGCGGTCCAGCCGCCCGGGCAGTCGAGAACTGCCCAGAGGATCGGCGGCAGCGCCTCCCCTCCCTCGTCGCAGACCGACTCCTCGACCGTCCATCGGCAGGCCACGGACGGTCCCGCGCCCGGGATCCGCCCCGGGGTCAGGCAGAGGCCGTCGCCGGGCGTCCGGTCCACCCCGCAGACAAAACAGCTTCGGAACGGATGGCCGGCCGCACCCCGGAAGTCCGCTTCGGCGGCTGCCACCGCCGGGGAGGAGGTCGGCGGAAGAGCCGGTGGACGCCGGGCGGCAGCCGTGACGGTGGCGATGAGCCGGTCGTGCTGCCGGACCCGGGACCGCCGCTCCCCCGGGTCGAATCCGAGCGGGGTGTCCAGCGGGGGTGGCTCCAGCAGAGTGACCGCGACTGCGGGACCGTGGGCGCCGGAAGCACGCTCGGCGAAGGTTCCGCAGGCGTATCCGCCGTTGGCGCTGTCGGCCGGACCGTTGAAGCGCCGTGCGATGACGAGGGCGGTCATCTGCCGCCCCGGTCAGGCCTGTCCGGCTTCGGCCATGGCGAGCCGGAGGCTGAGCGGGCGCATGTCGGTCCAGACCTCGTCGATGTGGGCCAGGCAGGTCGCCTCGTCGCCCTCGGTTCCCTCCGCCTTCCAGCCGAGCGGCAGCTCGCGGGCGGTCGGCCAGACCGAGTACTGCTCCTCGTGGTTGGTGACGACCCGGTAGCGTGTGGCGTCGGCGTTGCTCATGTGTGAGTCTCCGTTTCGGCTCGACGGTCGATCTGTGGTCGCAGTGATCCTGTCGCCCCCGCCCGGTGCCGCTCCTCACGCCCACAGAACCGCGACTGAACGCCGACTGAATGCGGCCCGCCCGAATATGACGGATCGTCAGACACATTCGGGCCATGTCATACATGTGCCAGCAAAACAGGCGCATGGCCATGCCGGCAGTCGCCACCGTAGAGGGATGCATACCGTTTCCTTCATCATGAGCCGCCTGCCCGGCGGACCCTCTCCCACCACGGCCGACGTGCTGAGCGCCCTGGAGCAGGCAGCCGTGGGAGAGGGCGTCGAGCACATACGGATCCATCTCTCCCGCGCCGGGGCCCGCGGGGTCTTCTTCGTCGTCGCTGCGGACCAGGAGGCCGCCCGCCGGGTCTGCGCGGCGGTCTGCACCCGTGCGTGCACCGAGTCGCCCCTGCTCCAGGGCTGGACGAATGAGCTCCTGAACCCCTGAGAACCCCGAGAAGTCCCTGGCGGGAGGGTGTCGGAGGCCGGGGGGCGCGGCACAAATCTGCCGGTGCACGCTTGTGCCAGCGCGGAGGCGCGACACACGGACCCGTGGGCGCGGAGACTCGTAGCACGACACGGCGGGCCGGAATCGCGGCCCCCGGAGGATCACCCCCATCCCCACGGCTCGGGCATCCGTCTGCCCGGAAAGAGGTACCCCATGACCGCGCTGAACAAGATCGCTTGTGCCGCCGCCGCCCTGGCCCTCGGCGTTCTGCTGCTTGTCGCCGGTACGGACGCCGCGCACTCCGCCACGCCCCAGGCGCAGAGCATCACGGCAACCTGCGGCGCAAATGTGGCCTGCACCGACGACATGGGCTGGCAGTGACCGACAGCACGCACATCCCGTCGATCACGCCCTAGGAGGGCCCGATGAGCATCCAGTACGCCCCCAACGAGCGTTCAGCCGGCCTGCGGTTCGAGATTCTCGGCGAGGTCCGTGTCTGGCGCCACGGCGCCCAGCTCCCGCTGGGCGCATGCCGTCAAAGGGCGCTGCTGGCCGCCCTGCTGCTGCATGCGGGATCGCCGGTGAGCAAGGACAGGCTGATCGACGGCATCTGGGGCGACGCGGACATCGCAGACGGTGCCAACCTGCTTCAGGCGTACGTCTCGAAGCTGCGCCGCCTGCTCGATCCCGAACACCGTCCGCGCGCCTCCGGCGGGATACTGAGTCGGGTGGGGGCCTCGTACCTGCTCGACGTCGCCGCCGACAGCACCGACCTCGGACGCTTCGAACGCCATCGTGCGCAGGCCAGGGCGCTGCGTATGTCAGGTGCGACGGACGAGGCCGAACACCTGCTCACCGAGGCCCTGGCCGGCTGGCAGCACCAGCCGCTGACAGGCCTCGACGGCCCCCTTTTCGAAGTCGAGCGGGTACGGCTGACCGAGCTGCGCCTGGCCGCCGTGGAGGAACGCGGCGAGCTGGCCCTGGAACTCGGTGCTCACGCGAGTCTGGTGCCCGAACTGCTCTCCCTGACCTCCGAGCACCCGTACCGGGAACACCTGTGGGCGCTGTTGATGGTCGCCCTCTACCGGTGCAACCGGCAGGCCGACGCGCTCGCGGTGTTCCGACGCGCCCGAACCGCGCTGATGGACAACCTCGGCCTCGTTCCGGGCCCGGAACTGCGCGAGCTGGAGCAGGCCGTCCTGGCAGGTGTCCCTGATCCCTTCGGCCGGCCCGCCGCGCGGCCCTCGCCTCCTCAGCACCCTCAGCACCCCCGGCTCTCCCTGGTCCCCGAGCCACGGGCCGCGACCCGCTACCGCACCGCCCCGCGCCAGACCGCCCCGGCGACGAGGAGGACCGTGACGCTCACAGCAGGCCTTGCTCCTTGGCCCGCTGCCCGAGCTGGAACCGGCTCTGTGCGCCCAACTGCTCCATGAGCTCGGAGATGATGCGTCGCTCGGTGCGCAGCGAGACGCCGAGCCGGCGCGCGGCCGCCTCGTCCGTCAGCCCCATCGAGAGCAGCCGCAGCAGCTCGACATGGACCGGCCCGATTACCGGTGCCCCGATGTCCTCCGTCGGCGCGCCGAACGGCTCGGCCTGCTCCCAGATCTGATCGAACAGAGCACACAGCCCCGTCAGCGCTCCCGGCTCGCGGATGAAGACGGCCCCGGCCGAGGAGTCGTTCGGGTCGATGGGCACCACCGCCACCTCGCGGTCGACGATCTGCATCCGCATCGGCAGCGTCGGGATCGTGCGTGTCTCCGCGCCGCGTTCGGCCAGCCAGTTGGCGTGCGCAACGCTGCCCTGATCGTTACGGAGACTGGTCTGGTAGACCGTCTTCACGCGCACCCCCCGGCCGAGCAGGCGTTCCGCCACCGGGCGACTGGCCCGGCGGTTCTCCGGGGTCTGCGGACCACCGGGCGCGAGTGCCAGCGTCTCCACCCGCGCCTGATCGCCGAGGTCGTCGAGCAGATGACGGACGTCCTCCAGCCGGGTCAGCCGCTCCAGCCCGGGACCGGCGGGCTGCTCCCGCAGATCCGTGTAGGTGGCCACGAGCTGGGCGACGGCCGCTCTCCCCGCCTCGATTTCGTGCTGCTGCCGGGCCAGATTCTCCTGCCTCCGGGCAAGGAGCATCTCCAACGCCACCTTGGGGTCGACCAGACGCGGCCCGATGTCCTCGGTGAGGGACGGACGGAGCAGTTCGAGATCGGCAAGTTCGTCAAGTGCTCGGCGAACGCGGCCCTCGGTCCACCCGAGGGCCGCTGCGACATCACCGACAGTGGCCCCTGGCCTGGTCACCATGGTCCTGTAGACGCTGTCCGCTTCCTGGGACAGACCAAGCGATGTGAGCACTCGCCCCCCTGAGCATGACGCCGATCGGCTTCCTTGGCGCGGGCAAGATCCCCGCCGCGCGCGCAAGCATAGTGAGCCCTCCGTATGTCAGGGATACATCTGGACGAGTCAGTTGTGAGTCACACCACGGACCCGCCCACCATGAGTGCGGCAGCGTCCGTGTCGGACATCAGCAGCACTTCCGCCACGACCTCGGCCACCGCCACGACATCCACGCCGCTGCGCCGCCCTTCCTCGATCAGCAGTTCCGCCTGGCCGGCCAGGCCGGCGCGTTCGAAGAGCGACCTCAGCTGCACCTCGACACCGAAGGTCTCGGCCAGAGCCGAGGCGAGTCGGGTGACAAGCAGCGAATGGCCACCGAGGGCGAAGAAGTCGTCATGCCGCCCGATCGTGGTGACGGCCAGCAACTCCTGCCAGAGCGCCGCCAGCGCGAGCTCGACAGGCCCGTCGGGTGGGACGTGGACCGGCCGGTCCTGCAGCACCGCGCCCTGTTCCGGTGCCGGGAGCGCAGCCCGGTCGACCTTCCCGTTCGGCGAGAGCGGCAGCCGGTCCAGTGCCACGTAGACAGCAGGGGTCATGAAGTCCGGGAGCACCTCCCGCAGCCGGGCCCTCAGCTCCGCCGCAGAGGGCGCGGGGCCCACCGGCACCACATAGCCGACCAGCCGGCGCTGCTCCCCTGCCCCGACGGCGGCCACCACGGCCTTGGCCACCCCGGGGTGCCTGC
This sequence comes from Peterkaempfera podocarpi, assembly GCF_042466665.1. Taxonomy (GTDB): domain Bacteria; phylum Actinomycetota; class Actinomycetes; order Streptomycetales; family Streptomycetaceae; genus Peterkaempfera; species Peterkaempfera podocarpi. The sequence continues at coordinate 1,132,131 of NZ_CP162102.1, forward strand.
AGAGTTCGGCCTCGATCTCCCCCAGTTCGATGCGCAGGCCCCGCACCTTGACCTGATGGTCGATCCGCCCCTGCAACTGGATGCACCCGTCCCGGCGCCATATCGCCAGATCTCCGGTGCGGTAGAGCCGTGCTCCCGCAGGGACGCCGTCCGTCCCTGCGCCGGGATGCGGCCGATACCGGTCGGCGGTCAGACCCGGTCGCCGCAGATAGCCCCGGGTCAGCCCGACGCCGGCGAGACAGAGCTCGCCCGGCACCCCGGCCGGGGCGAGTCCGCCGGCCGCGTCGAGGATCAGTGCCTGCTGGTTCACCATGGGACGGCCGTAGGGAATGCTCGTCCAGCCGGGGTCGACGGCGTCGACCGGCTCGACGATCGAGTGGATCGAGGCCTCGGTTGCCCCTCCGAGCGCGATGAACGACAGCGCGGGCGCAACGCGGCGGAACCGCTCGGGGAGACTGACGGGAATCCAGTCTCCCCCGAGGAAAGCCACCTTGAGCGCGGGGAGCCGGGTGTTACGGTCGCAGCCCGCCTGAACGAAGGCGTCGGCGAGCGCGGGAGCCGAGTTCCACACGGTGATCCGGTGGCGCCGCGCGAGGTCGAGCCAGTGCTGCGGGTCCTTGGCCCGTTCGGGCTGTGGAACCACCATGGCTCCGCCGGCTGCAAGGATGCCCAATGTCTCGTAGACGAACATGTCGAAGCTGGGTGAGGAGAGCAGCAGTACGCGGTCGCCCCGGCCGATGCCGTGACTGTCGTTCAGGTCCAGCAGGTTGTTGACCACTCCGCGGTGCGGAACCGCGATCCCCTTGGGACGGCCGGTCGAGCCCGACGTGTAGATCACATAGGCCAGATGGCCGGGCCGGGTCCGCACGTCCGCGAGGGCCTCCGCGCCCGGTTCGGTCACCCAGTCCCGCTCGTCGTCCAGCAGCAGCACCGGGCTGTCGTGGGAGGGCAACCCGGGAGCCAGGTCCCGACAGGTCACGACGACGGCGGGCCGCGCGTCCGCCAGCATGAAGGCGAGGCGCTGCTCCGGATACGCCGGATCGAGGGGGAGATACGCGCCACCGGCCTTGAGCACGCCCAGGACCGCGGCGACCAGGCCCGACCCCGGCGGCAGACAGAGCCCCACGACAGTGTCGGGCCCCACGCCCGCCGCGCGCAGCCGCGCGGAGATGCGCTGCGCCCGACGATCGAGCTCGCGGTAGTCCGTTGTCCCCTCCCGCTCCACCACGGCGGGTGCGTCGGGAGCCTCCGCGCAACGCTGCTCGAACAACTGGTGCAGCAGCAGGGAGCCTTCGGGGTACTGCGCGGTGGTCGCATTCCATTCGCCGAGAATGCGCCGGCGTTCAGCGGGCGTGATCACGGGCAGCGTGGACAGCCGGGCACCGGGAGACGCCACCGCGTGTGACAGGAGCGTCAGCCAGTGCCCTGCCATCCGCGTCGCGGTCTCCTGGTCGAACAGGTCGGCGGCGAACTCCAGTGTTCCGGTGAACCCGCCGTTCTCGGCGCGCAGTTGCAGGTTGAGGTCCATCTGCGCGCCGCCACGGGCCACCTCCACCAGCCCTACCTCCAGGCCGGGAAGCCGGGGCAGCTCCACCGCGGCGTTCTGCAGCACGAAGAGCGCCTGCACCACGGGGTTGTGGCTGAGATCGACAGGGCCGGGACGTCCGGCGATCATGCACTCGAAGGGCAGTTCCTGGTGGTCCATCGCCGCGAGCGAGGCCTCCCGTACCCGCCGCAGCAGCTCCGTGAAACTCGGGTCCGCCGCCAGCGATGTCCGGATCGGCACCACGTTGATGAAGCATCCGATCAGGCTCTCGACCTCCGGAGGACGGACACCGGTCCCGGTTCCCACAACGATGTCGTCATGTCCGCAGTACCTGGCGAGCACCGCCTGGAAGGCGGCAAGCAGCACCATGAAGGGGGTCACCCGCTGCGCGGTGGCCAGAGCCTGCACTCCTTCGGCGAGGTCGGGGGCCAGCCGGACCGGGACAGCTGCACCCCTCAGGGACTGCACCACGGGCCGAGGACGGTCGGTGGGCAGCCCCAGCAGTGCCGGGGCGTCCTGAAGTGCTGCTCGCCAGAAGGGGCCGTGAAGCTCCTCCCTGTCCTTGGCGCCCTGTGCCTCCCAGACGGCGAAGTCGCCGTATTGGAGGGTGAGTTCGGGAAGCAGGGGCGAGTCACCGTGGCAGCCCGCACGGTAGAGCTCGGCCAGCTCGGCCAGCAGCACGCCGACCGACCACATGTCCGCCACCAGATGATGCATCGTCAGCGAAAGGATATGCTGATCCACTCCCGTCCGGTGCAGCTTCACGCGCAGCAGCGGGTCCAGGGACAGATCGAAAGGGGCTTCGGCGTCTGCGGCCAGCCGAGCGCCGAGGTCGGCCTCCGCCGTCTCGCGCAGCTCGACTGCCAATCGCCCCGGGGGTGAGATGACCTGCATCAGCTCCCCGTCGAACTCCTCGAAGCCGGTACGCAGCACCTCGTGCCGCGCCTCCAGCGTCCGGAAGGCACCGACCAGGGCATTGACGTCGAGCGGTCCGGTGAGCTCGAGGGCAAAGGGGATGTGATAGGCGCTCGAGTCCGGTGCAAGACACTGCATGAGCCATATCCGCCGCTGAGCGGCCGACGGCGGGAGAGCGGTCTGCTGCGTCATGATCAGGCCCGCGCCCTCTCGACCACCGACCAGAGCCCGCCGACGGTGGCGAATGCCTCCGGGCCCAGCTCCTCGTCCGGAATCGACACGGACAGGGCCTCCTCCAGGCGGACGATCAGCTCCACGCTCGCCATGGAATCCAGACCCGCCGCACGCAGACTGTCCGACGCCTGCAGGGCGGAGTCCGGCGCCAGTCGTGGCAGCTCGGCACGGAGCACTTCCTCAAACGGCGCGTCCCAGACGTGTGTCATGATCCTTCTCCTTCGGACTGCTCGGACTGTTCGCGTTGTTCCGGCTGCTCGGATTGGTCGGACGCTCGGATTGCTCGGACTATTCGGGGTGCCCGGGCTGCCCGGGGTGCCCGGGCTGCCCGGGATGCCCGGGATGCCCGGGCGTGCAGCGCAGGGGGTGACGTCGGAGTTCCAACCGCCCGGCCGAGACCACACGACCGCCGTCCACCACGACTTCGGCCGGTGCCGGCCGGCTCAGGAATCCGACCAGGCTCGCGGTCAGGCCGTAGGCGCCCATATTGGGCACGCACAGCGTCTCCCCCGGCTCCGGCGGCACCGCCCGCGGCGCCCGGCTCAGCACGTCGGCCGGGGTGCACAGCGGACCGGTGAGCGTGACCGGTCCGCCCAGCTCGGAGGGCCGGCCCGGCCGGCCCTCCGGCCGCAGGGGCTCGGCCCGCAGGGGCGGCAGCCGGCCCACGCCCGCCAGCCCGCCCAGATGGTTGATCCCTGTGTCCAGGACGGCGAAGTGCGTGCCGCGGCTCTCCTTCACATCCGTGACCGTGCAGAACAGACTGCCGCTGTCACCGACCAGATAGCGCCCTGACTCAAAAGAGACGTGCGGTGCCCCGTTCCGCCAGCCGGGCAACTCCTCGTCGAGCACCTCCTCGACGGGCGCACGCAGTCCGGAGTAGTCCGGGCGCTCGCCCGGAGCCCCGTAGGGCGCCGCGAAGCCACCCCCGAGATCGAGCAGTCGGAGCGGCAGGTGCCAGCGGCGTTGCAGCACCGCCGCGGTACGAACGGAGGCGACGACCTCGGCGATCAGGCCTGCCGGATCTGCGGCGTTGGTCAGCGGGAAGAAGTGCAGGCCGATCACCTGGACACCCTCCGCCGTCAGCATCTGGGCATCGACCGCCACGTCCTCCAGATCGATCCCGAACTGCGAGGGCCGGCCTGTCATCCGCAGCCCGGCCCCGGCTCCCGTACCCTGCCCGTTGATCCGGAGCAGGCAGCGGGCAACCACGCCGAAGCGCTGCGCCTGGGCCCCCACCCGCGCGAGGTCCGCCAGGGACTCCACCGAGAACGTGTTCACGCCCGCGGCCAGCGCACGGCCGATCTCGTCCGCGGTCTTCCCCGGCCCGCCGTAGAGGCAGTCCTCACCGCGGAAGCCCGCCTCCAGCGCGCTGTCCAGCTCGCCGGTGGAACAGATCTCGGGCAGGCATCCGTTCCGGCGCATGGCGCGCACAAGCTCAGGATGCGGATTGGCCTTGAGCGAGTAGTGGATCAGCGCGCCCTCCGGGAGCGCCTGGCGCAGGTCGGCGACGGCCCGGTCGACGCGGGCGAGATCGTAGACGTAGAGCGGGCTTCCGTAGCGCCCGAGCAGATCGGCGGGCTCCACATGCGCGGTCTCAGAAACGGAGAGCATGAAGGGCCTTCCTGTCGATCTTGCCATTGGCGGTGAGGGGGAAGGACTCCAGCAGTACGCAGGAGCTCGGGACCTTGGCGGACTCCAGCCGCCGGCCCAGCTCCACGAGCACCTCATCGGCCGTGAGCGAGGCGGTCACCGCCAGACGGAGGTCGAGCCCGTCCCGCGGCGGGAGCGCGGCGGCGGCGGTGACCCCGGCGATGTCCAGGGCCGCCCCCTCGATCTCGGTGCTGCTCGTCCGCACGCCACGGCGTTTGAACTGGTCGTCCCTGCGTCCGGCGAAGTAGAGATGCCCTTCCTCGTCGAGTCGGCCGTAGTCACCCGTGTGCAAGGTCGACGCGCCCGTCGTGGGATCGTGTCGGAACCGCTGGGCTGTCAGCTCGGGGGCGCCCCAGTAGCCGGACATGACATGCGGCCCGGAGACGACAATCTCCCCGAGCTGTCCGGCGGGGAGGCCGGCCCCGTCCGCGTCCACGATCCGTACCGATGTGCCCGGGAGAGGTCTGCCGACCGATCCCGGACGGAGGAGGTCGCCGTCCGGCTCGCCGATGGTGACCCGCTTGCACTCGGTGATGCCGTACATGGCCACGACCGCCGCCCCCGGAAAGCCCGCCCGCAGCGCCTCGATGCACTGCTGCGGCAGAGCAGCACCGGTGTTGGTGAAGAGCCGCACGTGCCGCGGAAGCTCACCGCGTGCGACGAGACGTACCAGCATCGCGGCGAGAGACGGGACCACCGGAACCACCGTGGCCCGTCGGGACCGCAGCAGCGCCAGCGCCCGCGTGGGCACTGTGGCCTCGCCGAGCACAAGCTCCGCGCCGGCGGCCACCGAGAGGAGCAACTGATACAGGCCGTAGTCAAAACTCAGCGGCAGCAGGCCGAGCACCACGTCGTCCGGCCGGTAACCGAGCCGTGCACCGATCGCCCGGGCGGCGAAGTCCACCTGTGTGTGGGTGCACACCACCCCCTTGGGCGTGGAGGTGCTTCCGGAGGTGTAGATCAACTGGCCCACCGAGTCGGGGGCCACGGCCACATCCGTCTCTCCGGCCCCGCGGCGTGCGGGCGAGGCAAGCAGCATGTCGGAGGTCGCAAGCACGGCCCCGCAGGCCCTGGCGGCCTCCAGGCCCCGGCCGGTCTCGTCCTCCTGATGGACAACCACCCTGGGCTGCGCGTCGGCAAGCACGGCCGCCAGCAGATAGGGCCGCATCTCGGGGCTGAGCGGCACCGCGACCGCCCCGGCGCGCAGAACACCGTAGTAGAGCGCCGCGAAGGCCATCCGGTTGCCGATGCGCAACACCACCCGGTCACCCGGCCGCACCCCGCCCGGACCGCGCAGCCAGCTCGACACGGCCCGGCTGGCGTCCGCCAGCTCGGCGTAGGTCCAGCGCGTCGACGCCGCACCTTCGCTCACCGCGGGAGCGTCAGGGCGTGCCTCGGCGGCAGCGTCGAGCGCCGCGACGAGCGGGCTCACCCGGGCGGCGGCCATCAGAGCCACCCCTGCTCACCGGTGATCTCCAGCACGGCGCTGGTGCAGGTGTATCCGGTGCCGCCACCGACCAGCAGCACCAGGTCTCCGACGCCCACCTCGCCCGTCTCCACCAACTCGTTCAGTCCCGCGAAGTGGTCACCGGCGCCCAGGTGCCCGACCTCCCGGCAGAACTCCCAGTTCGAGAACTTGAGATCGATGCCCAACTGGTGCTCCAACTGCCAGGCGAGCCGCGGAAGTCCGGTGGCGTTCAGCACGACGCGCGCCACGTCGTCGCGGCCCACCCCGGCGTCGGACAGCGCCCGGTCGATGGAGGCCTGCGAGGCCCGTGCTGTCCGCAGCACCACGTCGCGGAAGTCCCCCCGCCCGGAACTGAAGAACGCGGCGCTGCGCGCATCGAGATCAACGGGCCCCCGGTCGTCCGGCGGACCCGCACCGGGCCCGCCGGGACGGGCCAGGCCCTCCAGCCCGTTGTCCGCCGTGGTCGCCGTGGAGCGCAGCCGGGCGAAGCCTGCCCGCGTGGAGAGCACAAGTGCGGTTCCGCCGTCGCCGTACACAAGACCTCGCTCCGCGCGCCAGCGGTCGAAGCCCGGCGCCGCGAACCTGTCCGCCGTGGTGAGCAGCGCCGCGTCTGCCTCGCCGAGAGCCCGCGCGGCCATTTCGACGCCCGCCAGGCCGCCATTGCACTGCTGCAGCAACTCCAAGGCGGGAACGTCCGCCCCCACCGTATGTCCGGCCACAAAGGACGCGGCCGGCCAGAGATCCGCTCCCTGGTACCAGAGGTGACTGTGGAACACCGTGGAGATGTCGTCGGCGACGGCACCGGCACGGTGCAGCGCGACCTGAGCCGCCCGGACGGCCATCTCGGGTGCGGAGATGTCGTCGTCGCCACCGGCTCGGGCCGCGCACACGGCGGTGAGCTGTGTCGCTGACTGCTCCTCGGCATCGTAGAGACCTTCTGCCACGGCCTCGGCAGTCGCGGTGCGGCCTGCCAACCAGACGCCGACTCCGGCGACATGGACGTTCTCCCACCGCATGGCCTGCTCCCTCGCTGTCTCCGCCGTACGTACGAGTGGTCCGGGCCGGACGGCCACGGTGTGCTGGGATCCTGGCCGAACGGATCTGTGACCGACCTCCGCCCGGCCGTTGCCCAACCGGCGCAGGACTGACATCCCACTGAACGGCCCCGGGAACGGCGTCCGGACGCTCTTGCGGGCGTCAGGCAGCGGTGGGGAGCCGCTCGGGCTCGATGCCCGGCTGCACGCTAGGGACCCGTCCGCCCACTGGCTGGACCTACGTACCGGCGACCTGCGCCGCCAGTACGAGGGACCCGCGAAGGCCCGCGTCATCAGCGGCGTCTACGACCCTTCCCGTGACACCGCCGAACACCTCGCCGTCGCCTCCCTGCCCGACGCGTTCGACGTGCTCGTCCAGCTGCACGAAGTGTCCCCGGTGCGATGGCTGCCCAGATAACTCGATTGCGCCCAATCGGTCGGCTTGCACCGCGTCGTGGTCGGGGACCGGGGACCGGAGGCCGGGGGCCGGGGGCCGGGGGCCGGGGGCGGGGGGCCGGCCAGGGTCCCGGGCGAGGGCCGAGGCGGCTGCTGCCCGGCTCAGCCGGTGGTGATCGATCCGTCGCGCGTGGGGGCGAGCGGCAGCTCGGTCTCGGCCAGGGATGCGGGCGGATCGTCATCCTCGCCGGACACTCTGAACCTGCGACTCCTTGACCTCCGGGACGGTGGGTAAGGGGTCTCGCAGGTCGGGCGACGAACGGCGCACGCTGCGCCGCTCCCGCGGGCCGGGATCGTTCACCGTTACTGCGAGAACCTGCGGTGGTGGGGTGTGACGGGCCCCAGCCCATCTTTCGGCGGGCGGCCAGGTAAGTGTGCGGGGGCGCTGCGGCGTATAGGGGGTGTGAAGCAGCTGGAGTTCAAGGAGTTCTACCGAGCCAGTCAGGACGTCTGCCTGCGGGCGGTCCTGGCAAGTGTGGGCGATCGGCAGCTCGCCGAGGACCTGGTCGCCGAGGCGTTCACCCGGGCCTGGATGTCCTGGCCGAAGGTCCGCGGGCACCCGGCGCCGCGTGCCTGGATTGTGCGTACCGCGCTGAACACCCGGGTGTCGTGGTGGCGCAGGAGGCGGAAGGAGGTCGTGCTGGAGGGGGGTGCGCCCGATGTGGCGGATCCCCGGGAGACCGACCCCGGCCTGGACCCCGGCCTGCTCGCGGTGCTGCGTCAACTGCCGCAGCGGCAGCGGGAAGTGATCGCGCTGCGGGTCTTCCTCGACCTCGACACCAAGGCCACGGCTGCGGCGCTGGGGATCGCCGAAGGCACCGTCACCGCCCACCTGTCGCGAGCCGTCTCGATGTTGCGCGGCCAACTCATCACCGCCGGCGACGGCACTGTCAAGGACCAGGAGGTCGGCCCATGAGCGAGCACGAGGTACTCGCCGCACTGAGGGATTCCCTCGACGACATCACCATGTCCACACCTGTGGAGGTGATCGAGGCCGAGGGCCGCAGGCGCCGCAATCGGCGCCGCGTCGCCGGCACGGCCGGGATCGCGGCCGCCGCGGCGCTCGCGATCGCGGCGCCGACGTTCAGCAGTCCGTCGGCGCCACCGACGGCCGGAAACAGCACCGGGGGTGTCCACATCCAGACGGCCGCGTACACCGTGGACACCAAGACGGACGGCACCATCGTCGCCACCTGGGACAAGGGCGCGTACTTCAGTGACCACGCGGGTCTGGAGCAGGCGCTGCACACCGCGGGATTCCCGGTCCTGGTCAAGGTGGGCGAGTTCTGCAAGGGCCCCAACGACGACGGAACGCTCTCCCCGGCCGGGCAGGGCCCCGGAGTCGACAAGGTCATGCGGGGCAGCCACGTATCCAACGGCCGGGTCACCCTCACTTTCTATCCGTCCGCGATGCCGGCCGGGAAGCAGCTGTTCATCGGCTACCTGAACGCGGCGCAGCTGGCCTCGGTGCACAACAACCCGGGCTCGGTGGAGCGGATCGTCTCGAAGAATGGGCCGCTGACCTGCACGACCACCCCGCCGCCTGAGCACCGGCGGTAGCAGGGCGCCGTCGGAGGGGGTGCGTGGCCCGGGGGATCCCATCGGCCCCCGGGCCACGCGCGCATCCAGGACTCCCGGGAGTCAAAGCGGGTCCTCGGTCTTTGCCGGGCGGGGCGTCTCGGCGGCTGCGTCTCGTGGTTGCGCAGCGTGATCGTAGACGTTGGCTCTCGCGGGTCGTCCCCGTGGCGGCCGCCCGCTCAACCGGTGGGCAGGGTCACGGTGAAGCACGCACCCCGCACCGAGGCTTCGGGGTTCACGGTGATCTCTCCGCCCGCGGCGCGGGCCAGCCGCTGGGCCAGGGCGAGCCCGAGCCCGGCACCGTCGTGGCCATCCGCGCGGTCGGCCCGGAAGCCTGGCTCGAACACCGCGTCCACGGCTGCCACCGGAATTCCGGGACCGTCGTCGGATACCGTGACCAGGACTTCGCCGAGGCGTGCCGTGCAGGTCACAACGATCTCGTGCGCGGCGTAGCGGCGGGCGTTGTCGAGCAGCGGCGCGAGGATGCGTTCCAGTACGACGGCATCGGCGCCGACGACGGGGTTTTCCGTGTTCTCGCTGCGTACGGTGATGCGTGGGGCACCGGGGTGTTGCTCAGCGCTGCGCTCCGCCAGTGCGCGCACGACCGCCAAGGGCTCGGATCGGCCGGGGAGATGGCCGGTACCGGCGCGGGCGGTGGACAGCAGGGTGTGGCAGATCTGCTGCATCTGCGCGGCGCTTTCGGCGACCGCTCGGTGCGCTGCCTGCTGCTGGTCGGGTGTCCGGGGCCGGGCCTGGAGCCATTCGGTCTCCGCAACGATGCGGGCGAGCGGGGTGCGCAGCTCGTGGGACAGTTCGTGGGTGAGTTGTTGCTCATGGCGCACGACGGCCGCAAGGCGGTTGAGCAGCTCGTCCAGGTTGGCGGCGAGGGCGGCCAGTTCAGCGGGTCGTGCGGCGGCGCCGAACCGCCTGCTGGTGTCGTGGCCGCTCCAGGTGGCTGCCTGCTCGCTCATCACCGTGACCGGTTGCAGCGCGTTGGCAACCACGCGCCGCGAGGTGAGGTAGACACCGCCGAGGAGCAGCAATCCCAGGGTGATGGAGCCGGCGAGGGCCAGGTCGGCGGTGCGGTGGTAGGGGTTGAGGGAGACCGCTGCCACCACGGTGCCCGCCCGGGGGTGGGCGGGGTCCACAGGCAGCGCGTAGAGCCGGTAGGCCGCCGGCTGCGGGGTGTCCTCGAAGGCGGGGGCGAGCAGGGCCAGCGCGTCGGCGCGGTTGTGCAGGGTGGCCGAGGCTTGGGGCCGTTCGATGGCGGTGGTGCCCTGGTATATCCAGATGCCGGTGTCCAGAGCCCCGTCGTCGGCCGGTTCGTGGAGCGCCAGAGTGCCGTTGGGCCGGACCTGCACGGTGGCAGCCACGGCCGCGGCCCGGGTGCGCAGGACGTCGTCGGCCTGGCCGCGCAGGCTCCCGGTGAGCATCAGGTTGAAGGCCGTGGTCACCACTGCGACCCAGGCGGCGGTGGCGGCCAGGGCGAGCAGGGCGAGCTTGCCGCGCAGTGTGGCGGGACGGGCGCGTCGGATCATGCGAAGCGGTACCCCACACTGCGCAGCGTCTCGATGCTCTGCTCGCTGCCGATCTCGCGCAGCTTGCGGCGAAGCCGGGCCAGGTACTGGTCGAGGGTGTTGTCGCTCACCCAGGCGCCTTCGGGCCACCCGGCGCGCAGCAGGGTGCGGCGGCGTACCACGGCACCGGGTTCGGCCATCAGGCAGGCCAGAAGTCGGTATTCGGTCGGGGTGAGCGCGACGGTCGCGCCGGATCCCGACTCCAGGTGGTGCCGGGCAGGGTCCAGCCGCAGTCCGGCGGGCTGCAGGGTGGCGTTGGAGTCGGACCGGCGCAGCAGTGCGCGCAGGCGGGCGGCGAGTTCGGCGATGTGGAAGGGTTTGGCCAGGTAGTCGTCGCCGCCGGCGGAGAAGCCGGCCAGCCGGTCGGTGATCCCGCCGTGCGCGGTCAGGAACAGCACCGGGACGTCGATGCCTCGGGCTCGCATCGCCTGGCACACGTCCCGGCCGTCGGAGTCGGGAAGCCCGATGTCCAGCACCACCGCGTGTGCGCGCACGGGGTCCGCCGGGCTGCCCAGAGTGCGCAGGGCACTGGTACCGTCCGGTGCGGTGAGGACATCGAAGTCCTCCTCGCGCAGTCCGCGGGCCAGGATGTCTCGTAGTGCGTGATCGTCCTCGACGACCAGCACCCGGTGCGTGCTCACCCCGCCAGTATCACCTGACCCGTGCGTCTTCCTCGAAATCGCCGACAGTGAGGGGCGCAGGCAGTCAGGTTGCGTTCAGGTTCGGCGTGCCAGTGTGCCCGGCATGACAACCCTCATCGGACGGCCGCACGCTGCGCCGCGGGCACGGCGGATGCTCAACAAGGTGCCCGAAGTCACGATCTGGTTTTGGATCATCAAGATTTTGTGCACCACGGTCGGCGAGAGCTTCGCCGACTGGATCAATATGAACCTCGGCGTCGGTCTGATCAACACCGCATTGATCTTCACCGTGGTTCTGGCCGGCGTCCTGGGCTGGCAACTCAGCACCAAGCGCTACATCCCCTTCGTGTACTGGCTCACCGTCGTGGTGGTGAGCGTGACCGGCACCCTGTACACCGACATCCTCACCGACAGCCAGGGCGTTCCCCTCGCGCTGAGCAGCAGCGTCTTCGCCGGCGTCCTCGCGGTTGTCTTCGGGATCTGGTACGCCCGCGAGCGCACCCTCTCGGTTCACACCATCGTCACCCGCCCGCGTGAACTCTTCTACTGGCTCGCCGTCCTTGTCACCTTTGCTCTCGGCACCGCGACCGGTGACTGGACCCTGGATCTGACCGGTTGGACCCCGGGCGTCTCCGTGCTCCTTCCGCTCGGGTTGATCGTCGCGATCGTTGCCGCATGGCGCCTGGGCGCCAACCCGGTGCTCTCCTTCTGGCTGGCCTACATCCTCACCCGTCCGCTCGGCGCAAACCTCGGCGACTGGCTCGGCTCGCCCGGCAGCGAGGGCGGTCTCGGCTTGGGCACGGCGATGACCAGCGTGATCTTCCTGGGCGCGATCCTCGCCACGGTCGTGTACCTCACGCGTAGCCGCAGCGATGTCATCGACCCCTCCGAGCAGCCCGACGCCCCGGGGCCGGTGAACCCGGCACGTGAGCGGATCATGCTCGGTTACTACGCCGTCGTGGCGGTCGCGGCCGCGGCGCTTCTCGTCTGGGCGCACCAGCAGCCCCACGCTGCTGCGGCCGGCGAGAGTGACACTCCTGCGCCCGTGACCGCCCATCTCACCCCGAAGCAGGCGACGTCAGCGTTCCCTCCAGGCGAGATCGCGAAGTTCCGCACGATCGCTGCCGACACCCTGGCGAAGCTCAATTCGGGCGACCAGGCAGCCGCCACCACCCGGGTGACCGACCTCGAGACCGCATGGGACGACAGCCAGCCCACCCTCGAGCCCAAGAACGAGCAGGCCTGGCACTTCCTCGACAACGAGATCGACCACGTCCTGACCGCGCTACGCGCTCCGAACCCGGACAAGGCCACCGAGGTCACGGCAGTGAACACCCTCCTGACCTCACTCAGCTGACCAATCGCAGTGATCGACCGCCCCGGCGCCGGACCACCCCGGCGCCGGTGTGGTCATCGTCCCGCCCGGTCGCAAGCGGCCACAGAGCAGCCAGTGGACGTTCAGGCGGAACCGGCCGTGCATGCGACGGCCACCCACTGGGCCCTGCTGCCGACGCCGCCGAGGCAACCTGCCGCCTGCTCAACCGTGCGACACGCCGATCCAGCCGGTCACACCCGGGCCGGCATCGGCTGGCGGGGCACCGCAACCGGCAGTCGACCAGGCGGCGGCGACGAAGAAGACAAGGACATCGAACGCGAGTTCCGCGACGCTGTCCGCACCGGACCGTGCCGGTAGGGCGGGCCGTGTCGTGGAGCACGGCATCACGGCCGGCCTCGCCGCTGCAGGTGGCGATTGAGTGCTGCACGAGGGCTCTCGCTCCAGCAGAGGTCGCAAGGTGAGGGAAGTCGGCGGTCACCCGCAGCGCCCGGCAGCCCGGTGACCGTCTGGTCACCGGGCTGCCGGGCTGTGCGGGTGTTTGTCGCTGCGGGTGATCAAGCCCCGGGCGCCGCCCCCGGGGGCGCCGGGGGCTGCTCTCGCCGGCAGCGGCTCGTCAGGTCCTGCCGATGTCAGCGGAAACGGCGGTCGTCACGGTCACGACCGAAGTGACGGTCGTCACGGTCGCGGCCGAAGTAGCGGTCGTCACGGTCGCGGCCGAAGTGGCGGTGGTCACGGTCACAGTCGAAGCGCCGGTCGTCCCAGCGGTGGTGGCGGTGGCCGTTCCAGTGCTGGTGGTACCCGTACCAGCCGTCGTGGGCGTGGGCGGCGGACGGAACGGTGGCGGCGGAGGCGGTGCCGGTGCCGGCCAGGACGGCGGCGACGGCAACGCCCAGCGCGGCGGCGAAGCGGGATACACGCATAGCGGTCTCCTGTCACAGCAGGTGTCTCGGCACCTGCACGGGTTGGACAGGGAAACGGTCGCTCCTGGAGGCACCGCCGGACCCGCGCCGCGCCCGAAATGACACTCGATCTATTGGAATACGCCAATTTGCGGAACCGACCACTGTGGGCAATCCGTGGCACCTCTTCACCTGCGGCCCGCCTCGGACACTCCCCAGTAATCGAATATCTATTCTACACTGAACCCATGGCAGTGCACCTGCAGGCGTCCCTGTTCGAACAGTCCGAGAGCGGCATCCGCCTCGGCCCTCTCGACGGCGTCCGCCGCACCCTGCTGAGCGACGGCGCCTGGCTCGATCTGCTGCCGGGCTGGCTCAGCGGGGCGAGCGACCTCTTCGACCACCTGGCCACGGCGGTCCCCTGGCAGGCCGAACGCCGGGTGATGTACGACTCCGAGGTACAGGTGCCCCGGCTGCTCGCCCACTACCGGGCCGGGAGCGCACTGCCGCACCCGGTGCTGGAGGAGGCCCGTGCTGCCCTGTCCGCCCGCTACGCCGCCGAACTCGGCGAGCCGTTCGCCACGGCCGGGCTCTGCTACTACCGGGACGGCTGGGACAGTGTCGCCTGGCACGGCGACCGCAACGGCAGAGGCGCCTACCGCGACACCATGGTCGCGATCCTCTCCGTGGGCGCGCCCCGCGACCTGGCCCTGCGCCCCCGCAGGCCCGGCCCCTCCCCCGTGCGCCTGCCCCTGGGACACGGCGACCTGGTGGTGATGGGCGGCTCCTGCCAGCGCACCTGGGAGCATGCGGTGCCGAAAACCGCCAGAGCGGTAGGCCCGCGGATCAGCATTCAGTTCCGGCCGCACGGGGTGCGCTGAGGGCGCGTCGGGGAATCCCGTCCCGGTGCGGGCGGTTGCAACGGATCCGACGTCCGCCATGCCCACAAGGAGCACCATGACCCATACGCAGTCACCGCACCGCGTCACCGCGGTGCCCGGTACACAGCATGTGACCGTGCGGATCGACGGCACTCTGGTCGCCGAAACCCGGCGGCCCCTCCTGGTCTACGAAACCGGCCTCCCGGTGAGGGTGTACATCACCCCGGACGATGTGGCACTCGACCTCCTCACGCCCACCGAGACCCACACCACCTGCCCGTTCAAGGGCGTGGCGTCGTACTGGTCCTTCGGCGGGCGGCAGGACGTCGCCTGGGCGTACCCCGAGCCGCTCGATGCGGTGGCGGAGATCAGAGACCACCTGTCCTTCTACGACTCGGCCGCCGAGATCACCGTAGCGGGGGACGTTCCGGCGCAGCCCTGACCGAGCAGCGGAACCCACCGCCACCCGGACACCCCCACGACACGGCGCCCGGGCCGGCCCGGCGCACCCAGCCGAGGGCGGCGCCCGCCGGTCGGACCGAGGCGGGGCGGTGCCCGGTCGGGTTGGGTGGAGGCGTACGGCCAAGGCAGTACGCCTCCGCCCAACCCGGTGGCAGGTCTCGCCCTCGGCTGGCACGACTCAGGCCACGGACGCTCGCCGGGGATCGACCGGGTCGATCCCCATCATCATGCCTCGGACCGTCGAGGTTCCAGCTCCGGCTGTGCCCACAAGAGCTTCGCCAGAGCCGGTGATACCTCGCCGCTGGCGTCAACTTCCCCACCCAGGTGTTCGATCTGGACGAGCTCAGACGCGTTCATCGCCCGGCGGGCACCGCCGCCACTTCGCTGCGCAGAGCCCGCTCTTCCGCGTCGGCCAGCCAGAAGTAGACGGGCGGCAGCCCGAGCTCGATCGCCGTCAGCGCGATCTGGAACCATTGCGGCCAGCCGTTGACAGCGAGCGAGAGCAGCCGGCCTGCGCCACCCAGCAGGAAAACGCCGGCCAGCCATCGCACCGCCTGGGCCGGGATCGGACGCTGCCGCGCAGCCCAGAGCCAGGCCAGCCCATAGCCGACGAAGCTGGCCCCCATGAACCGGCCCCAGCTGTCGACCGTCGTACCGGCGGAACCGGCGCCGGGGATTGCCGCATTGCCGAGTGTCACATGGAACAGGCCGATCGCCACACAGGCCCAGCCCATCAGCTGTACGAGTGTGCGCAGAGCCCTGGCCATAATCTCTCCAAGCCGTCTTGGCGGAGCCTGGTTGACATGTGTCTACTACAGTGGGGCCACTAGTGGACACATGTCAACTAGACTTCACTCGTGCCTCCACGCCAGCGGCTCACCCCCGCCGATCGCCGCGCCCAACTCCTCGCCGTCGGCGCACGGCTCTTCGCCGCGCACCCGTACACGGACGTGCTGATGGAGGAGGTCGCCGAAGAGGCCGGCGTCTCCCGGGCCCTGCTCTACCGTCACTTCCCCAGCAAGCAGGCCCTCTTCGCAGCCGTCTACCAGCAGGCAGCGGACCAGCTGCTCGCCGAGACGCGGCTCGACCCCGCCGACTCCCTGATGGAACAGCTCATCCAGGGCATGGACGTCCATCTCGACTACTTCGTGGCGAACCGCAACGCCGTCCTCGCCGCGAACCGGATCCTCGCGGGCGACCCGGTGATCCAGACGATCATGACGAACGAGCTGGACGCACTCCGTGCGCGGCTGCTGGCCGTACTCCCCCTCGCGGACGAGAGTGCCCGTGTGGCCGTGTCCGGCGTCCTGAAGAGCTGGCTGGTCTTCGTCCAGGTCCTCTGCGTCGACTGGCTCACCCACGAGACCTGTACCCGCACCCAGCTGCGCGACGTCTGCATCGGCGCGGTACTCGGCGCCCTCCGACCGCTGCTCACCGAAGACCCCGCCCCTGACTGGCCGCCACAAGGGCCCGGCACGGCTGCCAGGGCCTGACACACCACAACGCGCAGGCAGTCCGACGCGCTGCCGGTGGGCCGGGTTCAAAGGTCGGCTCCCTCGCTGTCCACCACGACGCGTCAGGGCAGCCGTCTCCGTGCATGTCGCCGAGAATGGGGCCGCCGTCGAGGGGATGCGGGCGGGCGCCCGGCGTCCACAGGCCGAAGGCGGTCCCGGGGACAGGCACGACGAAGCTCCTGGCAGTCAGCGGGTGATCGTGGTCGTCACCCCGTCTGCCAGGAGCTTCATCGCTGTGTACTGCTGGGACGCCTCACCTTGGAGGCGGCCCCGCGCGGGAGCCGTCTCCCGTGGTCTGCGGAATCAGCAGGGGAAGGTGCCGCTGTAGATGGCGTGGCCGTAGGAGGAGCTTCCGGAGCCGAAGCCGTAGATGCCGTCGTCGGACCAGACCGCCTCGCGGAGACCGTTGACGCAGGTCGAGGTCGGGGCGATCGCGAAGCCCTCCAGGTTGTCGGTCGGCATGACGGCCGGGTTCGTGTAGGTCACGTCCGGGACGATCGCGCCGCTGGCGTCGACCTTCATGAAGGTGTGCGTCTCGCCGCAGGTGTTGTCGCAGGTCGCGATGAGGCGCTGGGTTCCGGCGTCGAACGCCACGTCCATCACGGAGGACTTACCGGTCGCGATCGTGCCGAACGTGGTGAAGGTGCCGTTGGAGTTCAGGCCGTAGACGTGCAGCGTGCCGTCCCACTCCAGGCCGGCGAAGAACAGGCCCGATCCGTGCAGCGGGTAGTTCGCGGGGTTGTAGGCGGCGCCGGTGAGCGGGTCGACCCAGCCGTTGGCGGTCAGCCAGCTGTCCGGTACGTAGCCGACGCCTTCGAAGCCCAGGTTGGCGTCGTCCTTGTCGCCCGTGTTGAGCTGCGGGAACTGCGAGGTCATGTCCCACTGGTGGATCGGCGTGAGCGTGGATCCGGTCGCGGCCGGGTCGAACTCCAGGATCGTGTCCTTGGGGGCGGTGTTGTTGGTGTTGTCGCGCTCGGAGGTCACGTAGATGTGGCCGTTGCTGCCGACGGTCAGACCCTCGGAGTCCGGTTCGCCGGAGCCGCCCGAGAAGCGGATCTGCTTGCCGGTGGTGCTCCACGACGGGTCCGGGATCCACTTGCCGTTGCTCTTGACCAGCTTGTACAGCCAGTTCTTGTTCTTGGCGGCCCACAGCACCGATGGGTTCGCCGGGTCGAAGGCCAGGCCGCTCACGTCACGGCCTTCGGGGCCGGTGGACGTGGTGAAGGCGCAGACGTTGTCGGCGATCGTGACGTCCTGTCCGCCGGGCCATGCCAGGGTGCCGGACGGGGTGGAGTGCGAACCCGAGGGCGCCTCGGGGGTGCACCCGCTGGTGAGGGAACCGCCGCCGCCGAGCAGCTGGCCGGGCTGGCCTCCGGTGCCGCCGGTGGTGCCACCAGTCGTCCCGCCGGTCGTGCCGCCTGTGGTCCCGCCGCTGCCCGAGCAGGAGTTCGCGCTGCCGAGCGTCGCGGTCGTGGCGGTCTGGAACCAGCCGGTGCCGTCGGCGCAGCGCTCGTCCGACGGCTTGGCGGCGCCGGTCGCCCACGTCACCGAGTCGACGGTGTTGCCGTTGTTGTCAACCAGGAAGACCGAGTCGTTGTCGCCCAGGCCGATGGTGGAGTTGAACGTGACGTAGCCGCCCGCCGGGATGCTGGTCGCGCTCGGCGAGGAGGACGAGATCGAGGCCGCGGAGTGGCTGGTGTCGCCGTCGACGTACTTCCACGAGCTGACGCTGACCGAACTCGTACCGCCGTTGTACAGCTCCACGGTGTCCGAGCCGTCCGAGGTGACCTCGTTGATCCGCACCCGGCTCGCCGCCGGGAGCGACGACGGGCAGCCCGAGGCGTTCGAGGCGCCGAACGTGGACGCCGTGGTCGCGGTCACCCACGCCCCCGTGCCGTCACCGCCGCAACGCGCCATCGCCGGCTTGGCCTTGTCGGTGGCCCACTCGACGCGGTCGACTACCGTCCCGCCGGACGTGTAGATCACCAGTTTGTCCGAATCACCCAGCCCCTTGGGCGAGTTGAAGGTGACGAAGCCGCCTGCCGGAATCGTGCTGGAGGACGGGCTGAACGACTGCGACGAGAAGCTGTCGTCCGACATCTTCCAGCCGCTGATGCTCACCGCGGTCGAACCGGAGTTGTACAGCTCCACCGTGTCGTTGTTCGACGAGGTGACCTCGTTGATCCGGACGTTCTGGTAGCCGGCCGGGTCCGCCGCAGCCGCAGGCTGCGCCCCCAGCATCCCGGTGACGACAAGACCTGAGAACGTCAAAGCGGCGGCGCACAGAGTGGCGACGCGGACACGCGAATGAGTTGTAGGCACGGGGCCGAACTCTGCTGACAGAACCTTGAAACGGCGTGTACTCCAGCTGAATGCCACCCGCTGGCCATCGGAACGTCAGACGCTGCGAAGGCGCCCAGCGCACCGGCAGTGGGCAGGTACGGGCCGGGGCTGATGTCCGTGTACTTGGTGGCGCAATTGTCACGGACCTCGTGGGGTCCTCTCCGGACCAGCCTTCCTGGCGGAGGTGGTCCGCGCCGTGCAGGACGATCGTCTTCCCTCCGACGTATTGCCAACAGCGACAGGGGCCTCGCCGTCGCGGCCTTGGGCGCGGATGACCAGGCCGGGAAGGCAGAAACGGATCCTCCCAGCTCATCCACTTCAGCCTCGCCGAGATCAGACGCCTGATCCACCGCCTCACAGACCGCAGGCCCCCACCCGTCGAGCACCGATCGAATACTGATCTACAGCGAGCAGCATTCGCGGCACATGGTCGCCGAGCACGCCGAGGACTACAACTCCGGCAGCCCTCACCGCGTCCTGAACCTGCCCACCCCTGCCGACGACCGGACGTTGCGCCTCTCCCTGCGCAGCGGATCCAGCGCCACGATGTCCTCAGAGAGCTGATCCACAAGTACCGCAGCACTGCTTGACCGAGATCACAAGATTCCGGCGAAGCCCCAACTCAGCATATGTGCGGGACTTTTGGAGTCCACCAGGGGCCGACGCGGGTCGCGCCCTGGGCGGCAGGATCCGGCCGTCAGCGGCTCCGCCCCTGCGCGGCGTCGAGCAGGCTCAGCTCCTCGTCGGGCAGCCGCACCGCACCGGCGGCGACGTTCGGTCCGGGCGATGCGGATCAGGGCCGGGCTCACCTTGTGCGCCCGGCGGCCCCGCTGGCAACGGTCGCGAAACAGGGCACGAAGGCGATCCCCGACGGCTGGCAGCGCGAGGTGAGGAAGGCTATGCTCCTCGCGATGATGACTCAGTCTCTGAGATTGGGGGTCCCATCCGCGCAAGGTGAGTGCTGATGCTCACTCAGACCGCGTGTGGGGATTCCCGTCTTTCCTTCTGGCTTCGGGTACGTGAGTACGCCGTGCCACCGTCCGTGATCGAGACTGCGACCGCCCGGCGTCATGCTGGGGACTGGGCAGGGGCCTGCGCCGCCGCAGGCATCGATGTCGATCTCCATCTGCGTTCCCTGGCGCGCACTCATGGCCGCGAGCTCGCGGCCCAGGTCCGGGCAGATCTCCGGCATCTGGTACCTGACCTGCTGCGCTGGCACCTGCCGAGGATCGCGCCCGACGGGCTGCTGCGCCCGGGTCTGACCATCGCGCTGGCCCGGTACGACGCTGCCGCGCGCGACGGCACAGGTCCGGTCCACCTGGTGGCCCGGACTCCACCGGCGTGGGCCGACGGCGGTCAGCGGATCAGCCTCGCATTGTGGGACGGCTGCCACTTCGAGGACGGCGCCCGCCATCATCCGCACCCCCGTCCCAGCCGGCGGTTCCGCCTCGACCTGCACCGTCACCTGTGGGACGCCCGCAGGACGGCTGAGCTACGGATCCGGTCCGGGGCCGATCTGCCCGCCGCCGACGGCCGACCGATGACGCACGCGGATCCGATGGGCGTCGTACCACCGGGGCACCGGTATGCCGTTGACCGGTGGGCGGCCGAGGCAGGGATTGTGCTCCGTGCCGAAGAGCGGTCCAGCAATGCCGTTGCGGTGCGCATCGGGACCCGGGACCGGCTCGTCCTGGAGCTGGTCGCGGACCCCGACAGCCCCCGCCCGCCCGCACTGCGGATCACGGCGGCGGTTGCGCAGGACGGCGCCTGCGCGATGCCGGTACTGCCTGACGCAGCGGTCTGGACACTGCCTGACCTGGAGCTGCTCCGGGCCGGTCTGATCGAGGCCGATCAGCTTCACCCGCTGGTTGCCTTGGCCCTGGTGCCGGGTCATTCACCGGCCGTCCCTGCCGGTGAACCCGGCCGGGCGGGACAACCGCGTCTGGTGGAGTGCCGAGGAGCCCAGCACCGGATCGGCCTGGTCGACGGGGTACTGGCTCCGCTTGACCACGACCCGGCCGAGATCCGGCGGGAGGAACTGCTGGCCGCATTGACCGGCACTCCGCTTCCCTGCCTCCAGGCCGTCGACCAGGCACACCGGCGCCCGGACTGCCTCACCGACGTCCGCGAACGCCTGAACCACGGCGACATCGCCGGTGCGTTGGCCGTCATCGAGGGCCTGGTCGGCACTGCCGCACGGCTACGCAACGGCCCGCTGCGAGACGAACTCGAAGCCGCCGCACAGCGGCGGATCAACTACGGGCTGTTCAGAGCAGGCCTGGCTGATCCTGGGCCCGAGCGCACCCGCACCCGCATCCGCCCGGCTGGTCGCCGACTCGGTGGCCGCCGCTCCCACCGCGCGCCACGCGACCTGCCGCTGACCCCGGACCTCGTACCCCCTCAGACAGCAAAGCCAAAGGTGATTCAGACATGCCCGCACGCAACCCGTCCACTGCCACCGCACCCGACGCCGCCCCCACCCGCACCTCCCAACTGGACGTCGCCGCCCAGTTGCTGTCCCTGCTCAGCAAGGCAACCACCGAACCGCGACCCGACACCCAACTGGAGGCCCTGACCCTGGCCGTGGCCGCAGACCTGCCCGTCCTCCTGTGGGGTGAGCCGGGAATCGGCAAGACCGCGGCCCTGTCCCAGCTTGCCGCGGCCCTGAACCTTCCGATCACCACCGTGATCGCCAGTGTGCACGAGCCGTCCGACTTCTCGGGGCTGCCCATCGTCGGAGACGATCCCGCGACCCAGGGCGTGCCGATGGCTCCGCCGGACTGGGCGGTACAACTGGTACGCGCTGGCCAGGGGCTGCTCTTCCTGGACGAGCTGTCCACCGCTCCACCGGCCGTCCAGGCCGCTCTGCTCCGCCTGGTGCTGGAGCGGCGGATCGGATCGCTGCAACTGCCGGCGGGAGTCCGGATCGTGGCTGCCGCCAATCCGCGCTCGTCGGCGGCCGACGGCTGGGAGCTCAGTCCACCCCTGGCCAACCGGTTCGTCCATCTCCAATGGACTCATGACCACGAGGTCGTGGTGCGCGGCCTCGGTGGGACCTGGCCTCGGGCCACCCTGCCGCGGCTCGACCCCGAAAGGCTGTCGGAAGCCGTGGACTTCGCCCGCCGGGCAGTGTGCGGGCTGCTCTCCGCCCGGCCGAGGCTCGTGCACCGGCTGCCCAGCAACGAGACACGCCGGGGCGGCGCCTGGCCATCACCGCGAAGCTGGGAGATGGCCCTGCGGCTGATCGCCTTCGCAACGGCGGCCGGCTCCTCCCGGGAGGTGCTGTCCCTCCTGGTCAGGGGCACGGTCGGGGATGGACCGGGGCTGGAGCTGCTGGCCGGGCTGGACAGGATGGACCTCCCGGACCCCGAGATGCTGCTCGCCGATCCGGCGGCTGCCGTCCTGCCCGAGCGGGGGGATCTGCGCCAAGCCGTGCTCGACGGTGTGGTGGCCGCGGTCCGTACTCGCCCGGACAAGTCCCGCTGGGACGCAGCGTGGGCGATCCTGGTCAACGCGATGGAAACCGGAGCGCCGGACCTGGTGGTCGTCCCCGCGACGACCCTCGCCTCGCTACGCCGGCAGGACTGGGACGTTCCTGCCTCGATCGAGCGGCTCGCCGGAGCGGTGGCACTGTCGCAGCGAGCAGACCAGGCGGCGGCCCGCGTCACTGCGAAGGCCGTCCGATGAACCGGGACGCCCCGCGGACACTGGACCTCGACAAGCTCTTCGCGGCCCGACTGCACGCCGCCCGGGTCCGGCCCTATCTGGCGACGGCGCTGTTCGCCCTGCACCCGGTGGAGTCACGCCGTGTTCCGACGATGGCCGTGGACCGGCACTGGCGGTGCTACGCCTCGGCGTCGTTCGTGGCCCGAACCCCTGTGGAGGAGCTGGCCGGGGTATGGGTGCACGAGGTGTCGCACCTGCTGCGCGACCACCACGGCCGAGGTGACCGGGTCGCGCGGGAGCGCGGGCTGACCGGCCCGGGGGAACGACTGCGGATGAACATCGCGGCGGACTTCGAGATCAACGACGATGTGTTCGGCGACGGTCTGGTCCGGCCCGAAGGCGCCGTCGAGCCAGGAGCCTTCGGGCTGCCCGAGGGGCAGCTCATGGAGGACTACCTGCGCTGGTTCACCCTCGGGCCGCGTACCCAGAACCTCGTCTGGCTGGACTGCGGTAGTGGCGCCGACGGGCTGGACCGAGAGTGGGACCTGGGACCGGACGGCGCCCATGGCCTCAGCGCGCAGGCACGGGATGCGGTCCGCTTCCGGGTGGCGCAGGGCATTACCGCCCGTCCGGGGAACACCTCGCAGGGATGGCAGCGGTGGGCGGAGGAGGCGTTCCACCCACCCCAGCCGTGGCGGCAGTTGCTGGGGGCCGCGGTCCGTTCGGCCACCTCCAGCCCCGGCGCGGGCGAGGACTACACCTACGGCCGGCCGTCCCGCCGCTCGGCCGGCGTACCCGGAGCCGTCCTGCCGAGTCTGCGGCGCAGGCCGCCGCGGGTCTGTGTGGTCATCGACACCTCCGGTTCGGTCAGCGACGCCGAACTGGGCAGCGCGCTCCTCGAAGTCGCTGCGATCTCCCGCGCCGTGGGTGGCCATCGCGACCTGATCACCGTATTGCCCTGCGACGCAGCAGCCCAGGTGGTGCACCCGCTGTGCCGCGCCGAAGGAATACCGCTGATCGGCGGTGGCGGCACGGATCTGCGCACGGGTTTCGCCAAAGCACTCCAGACGCGGCCCCGGCCCGATGTCATCGTGGCCCTGACCGACGGGCAGACACCCTGGCCGAGCACGCGTCCCCCGTGCCGGACAGTCGTGGGCCTGTTCCCTCGACTCCCGGCAGCCCGCTCGTGGGACGAGGACGATCCCGACTACGTACCGGACTCACCCCCCGAATGGGCACACGTGGTCGCCATCGGTTCGGCTCCCGCTGCCCGGTGAGCCCGGTCCCGGCTGGAGCCCCACAAACGCAACCTGCCCGTTGCGCGGACCCAGCCTCGCTCCATCGATCAGGAGTGAGCCTCCGCGCACTGCGGGTGACCCCAGCTGATGCCCACCCTGGTGATCACGTCGCCCTTGGCGCGAGGCCTGGCCCACGGACACGCGCCGCCGTAACGCGCGAGCAGGGTCCGCCAACCGCCCGAGGGGCGAGGCGGACGTCGCTTCGGGAAGCCGGACGATGGGAACCCATCAAGTCCGGTCCGGCGGGAAGCCGCGCGGAAATGGACCTGCCGACAGGCACCTCACCGCACGGCCGACCAACGACCCGGCTGATGCGCTCCCGCCGCCCGGCCCGCGACCACGAGACCCTGCCCGCCGGCAGGAGCTGTGCAGATGAGCGCACGGCCACCGCCTGTCTCAGCACCCTGCGCGGCGCCCTCCAGGTACAGCGAGTGGCAGCCCTGCCAGGGCTGGTAGAGGATGAGAACGCTGCTCCCGCGCCGTACCGCCGAGGAGGCCCGGATATGCGCTGGTGCTCGTCGCTGATCAGGATCGGCCGTGACGGGCTGCGCATCCAACGGGCATTCTCCGCCCCGTCGGCGATCGCACGGGCCGTACTGGCCGTGCTGCTCGCGACGGTCCTCGGCCTGCTGCTGGACGACCCGGTGGCCGGGGCCATGGCCAGCGTCGGCGCGTTCATCTGCGGCATCGGTACGCTGCTGAGCCCGCTGCGACACCCTGTGGTGAACGCGCTCGGGATGGCCGCGGCCTTCAGCACAATGGCGGTGCTGGGGGCCCTGGTGCACGGCACCACCTGGCTGTTCCTGCTGCTGCTCGCGGTCGCGGCGTTCGCCACCGGGCTGTGGCGGACGATGGGCCTCGCGCCCGGCATCCGGGGTTGCCTCGCCGTCATCGGGCTGATGATCACCGCTGATCTCGCTCCCGACGTACATGGCGGCCTGCTCATGGCCGGGTGGATCGCGGTCGGGACCGGATTCGTCGTGGTGGTGCAACTGCTCCCGCCGTACGGTCCGCGCTTCGCCGCCCAGCGCCGCGCCCTTGCAGCCCTGTACCGTTCGCTCGCCGAGGGTTCGGTCGCGGCCGACCCCGCCGCCCTGGCCAGGTCCGCTCCGTTCACGGCGGCCCGGCAGGCCCTGGACCTGCTGCCGCAGTTCAGCCGTCCGCCGGCGGCGGCCATGTTCGGACTGCTGGGAGAGGCCGAGCGCATCCGCCGCGCGCTGCAGACCGTGCGGCTGACGGCACCTGTGACGGCAGCGAGCGGGGACCAGGAAGCACTGGCCGCCGTCGCACAGGTGCTGGGCGACATCTCCCGTACGGTGGCCTCCGGCCGCGAGCACCGCACCCCCGAGGAGGTCTGGACCCGCTTGGAATCACGGACGGCCGCCTCACCCGTGCGCGGCCCGCGCGACCTGGCCGCCAGGCTGCGGCCGGCCGAGCAGCTGGCCCGGCGCTCGACCGACGACCGCCTCGGCGATGTACTGGAACCCCACACCGAGATACCGGGCCTGTACGCGGGCACCCCCTCCGTGGCACGCACCGCCCGGCGGATCCGGGCTCAGCTGCACCCCCAGTCGCCGATCTTCCGCCATGCCGTGCGGCTCGCAGTGGGCGTGGTGGTCGCCGAGGTCATCGGCCGGTCGATCGGCGGGTGGGGCGGGCTGGGCATCTCCGCGCACGGCTTCTGGGTGGCCCTGACCACCATGCTGGTGCTGTTCCCTGAGTACGGACACACCATCGCCCGCGGCTGGGGACGGGCCGCCGGGGCCGTACTGGGCGGCGTCTTCGCCTGGGTGCTGTCGCTGCCGCACTGGTCGCCCGGCGGCCTCGCGGTGGTGGCGGTGGTGCTGGCCGCGGCGTCGTTCGTGACCCTGCGGACCGGACAGCTGATGCTCAACCTGTGGCTGACGACCTGGATCGTCTTCCTCATCCACCACGTCGGTGGGCTGCCCGGGCCGACAGCGTGGGCGCGCGCCGCCGACACGGTGGTCGGCGCCGCGCTCGCCGTGTTCATCTTCCTGGTCTGGCCGACCTGGTCCACCCGGCGGGTGCCGGGCCTGCTCGCGGAGTGGCTACGGGTGCAGGACCGGCTGCTGCCCGAGCTGCTGACCGGCTACGCCGACGTCGGGGCGACCGACCTGGCCGCCGTCGACGCACTGCGGGCACGGTCACGGCAGGTCAGGGAGCATCTGGAGGCCGCGGTGGAACAGTCGCACGCCGAGCCGGCCGAGCACCGCGGCCCCTGGTCGAGTGCGCAGCTGGAGCAGATCAGGACCCAGGTGTCCTCGGTCGCCGGGTGCGCCACCCTGCTGGGCGAACACCTGCCGCGTACCCCGCAGGACACCGTGCCGGAGCTGACCGAACTGGTCGGTCCACTGCACGAACACCTCACCGCCCTCGCCCGCGCCGCCGCCGGAGCCGAGACGGTGGCCCCGGGGGCATTGCGGTCGGTCTTCGACTCCTTCGCCGCCCGCTCCGGCCTGCTGGCCGAGGCGTCCGACGGCTCCGGCAGCGCCACGGCCGGCCGCGCCGTCGCCCTGAGCACCACAACCGTCGATGCCGTCGAGGCGCTGACCGCCACCATCGCCTCCCGCCACCGCCCCCGCCGCCACGCGGCAGCCTGACCGTCCGCTGAGTCGTTGTCGGCCTCGGCCATGGGGTCCTTCTACCGAGGATGGTGAGGGGCGGCGCCGGGTGGGCCCTAGTGGTTGACGCCAGTGCACGGATGGTGCGTTCCGGATTCCCATCGCGACCTGGCCTTCACCGAAGTCACGTGTCGAGTGGCGCGCGACGCGCTGGTCGCGCACCAGCAGCTCCGTGCCGGTCGCCCCGGCAGGAACGGCCGATCCCTCCGTTCACCAGGCCGGCAGTGTCGTCAGCGGTCGGACCGGGGCCTCGATGGTGCGGTGACCCGGCAACCGCAGATCGGCGATCCCGATCAGCAGGATCGAACCGCCGCGCAGCGATGCAGCAACAGGCTGGCCGGCCGCGGCTGAAGCCTGCTCGGTGGCGTGTTGACAGGCCTACCCGTGATCGCCGCGCACCCTGTCGCCGTCCCGGCACCACGACGGCGTTGCCATCACCCGTGGACGCCGGCCTTCTCCCGCCCAAGTCGCGGTCCGCTTGTGGAAAGGGTGGTGGGCTCACCTGCGGATGACGTGGTCCGGCGGATACGGGGTGGTCGGCGTGACACATGGACCTCCGGACTCGGCCATCGGTCGCGTGTAGAGGAAGGGGCCCGGAGAGGTAGGTGGGAAGCCCGGCCTGGCTGCGTCGAGATGGGCGTCCAGGCTCAGTGCGGCGGTGACCAGGGCGAGGTGGGTCAATGCCTGGGGGAAGTTGCCGAGTTGCTCGCCGGTGAGCCCGATTTCCTCGGAGTACAGACCGAGATGGTTGGCGTAGGTGAGCATCTTTTCGAAGACGAGTCGCCCTTCACGCAGATGGCCGGCGCGAGCGAGGGCTTCGACGTACCAGAAAGTGCACGCCGAGAAGGTGCCTTCGGAACCGACCAGTCCATCGGGAGAGGCGGAGGGGTCGTACCGGTAGACAAGGCCGTCGGACACGAGATCCTTCTTGATCGCGTCCAAGGTCGAGAGCCACCGCGGATCCTGCGGGGGGATGAACCCCACCGCAGGCATCCGCAGGAGCGCGGAGTCCAGGACGTCGCTGCCCAGGTACTGCGTGAACGCGGCACGCCCCGGATTCCACCCTCGCTTCAGGATCTGCCAGTAGATGGCGTCGCGTTCCTTCGTCCAGCGCTGCACCTCGGCGGGGCGTCCACTCCGGGCGGCCATGCGGATGGCCCTGTCCAGCGCGATCCAGCTCATGAGCCGTCCATAGGTGAAGTCCTTGTCGCCGCCCCGCGTTTCCCAGATACCGGCTTCGGGACGGTCCCGTTCTCGCACACCCAGTCCACCGTGTTGATCAGCGCCTGCCAGATGCGGCAGGTTGTCGGCAGACCCTGCTGGTCGGCGAAGTGGAGGCACTCCAGTGCCGATCCGTAGATGTCCAGCTGCAACTGGTCAGCGGCACCGTTGCCGACCCGCACCGGAGCGGAGCGCCGGTAGCCTTCCCAGTGACCCAGGGTCTGCTCCGCCAGGTCGGAGGAGCCGTCGACGCGGTACATGACCTTCAGGGAGTGTTCGCCCGTACCGGTGTATTCCTGAACGCGGTCGCCCAGCCACTCGGTGAACGCCATGGCTTCCTCGGTGAATCCCAGCCCGAGCAGTGCGTGAAGGGACAGGGAGGCATCGCGGACCCACGCATAGCGGTAGTCCCAGTTGCGCTCGCCTCCGACCTGTTCCGGCAGGCTGGTGGTCGGAGCCGCAACCATGGCCCCGGACGGGGCGTAGGTCATGAGTTTGAGCGTCATGGCGGAGCGGTTGACCATCTCCCGCCACCGTCCGGTGTAGCGCGATCGCGCCAGCCAGTTGTGCCAGAAGGCGATGGTGTCCTCCAGGAGCTGCTCGCATTCCTCCGGCGGGACGATACGCGGCGGACCGTCGGCGAAAGTCTCCAGCACCAGGCCGCGGGTCATACCGGCCCGCAGCCCTACCGTCATGCACACGTCGCCGGAGTGAATCCTGCCGTCGCTCGCGCACTCATCGCCGAGCGTGTCCACCACATGAATGGTCATATCGGTATCCCGACTGACAAAATGCCAGCCACCCATGCACGAGGTGACCTCATGTGGTTGCCGTGCGTAGTCGAACCGGGGGGCGATCTCGATGTCGAACGTGATCTCACCGCGTGTGCACCGCAGCATGCGGACCAGCCGGTGATGGCTTGTCGGATTGCGCGGCGAGGCAGGCGGCATGAAATCCACGACCGATCCGACGCCTTGCTCGGTCATGAATCTGGTGAGCAGTGCACAGGTGTCCGGATAGTAGAGCTGCTTGGTCGAATACGTCGGCGCCCGGGGAGCAATCGTCCAGCGACCGCCGTTCTCACCGTCGAGCAGGGCTCCGAAAATACTCGGCGAGTCGAATCGCGGGCTGCAGAACCAGTCGATCGTTCCCTCGGTGGAGACCAGCGCGGCCGTCTGCAGGTCACCGATGAGTCCGTGGTCTTCGATCAGCGGATGTTCATTCACGGGACCTCCTCCCATCCTGCCTGGCGCCAGTGGTGACGCCGCCGCTACCGACCGTGACGCTTGCGCACACGCCATGTGCCCCACCTCCAGACTGCCCGCCATGCCCCGGGTTCGCATTACTCCTGGAAGCGGACCAACTGCGCGCCTCGCACGTACGCCCACGCTGTTCTCCGGTGGGTGGCGGCCAGGGAGTGGTCATGGGATCTGCGGCGCACGTGCCAGAGATACGGCTGCAGCACGAACAGGCCCGCTTCGCCTCGGCGGCGTACTGGCGGGCCCACAAGACGTGGAGTCGACCGACATCAGCCAGGACTGCGCAGCCACCTCGGCCACTCCCGCTACCTGGCTGAAGCCGCTGGCGGTTGCGGACGTGATCTTGCGGTGAGACCTGCCCTGCCAGGGGGTCTTCGCCTTTCCGTGGCCGGGAGCAGATCGCCCGGATTGCCAACGCCTGGCGAGAAGACATCATCAACCGGAGGATTCGATCTCAGACACCCAGGGGCGTGAGTCCTCCGCCGAAGCGAGAAGGTAATTCACATCTTCATCCGCCCCGTCGAGCAACACATGGAGGAAATCCGACGTTCCAAGGTCATGAACGCTCCAAGCCTCACGACCCGGCCTTCCACGTCGCCACACAACCACAGGCCATCGATCAGGGTCAGCATCACGCGTAAGCCAGAAGCAGTGATCTGAATTCGGGTTTCGAGCCCAGGCCGCTTCGACGTGCCGGTGTCCGCGGATCAGCCGGGCGAGTTGGGCCGGGCCGGGCTGTTCGGCGGTGAGGCCGGCCTCTTCGCAGACGGCTGGCTGGTCCCGGCAGACACCACGACGGCAGTGCACCCGGTGGACGTCGCGGGGCATGGTTGAGCCCCCGGGCCGCGAGGCCACGGGGGCTGTGCTGCACGCGTCGATGGGGTCGGGCCGCAGCGCGCTTACGCTAACCGAACTGACAGGCTTCCGTATAGGGGGTGCGCCAGGTCGGTCACACAAATCCGGGGGGCTCGCGCGGCCCGCTCCGATGTGTCCGGGGTGGGCCGTCAGCGTTTCCACGGCCGCCGCTCGTCACCCCGGGCCCATCGGCCGGCGGTCCCCCCGCGGTCCGGCCGTGCGGGCTGCCTTGGCACTTCGGATGGCGCCGAGGGTGAGGAGGATGGGGATGCCGAAGTCGACGAGGAGTTCGAGGCCGGAGTCGCCGGCGGTGAGGTCGAAGGCGGTGAGCCATCCTCCGACGGCGAAGGCGGCGAGGATGAGGGTGATGAGCCACAGCAGGGCGCGTTTCATGGGGTCCTCCGTCGGGGCGGAGCGCCAGTGTGGCAGGCGTGTGGTGTGGGTGGCGGGCCTTCGCCTGCCGGAGCACCGGCGAGCAGATCGATGCGCACCTGGCACAGAGTCGGTGGGCTGCAATGCCGGCATTTGATCCGCCGTCTGCGGTCCTCGTCCTCACCCGTCGCCGGCACTCAGCTGCCCGGTACGTCATTCCCCGCTGGCCGACGCGCAATTCAGCAACGAACGCGGCTCCGACCCCGAGGGGGAACGGCATCGGCCCGCTCTGTGGAGACAGAGCGGGCCGGGCCGTTTCAGGATGGTCGTGTTGCGGGCGGTGGCGCTCAGTGGGTGGTGGCGAGGACCTGGGTGGTGCCGTCGGGCATGGCGGCGATGCCGACCTGGCCGGCGGCGAACTTCGCGGCCCCGCCGATGCCCGCCGGGGCGGTCCAACTGGTCCAGGTGCCACTGGCATTGCGGGTGGTCTGCCACACGTTCCCGTCGGTGCCCACCGCGACGACCTGCGAGGAGCCGTTCGGCATACCGGCGATGCCGATGCTGCTGGCACCCATGGCGGTGGTGGTGACGCCGGGGATGGCCTGGAAGCCGGAGAAGACACCCGCGGCGCTGCGGACCTCGTGGTAGACGCTGCCGTTGTTGCCGATGGCCAGGATCTGGGAGGAGCCGTCGGGCAGGCCGGTGATGGCCAGGTCCGGACCCTGGAAGGTGGCCGCGCCGTTTGCACCGGCCAGCTCGGTCCACCCAGACCAACTGCCGTTTGCGTAGCGGATGTCGAGGTACATGTTCTTGTCGGCGCCGTAGGCCAGGACCTGGGAGGAGCCGTCGGGCATGGCCGCGATCTGGACCCTGCTGGCCTTGAAGGCGGGTGCGCCGTTCAGGCCGAGGATGGTGTGGAACACGGTCCACGAACCGTCGCCGTTGCGGACCCGGTGCCAGATGTTGCCGTCGTTGCCGATCGCCACCAACTGCGAGGAGCCGTCGGGCATCCCGGCGATGGCCACGTCGCTGCCGTGGAAGTAGGTGGCACCATTGGCGCCGGTGATGTGGTCGAACGCGGTCCACGACCCGTCGACGTTCCGGCCGGTGTGGTAGATGTTGCCGTCCAGGCCGATGCCGACGACCTGCGAGGAGCCGTTGGGCAGGCCGGTGATGGACTCCTGGCTGCCTGCGAAGGTCGCCGCGCCGTTGGCGCCGTGCAGCGGGTTGAAGTTGGCCCAGGTACCCGACGTGCTGCGCACCGAGTGGTAGAAGGTGCCGGCGGTGACGGGGACCGCGTCGGCGGCGATGTTGTTGTAGCGGTAGGCGGTGTAGTCGCCGGCGGGCCAGCCGGCGATGGTGGAGGCGTTGAGGTTGCCGACGTACTCGTTGGTCAGCACCCTGGGGTTGGACTCGGCGTAGTAGTAGAACGTCCCGGCGGACTTGTCCTTCCAGCCGGCGAACAGGATGACGTGCTCGCTGGTGTAGTCGAGGATGTCGCCGGGCTGCATCGCGGACTTGCTGATGGCGGTGGCCACGTCGGGCAGGGTCCAGGTGGTACGGCTGACAGGCAGGTTCCAGGCCATCGAGACGAAGCCGGAGCAGTCTTCACGGTAGGTTCCGTTGGCGTCGGTGTGATACCCCTGCTGGTTGTAGGGGACGCCTTCGTCGACCCAGCTCTGGGCCCGGGCCATGACCGTGCCGCGGGTGATCGAGCCGCCTCGGGTGGCCGAGGAGGAGGCGTAGTCGACGTTCGGGGACTCGTCGACCATCGCGGAGGCCACGACCGAGGTCCGGGAGCTCAGGGTGGAGCTGGGGTCGGCGGCGATCTCGTCGGCGGTGGCGGTGGCGGGGTTGGCGATCGTGGTGGTGAAGGTGCCTTCGGTGCCGCCGGTGACCTGGCCGGCGTTGGGGTCCGCGACCACGGCGTCGGTGTTGGCGGAGGCGTTGTCGTCGGCGTACGAGGAGCTTGCACCGCCCAGGCCGATGCCGGCGGCGGCGACCACGGCGATGGACAGGGAGAGGAGCTTGCGGGAACGCGAGGTCGTGAACATGACAGTTATCTCCATCGGTAGGTGGTGCCAAGGGGATGCTGCTTGGGGGTCGTGCAGGGTGTTTCCAACGGCACGGCTTGGCCGGACCACCCGGTGGCGGTGGCGCGGGCGGACGGCTGGCCTGCAGGAACAGCCGTCGAAGCCGAGGGCGCGTGCTACGCGCCGTGAAGCGCGGTCATGTGCGGTGGTGAGTTGGCTCGGTGGTGCGGTCGGCCGGCGGTGGGGGTGACCGTTGCCCTGCAGGCGCAGCGGCCGGTACTCGGGGGTGCGGTCGGGGTCGCGAAGGGTTCGTTCGGTCCGGTCGGGCGGAGGCGGACGGCTGTCCTGCAGGAACAGCGGTTCCAGGTGGTGTGGGTGGTGCAGGGTCAGTGCCCGGAGGCCTCGGCGGCAAAGGTGGTGGCGCAGGCGGTGCCGACGGCCTGGGCGGTTGCTGCGGCGAGGGCGTCGGTGACGGCAAGTACGGCGCGAGCGGGGCGATACCGAACGCGACGGACGGCAGCGGTTCGGGCCGGGCGGGTGGCGTTCATGGCGGTGCTCATGTTCAGGGGTTGGTGGAGGAGGGGTGTTCCGCCGAGGTGTCCGGGCCGGGAGGCAGATAGGTGGCGGCCAGGTGCGGGGCCCGGCGGTGGCAGCGGGTGAGCAGGTCGGCGGCCAGATGCCAGGGTTCCTCATCGGGGACCTGGCGCAGGAACAGCAGCAGATCGGTGCGGTCGGGATGAACGTGGGCCCGGGCGTGTTCGAGACGGTCGTGGTCGATGGCGTGGGCCCACAGGGCGTCGAGGACGCGGGCGGCCTCCCGGGGGTCGGGGCGTTCTGGTCGGCGGCGGACCAGTGAGGCGTGGACGAGGTGCAAGGGACTCAGCCGCCCCAGCCCAGGCTGTCCGGCTGCACGCTGACCCCGGGTGCGGCGGCGGTGGCGGTGGGTGCCGCGTCGGCGAGCGGGTGGCCGGTGGCGTGGGCACCGGTGAGCTGCAGGCCGAGGAGGGTGGTGACGACCAGACCCAGGGCGGCAGCGGCGGTGGCGGCGGCGTTGGTGCGGACGGAAGAAGACATGGCGGTTCCCTCTCACTGGCACGGGTGGGTGGCCCGATCGGGCCGAAGCGAATTCCTCAAGGCCCGGGAGTGGGTCCCGGTGTCGCTTCCGTCGTTGTCGGCGACTGCCTTCGAGAAAGACTCTGCCACCCCTCTGACCAGCCCAGAAGAGGTTCCGGAGGTCACCAAGCTGCCCTGGCACCTTGGTGACACGACGGCCGTCCGCAGCCCGTGCCGAAGCTTTACCAACGCTGTAGATGCCCAGGTGCTTCATGGACTTGAGGGTCACGTGAACGAGATGCGAACATGCACACGTCGAGCGCCGCCGGGGGGCAGCGCCGCACCCCAGGGGGAACTGGAATGCTGGAGACGCTGGGCCTGTCCGCTACTTCCGGGACGGTCTACCAGGCCATGCTCGACCACCCCGCCTACGGCGTTGCGGATCTCGCAGCCGTCCTGACGCTCAGCGAGGGCCAGATCCGCTCCGCCATGGACGACCTGGCGGACCTGATGCTGGTCCGCGCCTCCCGTGATCGCCCGGGACAGTGGCGCGCGGTACCGCCCGAGGTCGGCCTGGCCGACATGCTCCATCGCGAAGAGGCCAAACTCGCTGCCCGCCAGGCCCAGCTTGCCGCTTCGCGGGCCACGGTCACCCGTCTGGTCGCCGACCGCGCCGACCATCACGACTCCAGCGGGGCCCACGGTGAGCGCCTGATCGGCATGGACGCCATCCAGGACCGGCTGCAGACCATGGGGCGCACCATGGCCATCGAGTGCATCGGCGTCCACCCTGCCGGCCAGACCGCCGAGGACCTGGAAGCCAGCAGGCCCCTGGACTCCGAGGGGCTGGCCCGTGGCGTCGCCTTCAAGACCCTCTATCAGGACAGCGTCCGCAACGATCCCGCCACCACCGCCTACGCCCACTGGCTCATGGAGGCCGGGGGCGAGGTCCGCACCGCCCCCGTTCTGCCCCAGCGCATGGTCATCACCGACCGAGCACACGCCCTGGTCCCGATCGACCCGGCCGACCCCCGCAAGGGCGCACTGCACGTGACCGAGCCCGGGCTGCTCAACGCCCTGCTCCAGCTCTTCGAACAGGCATGGAACACTGCCGTGCCGCTCGGCGCCGCCCGCACCCAGGACCCCGACACCGGCCTGACCGACACCGAACGCGAACTCCTGCGACTCCTGGGATCCGGCATGACCGACGAAAGCGCAGCAGGGCGCCTCGGCGTCTCCCTGCGCACCGTCCGCCGGCAGATGGCCTCCATCATGGAACGCCTCAACGCCGCCAGCCGCTTCGAGGCCGGCCTCAAAGCCGCCCACAAAGGCTGGCTCTGACAAGGCATCGAGTCCTGTCCCTCGTGAAAACCCACGCCTGCGTCGTTGACCAGGCCTCCGCGGCGGGCCGGCCTCTCCAGCTGATGGGCGATCCCCTCCAGCTTGGCGCCCAAACGCAGGCTGGACGGCTGCTCAGGGTTTTCCTCCTGCTTCCCTTCCGTCATCGGCTCGGTCGACCTCGGCGGCCCTGAGCCGGTGGGAGTCGGTACTGGCCTGGATCAGGGTGCCTTTGCAGGTGAGCGGGTCGGCGATCGCCGCACAGACCCTGGGACGGGTGTACGTCACTTCGCACTCACGACGGATCAGCTCGTACAGCCGCTCACGCGAGCGGTCCACCCTGGCCTCCTGCCGCGACCGTAATCAAACAAGACCCCAGCATGACACCACAAAACATGACAAGACACCCATGACGTCCAGAGTGGCATTCCGTGCCTCAACGGAACACAACGGCTCTCATGCTCACTGCCGAAACGACGGTTTCCGATCCCACCGCCGTGACGCCGCGCCCCTCTGTCCCGACGCGCGAGTGAGGTGGCGCCAGCGGTGTCGGCCCGGGCCTGATGCCGGGCGTCGCTGTGAGCTGACGACTGCGGCGAGTCTTTGGTTCTTGACTCGGCGGGCAAGTAGGGCATGGCTCTGTCCGGAGGCCCGCGTGACGGGGGCGGCCCAGGCGTATGCCTTCAGGGAGCGTGCGTCGGTGAAGCGGCGCGGCAAGGCGGGGAAACGCCTCGCTGCCGTGGGTGCGGGCCTGGCAGCATGCACGCATGGGTGATCGGCGAGCGGCGGCACGGGACAGTGTGCAAGGGCTGGCGTTGGGTGATGCGTTCGGGGAGCGGTGGTTTCCGCTGTTCCGGACGCCCGAGGCGGCGTATGCACAGATCAGGGCGCGGCGTATGCCATCGGAGGCGCCGTGGTACTGGACCGATGACACGGCGATGGCGCTGGGAGTGCTGCGGACGCTGCACGACCGGGGGGAGATCGAGCAGGACCACCTGTCCCGAGTGCTGGCCGAGACGTATCTGGCCGATCCGGCCCGGGGCTACGGGTCGGGGATGCATGAGTTGCTGCCCCGGCTGGCCAAGGCACCGACCGCGTGGCGTTCCGGGGCGCAGGGCCTGTTCGGCGGGCGGGGCAGCCTGGGCAACGGTGCAGCGATGCGGACAGCGCCGCTCGGGGCGTGGTTCCACGACGATCTCGACCAGGTGGTCGTCCAAGCGGTGCGTGCGGCCGAGGTGACCCACCGGCACCCGGAAGGGATCGCGGGCGCAGTGGCCGTTGCGGTCGCGGCGGCGGCCGCAGCCGCGACCAGGGACCGGGCGTGCCCGATCGGCTCCGGCTTCCTGCGCACGGTCGCCGAGCGCACGCCGCCCAGCCTGGTACGCGACGGCCTGGAGCAGGCCGGTGACCTGCCGGCGGACACACCGGCGTGGAAGGCCGCCGACCTGCTCGGCAACGGTCAGCGAATCCGTGCCGACGACACCGTCCCCTTCGCCCTGTGGTCCGCCGCTCACCACCTGGACAGCCTCACCGACGCCCTGTGGGTCACCGCCGAGGGACTCGGCGACGTGGACACCACCTGCGCCATCACCGCAGGCATCGTCGCCGCCCGCACCGGACTCCACCACATCCCCGACAATTGGCTGGCCCGACGCGAACCGCTCCCCGACTGGGTCGAGACCGACACCGAGGCCGAACCTGGCTGCGCACCGTGAGCAGCTTCCACACGCTCCGCGCCCGGGTCCACGACGCCTCCCTCCCGCCCTACCGCCGTCTCTCCGCATTGCGCTCCTGCCTGCAGATGTTCGCCCCGTACGGGTTCCGCGCCACCTACCACCACCTGGTCCGGACCGCGGGCATCCCCCGACACCTCGATCGGGATCCCGACTCCCTGGTCCGGGCCGTCGACGAGCTCCACGCGGCCCGGGAGCTGTGGTTGGCAGCGGAGCGCGAGTACGCCGAGCGCCGCCGACTCGAGAAGCGGGCCGGGCGGCGCACGCCCTCGCAGGCGGACACCTGGCGGGTATGGACCCGGGGCTGGGGCAGCGTCTCCTACTACTGCCCCGACCCGCGCCGCCACCCCGACGGCCCCCTGACAGGCACGTTCCACCACAGCATCCACCCCGCGACACCGGTCCCCCACGACGCCTGCCCACTGTGTCGGGGCGTCGCCACCGTGGCCTGGTCCGACGGCCATCGCACCTACCAACTCTGCGTCCACTGCGGCATCGCCCTCACCCAGCAGCCGGCAGACCATGACAGCGATCAGGCCAGACAGGCGGCTCGACAGTGGAAGGCCACATGGCACCGCCTGGACGCCTCGATGTAGACGACCAACGCGGCGCAGCCGGAATGGGCCGGGCCTCACTCCCCCAGCATCCGCCACAGCTGGTTGGTCCTCACCACCCGGACCGGCACAGCGCAGAGAGGCGTGTGAGCGGCCCGTGAGCCGCAGTGGGCCCCCTGGCCATGCTCGACCTCGGACCAGGCAGGCCACAGGTCCTGCTGCCCGCAACGTGTCCGAGGGGCCCCTGGTCGTGCTCGACGTGGGTCCGTATGGCAGTACCCTCTCCGGCCTTGGCTTCGCGTGGTCGCGGCTCCGTCGAATGTCAGTGCCTCGTGCTTTGATTCGGCCACGGTCTGACGAAGGGGAGGACATGACGCGTACGACACCACCGCGCCCGTTGGACATCACCGAGGCGTTCCCGGAACTGGCGGGTCTCGCCAGGACGGCATGTCGGCTCCACCCCGTTCCGGGGAAGCCCACCGTCCATGACAGCTCGGTGGGCGGACCGCTGCTGTGGCCAGCGGACGAGCCCTGGCCGGAGTACGAGTTGACGTACGTTCCCTACGAGCCTGTGACCAAGCTTGCGGACATCCATCTGCGGCGCACCCTGCTGACGCGGACGTATTCACCGCCCGGCGGCCCCGGCGAAACACTGACCGAGGACGAGCAGGAAACCCTCAGGCGGGCCAGTGCGGATCACCCCCCGGAGTCATTCCCTTCCGGGCCCCAGGCACTGATCCCGCTCGCCCAGCTCTACTCCCGCGATGCGCCCGGACTCGCTTTCCCGCAGGGCACGGATCTCCTGCAGGTGCTCTGGGCGCCGTCCTATGAGATCGAGGGCGATTCCGCCGCAGTACAGCTGAGATGGCGGCGGACCTCGGAGGTACGGGACGTCCTGCTCGCCGCGCCGGAGCCCGTCTATGTCGCGATGCAATGGTGCGTGCCCGTGCCGTGCGTGCTGCACCCCGAACCGGTGCGCGAGTTCCCCCCGTACCAGAGTCTCGACAAGGACCTCGCCGCGCGCTTGATGGAGTGGGACTTCTACGAGTCCGAGCTGTCCGTCGCCCCCGGCTGGAAGGCCGGGGGATGGCCCGCGCACTTCACCTTCCGTGACCCGCCGGAGCCGGATTCGGCCGAGCTGCGCTGCCCCGAGTGCGGCGGACCCGTGGACGCCCTGCTCACGGTGGGCGGCACCGAGTGGGGCAAGCCCAATGACAGTTGGCGCCCTGTCGAATGCGGAGAGGGCGCGGAGAGGGCACCCGGTCAGTCCTCCCAGGACTTGAGGGATCCCACCGATGTGACCATCGGCCGCGGCTACACCCTGCAGATCTACAACTGCGTCGGTACGCCGTCCCATCTGCCACGGCGCATCATGCAGTGACGCCCGGCCCGGCGCGGCGTCCTTGCCGGTGACTCACGACTTCGGCGGCCGGACCGGCACTCACCGCACCGTGCTGTGCCGGCCGCCACCGGCCCGCATCTCCACCTCCACGCCCGGCGCGACCGCCGGGTACCGGCCCAGCAGCCGGTCCACCCGCTCGTCGCCCAGCTGCTCGGCCACCGCCCGGCCTGCAACTCATCCAACCGAGGCGGCGTCACCTTCTCCGAAGACGAGGCATCCCGACCGCCTCACCCGTACCGGAGCGGCCCCGAGGATCGCCAAGCCCTCTCGGTTGTGCTCGGGGAAAGCCCTGTTCGGGGACCGGGCTGGTGCCGATCAGAGGGCTCGTTACGGTGCGTTGAACCACTGCGGAGTGTCGAGGCGGAACGCGTCGGGTGGCGTGACCTTGCGCAGGTCCTCCACCATGGCCCGCAGCCGGTCCTCGCCGATGGTCGCAGCCCACTGGTCGCGCAGGTCCTCGAAGATCCGCTCCGACCGCTCGAGTGCGTCGTAGGCGTGCGGGGTCAGCGTGTAGGTCTTACGGCGCGCATCGCCGGGATCGTGTCCGGGCTGCAGATAGCCGAGACCCTCCAGCATCTCGATGGTCTTGCCCGCCGCTTGCTTGGAGACGCCCAGCGCCCGGCCCAGGTCGGCGGCCGTGGCCCCGTACCGGCCGCCGGCCCGCATGACGGCCTGGAAGACGAACCCGTGCATGGGCCGCATCTGCGGATGGCCCTGTCGGGCGAGCTCCTCGTGCAGCTCGTCGATGAGCACCCGAAACCCCAGAAGCAGCCGCAGCGGCAGTTCAAAGCCTTGCAGATCGCTTGACACGATAGACAACCTCATTAACCATATAGACAACGACCTTGTCCATACTAGGGATGTGAACCGTGCCGATCATCCGTCATGCCGAGAGCCGTCGATACGAGACCCCGAACGCCGTCATGACCACCTTCGCTTCGCCGACCCTGGGGGGTGCGCGATCCTCCATCTGGCGCACCGAGGTCAAGCCCGACGTCAAGGGCCCCGTCCACATCTTCGACGTCGAGCAGACCTGGACCTTCCTCGAAGGGGAGGCAACCATCGAACTCGACGGTGAAACCTCCGCTGCGGGCCCCGGCGACACGGCGGTCCTGCCCGCCCACACCACCCGCCAGCTCACCGCCGGCCCCCGGGGTTACACCGCCATCGTCACGGCTCCCGCCGACGCTCACGCCTGGATCCCCGGCGACACCGGCAACAAGATCACACCCCCCTGGATCGCCTGACCGGCAGCCTCCGAGGTACGCCACACGGTGCGGCCAAACGCACGAACAACGGCTCGACCGCAAGTGGCGGACTGAAGCCGCGATCGCCGCCGCCTGCCCCCGCCCTGCCGTCAGGCGGTCACGGTCTGGCTGCGACAGGCGGTCGGGCGTCCGAGGTAGGTCGCAGCGTAGACGAGCGTGGCGGCAGCCATGACGGCGAAGCTGGGTGGGCACTGGGGTATCCATGCCGCTGCCGCGAGCCCGGTCCACATCTCCCCCACGGCCAGCCCGGCCGCGAGGGCGAGGCCACGGAAGGGGCGGTCGGTGAGGCGGGCCCCCGCGCCCGCAGGTGCCGCGAGCAGACCGAGGAGCAGCAGCGAGCCCACGGCCTGCGTGGCCTCGCCTGCGGTGACGCCGACCAGGGCGAGGAAGCCGAGTCCCAGCGCCCTCACGGGGACGCCGCGGGCGGCGGCGACGTTTTCGTCGAGGGTGGCGAACAGCAGCGGGCGGGCGATCAGCAGGACGGCCGCTGTGACGGCGAGGGCGATCAGCACGGCGGTCAGGGTCTGTTGGCGGTCCAGGCCGAAGATCGACCCGAAGAGCACCGTGGTACCGGCGCTGCCGTTGCCCATCCCGCCGGCCGAGGTGGTGTAGAGGGTCAGGAAGAAGGAGCCGAGACCGAGGATCCAGGCGAAGGCACCGCCGATGACCACGTCGTCGGCCCGGCCGCGCCGTCCGATGCCGGCCAGCAGCAGGCCGACCAGGACACAGGCCAGGAAGACGCCGAGGCGCAGGTCGTATCCGGCGGCGAGGGCGGCCATGGCGCCGGTGAAGGCGACGTGGCTGAGCGCGTCGCCGGTGAAGACCTGGGCGCGCAACACCAGGAAGTAGCCGACGAGGCCGGCTGCGAGAGCGATGAACGTGCCGGCCAGCAGGGCGTGCTGAAAGAACGGCTGGGACCAGGCGGTGGCCGCTGCGAATGCGAGGGACTGGTTCATGCGGCACCTGCCGTGATGGTTGCGGAGGCGTTTCGGTTGGCGAGTACGGTCGCGAGCAGGCGGGCGCCCTGGGCGAGGAGGAAGAGTACGAATGCGATGGTGGTGACGAAGAAGCCGAGCGGGTAGGGCCGGAACCAGGCGGCGACCAGCCCGGCCCAGGTCGCTGTGAAGCCGATCACGACGGTCAGCAGCAGGCTGCGGCCCGGGCGCGCGGTGAGCAGCTGCGCGGTTGCCGCCGGGAGCACCATGAGTGCGAAGACCAGCAGCGCGCCGGTGATCTGTGCGGCCTCGGCGGTCGCCGCGCCCAGCAGGACGAGGAAGGCCACGGACAGCGCGCGGACCGGCACGCCGCGAGCGGCGGCGACCTGCGGGTCGACGGAGGCGAACAGCAGTGGACGGCCGATCACCGTCAGCACGACGAGGACCGCCGCGCCGACGACCGTGAGGGTGGCGGCCTGTCCGGTGGTGATGCCGAGGAAGCTGCCGAAGAGCAGCGACTGCGGCCCTTCCAGCAGTCCCTTGTAGAGCGCCATGAACAGATATCCGCAGGCCAGCAGGAACGCCTGCACAGTCCCGGTGGCCGCCGATTCGTCCGAGCCCCGGGGCTCGCGTACGCGCCGCAGCGCGGCCAGCACCAAGGCTGCGGCGATGCAGAAGCCGAAGTAGCCCAGACTCAGTGCGAATCCGGCCAGGGTCGCGAGCGCCGCGCCGGGGAAGGCGACGACGGAGAGGGTGTGTGCGGCGAACGTCTGCCTGCGCAACACCACGAACCAGCCCACCGCCGACGCGACGACGGCCACGATCGCACCCGCCCGGAAGGCGTTGACCATGAACGGGTAGGACCACATCTGTTGGAAGTCGGCGAAGAGGTTCCACGAGAAGGAGGCCTCGCCCATCTCAGTCACCTCCGCTGCGCTGCCGCCCGACAGGGCGGTCGGTGTGCAGGGCCGGGGCCTCGGGCCGGCCGACCACGACGAGCCGCCCGTCCTTGGTGGAGAGGACCTCCACGGGCGTGCGGTAGAGGCGGGTCAGCGTCCCGGAGTTGATGACCTCGCTCGGTGGGCCGCACACGGCACCGCCCTCCGCGATGTACACGACGCGGTCGAGGTGGTGGAGTATCGGATTGACGTCGTGGGCGACCAGCACGACCGCCACACCCTCCCGATGGCAGATCCGGCCGATCAGGGCCGCGACGGCGCTCTGGTTGGGCAGGTCGAGGCTGTCCAACGGTTCATCGAGCAGCAGCACCTCGGGGCGGCGGACCAACGCCTGGGCGATCAGCAGCCGCTGCTGCTCGCCGCCCGAGCACTGCCCGATCGGCCGCTGCGCATAGGCGCTTGCACCGACCAGCTCGATCACCTCCGTGATCCGCTGCCGCTCGACGCGGCGGCTGCGTGACCAGGGCAGCGGGACGCCCCAGCGATCGCCGTCCAGGCCCATGCGGACGATGTCGGCGCCCCGGATCCGCAGGTCCGCATCGAAGCTGCGGCGCTGCGGCAGGTAGCCGATCCGGTGCCCGGCCTCGCCGGGACGCCGACCCAGCACCCTGACGTCCCCCGCTGCGGCCGGCACCGTACCGAGGAGCACCTTGACCAGCGTGGACTTGCCGACGCCGTTGGGGCCGAGCACGGCGACGAACTCCCCGCTCCGGACCTCCAGATCGACTC
Source organism: Peterkaempfera podocarpi (assembly GCF_042466665.1). Classification (GTDB taxonomy): domain Bacteria; phylum Actinomycetota; class Actinomycetes; order Streptomycetales; family Streptomycetaceae; genus Peterkaempfera; species Peterkaempfera podocarpi. The sequence continues at coordinate 1,173,982 of NZ_CP162102.1, forward strand.
CGGACCACAGGGTTCGCCCCCCGACCCGGGCTGCGGCAGCACACAGGCACAGCACCGGGGAACCGGACGGCGCGGTGGTGTCCACGGGCTCGGCCGCGCCGGCTGCCACGATCGCCGGGGTTTGTGTTCGCGGGGTGGAGTTCATGGCGTTCTCACTTCCCGGTGGCCTGGTGCAGGGCCTGTTCGATGCCCTGGAGCTCGGCGGTCTGCCACTGCTCGAACGTCGCGTTCGCGGGGGTGAGAGTCTCGGTGACCGTGGCGACCGGGATGCCCTCGGACTTGGCCAGCTTCACCTGGGCGGCCACGTCCGGGGTGGAGTTCTGGCTGTTGTAGACGTAGATCTTGATCTGCCTGCCCTTGATCTGCCGGTCGATCAGCGCCTTGTCTGCGGCGGTCGGGTCGGTGCCCTCGCTCATCGCGTCGAGGAACGACTCCGGGGTCAGCATCTTCAGGCCGAGACCCTGGGCCAGCGGCGTCACGATCGACTCCGACGCCCCGATCGGCGTGCCCGCGTAGGTGGCCTTGATGTCGGCGATCAGCTGGTTGTACCGGGCCAGGGTCCGGGTCTCGAAGATCTGCTTCCGCTGGTCGAAGTAGGCGGCGTCGCCCGGGTCGATCGTCTTGTAGTCGGCGGTGATCTGCTCGATCACCTGGTGCACATGGTCGGGCGAGTACCAGCGGTGCGGGTTCCCACCGGGCTGGATACCCACGAGGTCGCCGACCTTCAGCTCGGTGCGGCCGCTGCCGGGGTTGGTGGCCAGCAGCTTGTCCGCCCATGCGTCGTAGCCGATGCCGTTCACGATCGCGTACTGCGCGGTGGTCACCGTGCGCGCGTCGGCTGCCGTGGGCTCGTAGGAGTGCGGGTCCGTGTCGGGGTTGGCGATGATGCTGCTCACATGCGCGTGCGACCCACCCAGGCGAGCCGCTATGGAGCCCCAGAAGTTCTCCGCCGCCACCACCTGGATCACCTTGCCGCCCGCCGCAGCACCGGATGCGGTACCTGACCCCGAGTCGGGGGAGGCCGGGGAGGGGGTCGAGCAGGCGCTGAGGGCCGCGAGCAGTGCAACCGCTGCTGCGCCGAGAACCGGTCCGGCAGGGCGGCGGTCCGGGAGACGGGACATGACGGGTGCGCACATGGCAGGACCCTCCAGGGGGCGTGGTTTCAGTGCTGACGGACGCCCACGCTAGATGGAAACGGTTTTCATAACTAGTCCAGATGGATGCGAGATGAAAACCATTACCAAATCTTGACCTGCAGCGATGGTCGACGCGAGCTGAAGAGCTTGACGAGTACGCCCCGTAGCTGCAGAGTCTCTATCCGTAACGGTTTTCATATTCGTTACTGGTCCCGCACTCATCCCCGCCCCTGAACGGAGCCCAGCATGTCGCTCGACGTCTCCCCCGAACTCCTCGCCCAGGCCGAACGCGGCCCCGTCGACCAAGCCGATTTCGTCGCCACCGTCCGCGACTCCCTCCCCTACGCCTACAGGACCGTCGAAGCCCTCTCCGCACGGCTCCCGCACACCGACGATCCGTTCGTCGACGACAACACCCCGCCCACCGACGCCGAACGCGGCCAACTGCTGCGTGCCCTGGCCGGCAACGCGATCCGGGGCAGCCTGGAGCGGCACTTCGGCGTCACCCTCGCCTTCATGAACTGCCACCGCGTCGCCGCCTTCCGACCCGGCACCGAACACGAGGCGGCCCACCTGGAGTTCACCTCGCTCCGCTCGCAGCTCCTCAACCAGACCCCGGAACTGCGCGATTGCTGACCCCGTCCGCTGCTGCGGAGCGCCGCCCGCGCCACACTGGCGCGGCGCGCTGGCGCGGCCCGGCGCGCCCACTGGGAAGACGTCAGGCGGGGCAACGCATGGCCCAGCTCGGCCTTGAGGCCTCGGCGTGCGGGACCGTCGGTCATGCGGGCGCAGTGCTGCTGCACCGTACGACGGTGTGCGGGCGCACCGCCCGGCAGTCGGGCACGGTGACCGGGTCCGGTACGGTCCGGCCGGATGGTGGGCCGCGAGCGAGCGCGTTGTGGGCCGACCGAGCTGGTGGAACGATACGTTGAGGCGTCAATCCGCCACGGGGAGGCGCATCGATGGACGAGAAGCACGGTTCCCGGGCCGCTGCGGTGTTCGACGCTCTGGGGGCCGACTACGAGAAGGCGTTCGCAGGGTCGGCCGCGCACCGGTCGTCGCTCGAGTGGCTTCTCGGCCGGCTCGCGCCCGGCAGCCGGGTGCTCGACGTGGGCAGCGGAACGGGCCGGCCCACCGCGGAGACCTTCGTTGCCGCGGGGCATGAGGTGCTGGGCATCGATGTCTCCCCGGTCATGGTGGAACTCGCAGCCCGGCAGGTGCCCAGGGCTTCCTTCCGGTGCGACGACATCCGTGAAGTCCCTCTGCCCGACGCCTCGTTCGACGCGGTCTGCGTGTACTTCTCACTGCTGCAGATGTCGCGCGACGACCAGGTCCGGCTCCTGCGCCGGCTCGCGCAGGCGCTGAAACCCGGCGGCGTCCTGGCTGTTGCGACGGTGCCTCTGGACGTGGAGGACGTCGAGGGTGCCTTCATGGGCCAGCAGGTACGGGTGACGAGTTTCACTGTCGAGGACTTCAGCGCGATGGTCACCGAGGCGGGCCTGTCCGTCCTGTCCGAGGAGAGCTGCCTGTTCACCCCGTCCCACCCGGACGCCGCGCCCGAGCCCCACCTCTTCCTCCACTGCCGCCGCGAAGAGGCCGGAGCGGCCTGAGCCCGGTCATCGTTCCTCGGGGCCGAGGCGCGAAGGCACGAAGGCACAGCACCGGAGACGAATCCGTTGGAGTCCGACAAACCACCGCCAGGCATCCATCACCACAGGCTGTGCGGCCGCTGAGTGGTGCACATCGATGCCGAAGGAGGCGCGATCGATCCCCACCAGAGACATACAGAGCGTCGCTGGGCGGGACGGGCTGAGTCTTCGTGACCAGCGCGTAGGGTGTCCCACCGAGAACGCACCGCACGGCCGGGGGTACCCGCCGCCGGGTGCGGTCCAGGCTGCTCGGGGCGGCGGCGAAGAGCAAGCGGCGGCGGACGGTCGTGGACATGTGTCCGGGACCGTCCGCCGCTTGTCGCTGTCGCCGGCCGTTACTGGCGCGGCCGTTCGAAGGTGAGCAGCAGTCCCTCGACGGCGCCGGGCCCGATGCGGCCCTTGACGTCGGCGGACGTTATCGCCTTCAGACCCCAGCCGTCCTCGGCATGCTTGTTGAGGACCTTCTCCAGCTTGTCGCTGTCCAGGGCGTCGCCGATCAGCGACTCCCGGAAGGTGACGACCTTGTACTCGTAGGTAGAACTCATCGCTGCGCGCTTCTCCTGCGAAGTCGGTTACGGTGACCGGGGCCAGCCAATCATCGTTTGACGCTGCTGCCCAGGCCGGTCCGGGTACGAACGTCGGATTCCCGGAATCTGCCGGGCCCGCAAGGCGCTGAGGACGGCGTCCGCGGCCTGCTTGCCGTACACGCTGCGGCGGTCTCAACGGTGGTGTTCGCGGCGTCGTCGACGCCGGTGTCCGGAGCGAAGCCGAACGACGCATTCGCCATGATCCGGGCGGCGGTACAAGCCACGCGGACGGCACGAGCTGGTCGCGGACGCGCCGCACACCTCGGAGGCCGCTGGCACGTCTCCTACGAGCCGTTCAGTCGCCCGTTCGACATCCCCGGCACCGCGCGACCCGCACACCCACGAGATCACCGGACCTGCAACGGCTCTGGGCCCTCGGTGGGATCGCCGGTCTCCGGCGAGGTGGTGCGCTGGTTCCGGCTGCCGCGGGCGGTAATCCGGATGGCCTGGGAGTACAACACGGTTCCGATGGAGATCATCGCGAAGTCGGTCACCCACGACCAGGCATCCGGCATGTAGAGGGCCAGGAACCAGGACCTCACCGGGGCGCCGGTGATCAGGATGACGAGGGGCACCAGGCCCTGCGGGAAGAGCGTGAGGGAGCCGAAGATCCAGAGCAGCAGCGAGATCACCGCTGTGCGCCTGGACACCTCGGGCTTGGCCTCGACGCGCGGGCCAGTGCCGGTACGGGTACCGGCTGCGGTCCCAGGGCGGCTGCTGCGCCCGGTCCGCATCAGGAACAGCAGCTCGGGTCCCTTTGCGGTGAGCCGGTTGATGGCGACCCGGCCCAGCCACCAGGCGAGGAGGATGCCGGTCGCCACGCCGATCGGGGCGCCGAGCCAGAGCAGCACGGGGTTGGAGAGCATGACGCCGAGGGTGACCGCAGTGGCCGCCGGCAGGGCCGGGACGACGGCGGCCCAGAAGAGCACATTGGACTGTCCCGTCGTGTCGGCCCTGTCGAGCGGGTTGTCGGGGCGTTTGTGCGCGTCGGGCCCGGGCACGAGCGCGGCGACCGAGGCGTACGACATGATGCCGATGCCGCCGCCCAGCAGCGCCGGCACGAGGGCGGCGACCCAGGGCCAGGCCCAGGTGCATCCGCTCCAGGCGGTGAAGGCGATCGAGACGGCGACGGTGAGCGGACCGAAGACCAGCAGGCCGGCCCACTGGCGGCCGCGGATGTCGGCGCGCTGACTGCCGGTCATCAGGGTGAGCCAGAGGGCCGTGCCGTCCTGGCTGTAGAGGTTGTACGCGGACGCGACGGCCATCAGCGGCAGGGCCGGGCCGGCCCAGGGCAACAGGAGCTTGGCGCCGAAGGTGAGCGGCAGCAGCGCGGTGCCCAGAGCCCAGGCGACGGGTACGGTCGCCGTGGTGATGCGTTGCGGGTCGCGCAGCCAGGTTCGCAGTTCCTTGCGCAGCACGGCCCCGGTCGCGCCGGAGTACGGGCCGCCCATGGGTGCCGCACCGCGGTTACTGCCGCGCACGACAGAGCGGCCGTGGCGAGCGCCGGCGAGTGTGCGGGCCCAGCCGAGCAGCAGCAGCGCGCACAGGGCGATGAGGCCGACCAGGGTGCCGAGCGACTGCCACCACTGTCCTTGGCCGGCGTCGTCGACGGCGACCAGAGCCCACCCGGAGGGAATCGCGCGGACCGCGGTGGACATGGCGGTGGGAAGCCGGTGGTGAGCACCCGGGAGTAGGCGACCGCGACGATGAGCATCCAGCCGGACTGGGTGAGCACCATCATGGCCGCGAACATCACGCCGGTGAGGGCGGCGCCGAACCGGGAGCCGGCGACCGCGCCGAAGACGGCGTACGTGACCCGCGAAAGCACTACCACGAACGCCAGCTCCGCGGCGGCGGCCGCTGTCGACACCAGCGCCGGACCCACGCCGAGGCGGATGCCGTACACGATGAGGCTGAGGAACGCGAGGGTGGTCACCGCGGTGGTGATGCCGACGAAGGTGGCAGCGAGCAGTCCGAGGGCGAGCTTCCGGCGAGGCAACGGCAGCAGCGCGAAGTGGTCGACGCGCAGGACCGCCGAGCCGCCCCACAGCGGGCCGACGATCCAGCCGAGCATCCAGATGAGGTAGGTCGTGGCGAGCAGATCGGCGGTCAGTCCCGGCGCCTCGAACCGGGCAAGGGCCAGGGCGATGGTGGCCGCGGCCAGGACGACGCCCAGGACGGCGCCGGTGATCATCCAGGCTGCCTTGCCGCCGGTCATGGAGTTGCGGATGATCCGCAACTTCATCCGGATCAGAACGCCAGCCACGACAGCCCTTCCCCCGCCCTCGCGTCGGCGCCGACGAGGCGGACGAAGGCTTCCTCGAGCGTGCTGTCGCCGCGTACCTCGTTCAGCGGTCCGGCGGCAACCACGTTGCCCTCGGCCATGATGGCGACCGTGTCGCACAACTGCTCAACAAGGGCCATGACGTGGCTGGACAGGATGGCCGACCCGCCGGAGGCGACGAAGCGCAGCAGGATCGTCTTGAGCGTGGCGCCAAAAACCGGGTCGACCGCCTCGAAAGGCTCGTCGAGCACCAGTAGCCGCGGCCGGTGCAGCAGCGCGGCGGCGAGCCCGATCTTCTTGCGCATACCGGTGGAGTAGTCGACGACGAGGGTGCGCTCGGCGTCGTTGAGCTGCGTGATGTCGAGCAGCTCGTCGACGCGTTCGGTGAGCACGGCGGGCTCGATGCCGCGCAGCCGGCCGATGAATGTCAGGACCTCGCGGCCGGTGAGCTGCTCGGGCATCGCCAGGCCGTCGGGCAGTACTCCCAGCAGGGCCTTGGCCTGGACGGGATGGGACCAGACGTCGACGCCGAAGACCTCGGAGTGTCCGTCGTCCGGGCGCAGCAGGCCGACTGCCATGGACAGCGCGGTGGTCTTGCCGGCGCCGTTGGGCCCGACGAGGCCGAAGAAGGAACCCTGCGGGACGGTCAGGTCGACGTGGCGGACCGCGACCTTGCCTCCGAATGCCTTGTGCAGGCCGGTCAACCGCAGCGCCGGCTGCCGGTCGTCGTGCGCGGATCTCGGCTCATCGGCGTTCTGCCTGGGCAATGTCTCGATTCCTTCCCGTCGGCGAGGCTGGGCGCGCACTGGATCAGTCTGGCCGGGCCGGAGCGGTGACGGGAAGACCGGAGCGGTGGCGGGAAGACGAGTACGGCGGTTGAATCCGTCGTCGCGGTGGAGCGATCACGTCGCGGTAGTCCCGGTCCGTCCGGGCGTGGGGGAACGGCGTCGGCCCAGCTTCAGCACAGGTCCGCAGGTGATCAGCACAGGTCCGCGGGTGACGGCCCGCCGCGAGGCTCAAAGAGACGGTCAATCGGTCTTCACGGGGTTGCGATGTGCAGGGTCTGCCGGTGCGGTGAGATCGAGCAGGAGCATGGCGTCGTGGTCGGGGGTGCCGGGTTCGGCGGTGTAGGCGCCGAGGCGCTGGCCGGGGGTCCCCTCCAGGTTCATGCTCTGGCTGCTGAGGGTGAGGACGCCGACCTTCGGGTGGTGGAAGGTCTTCTGGATCTTTTTTCGGCCGATGACCTCGTAGCGCTCCCAGAGCTTGGCGAAATCGGGGCTCTTGAGAAGAAGTTCGCCGACGAGGCTGGTGAGATCGGGCGCGTCGGGGTTGGTGCCGGCTTCGGCACGCAGGCGGGCGACGCAGCCGCGAACCTGGGTCTCCCACTCGGGGAACAGCTCGCGGGCGGCGGGGTGGAGAAAGAGGTAGCGGGCGAGGTTGCGCTGGGTGGCCGGCCAGTCGCTGATGCCCGCGTACAGGGCCAGGCCGGCGGGGTTCCAGGCGAGCAGGTCCATGCTGCGGCTGACGATGTAGGCCGGGTTCGGGCGCATCGCGTCCAGCAGCAGCTTGAGGTGGGGGCGGACCGTCCGGCTGGGCGGGGGAGGCGGCTGGGGCGCGTAACGGGAGGCCCGGACGGCGAGCTCGCGCAGGTGGTGGTGTTCGTCGTCGTCGAGCTGGAGGGCGCGGGCGAGGGCATCGATGACACCGGGACCGGGCCGGGTCTCCTTGCCTCGCTCCAGGCGGGTGTAGTAGTCGATGCTGACCCCGGCGAGCGTGGCCAGTTCCTCGCGGCGCAGGCCAGGGGTGCGGCGAACGCCGGGCCCGGGGGTGAGGCCGACAGCCTGGGGGCTGGTCTGGGTGCGGCGGGCGCGCAGGAAGCGCGCGAGTTCGTCGCCGACAGTGTGCTGCTCGGGTGCCATACAGCCAGTGTCGCAACGCGGCCACCAGGGCGGTATCCGCGAGGGGGGCCCTGCCGTACCCCCCTCTGACCACCCCCTGGCAGAACCCGGTCTCCCTGTCGGCCGGGCGAGCCGCCATGGTGGATGACGTCACCTCTTCACCCGCCTTGACCAGGAGCATCGCCCCGTGTCCGTCTCCCTTGCCGCGACCGCCGCACCAGCACCAGATGCCCCGGCGCCGCGCCGTCCCGGCGCCTCCGCGGCGCTGGGGGCGGCACTGCTGGGTTTCTTCGTCATCACGCTGGATGCCTTGGTGGTCAACGTGGCGCTGCCGTCGATCCGGAGCAGCCTGGGCGGTGACATCAAAGGGCTGCAGTGGGTGGTCGACGGCTACACGCTGCTGTTCGCCGCTCTGCTGCTGTCGGCGGGTTCACTGACCGACCGGCTGGGGGCCCGCCGTACGTTCGTCGTGGGCCTGGCCGTGTTCGTGGCCGCCTCGGCTGCCTGCGGGCCGGCACCGGACCTGGGAGTGCTGGTCGTCGCGCGGCTGGTGCAGGGCGGCGGAGCCGCGGTGATCGTGCCGTCCTCTCTGGCGTTGATCCGGGAGGCGTTCCCGGACGCGGGCAGCCGGGCGAAAGCGATCTCCGTGTGGGCGCTGGGCGGCTCCGCCGGGTCGGCGGCCGGTCCGGTCGCCGGTGGTTTCCTCAGCCAGATCGACTGGCGGCTGATCTTCTTCGTCAACCTGCCCGTCGGCTTGATCGCCCTGGCCCTCCTGGCCCGCACCCCTCGCTCGCCGCGTCCACCGCGTTCACCGCGCGCGCCGTTCGACTGGACGGGGCAGCTGTCGGCGGTCGCGGCGATGGGCGCGCTCACGTTCGCGGCGATCGAGGCCGGCGCCGACGGCTTCACCGCCCCGGCAGTGGTTGTCGCGTTCGTCGTGGTGGTGGTCGCCGCCGTGGTGTTCGTGGTGTCGCAGGCGAGGGGCCGGCACCCCATGGTCGGGCCGGCGCTGCTGCGCGAGCGCACCATGGTGGTCTCGGCGGCGATCGGCTTCGCGCTCAACGTCGGCTTCTACGGAATGATCTTCCTGCTCAGCCTGTACCTTCAGCAGGCGCAGGGGATGTCGGCGCTGGCCACGGGGCTGACGTTCGTACCGATGACCGTGCTGACGGCGTTCGTCAGCCCGACCGCGGCGTGGTTCGCCGCCCGGTTCGGCGCCCGGATGCCGGTGATCACCGGGCAGGTGGCCATGACGGCCGGCCTGGTCCTGCTGGCGTTCGTTCCCACCTCTGCGCCGACGTGGCTGCTGATCGCGGCGATGGTCCCGGTCGGCGCGGGCGGCTCGTTGGCCGTCCCTGCCCTGACCTCCCTGCTGCTCGACCACGTGCCCGCCGGGCAGGCCGGCACGGCCAGCGGCGTGCTGAACACCTCCCGCCAGGTCGGCGGCGCGCTTGCGGTGGCGATCTTTGGTGCGCTGATCGCCGACCGCGGGCACCTGGCGGCCGGGCTCGAGACCAGCCTGCTGATCGCCGCCGCGGCAGTCCTGCTCACCACCGCGGTCAGCTTCCTGCTTCGGCCCACCGCTCGGGCGTGACCCGGCTCGGCGTCACGCCTGCACGGTAGTCCGCTTCCCAGGACACAGACTGAGCCAGAAAACGGAAAAAAGGGATGGAAACATTATGCAGCACATCAAGCTACGTGAACGGGAAGTCTCCTGGACCGGCCTGGGCGCCATGGGGATGTCCCGCAGTCACCGCCGAACAGGTCGACAAGCTCTCCAGCCTGCCCCCGCCGTAGGCGAGAGCCACACCGAAGCCAGGCGGCAGCCGCTCGAACGCTGAACACCCCACCCCCCTCCCGACCGACGGAACCCGGCCGGGCCACCGATGCGAACACCCGGGCCGCCGGACACCGGCGGACTTCAAGAGCAGGAGCAGCTTTCATGCGTGCAGCAGTGATGTACGGCGCCGGCGACGTCCGGATAGAGGACCGGCCCGACCCCAAGATCCAGCAGCCCTCCGACGCCGTCGTCCGGGTCGTGCTGTCGTGCGTGTGCGGCAGCGACCTGTGGCCCTACAAGTCGATGCCCGCCACCGGCACCGGGCGCCCCATGGGGCACGAGTTCCTGGGTGTGGTCGAGGAGACCGGCTCCGGTGTCTCCGGTATCAGGGCCGGTGATCTGGTCGTCGCTCCGTTCACCTACTGCGACAACACCTGCGACTTCTGCCGCAAGGGCCTGCACTCCTCGTGCCGGCACGGCGGCCGGTACGGCTTGGACGGGGTGGACGGCGGTCAGGGCGAGGCGGTGCGCGTTCCCCACGCCGACGGCACCCTGGTCAAGCTCCCGGTCGGCGCGGACTCCGCGCTGCTGCCGTCGCTGCTGGCCCTGTCGGACGTCATGGGCACCGGCCACCACGGCGCCGTCACCGCCCGCGTCGGCAACGGCGACCGCGTACTGGTGATCGGCGACGGCGCGGTCGGCCTGTGCGCGGTCATCGCGGCCAAGCGCCGGGGCGCCGAACAGATCGTCCTCATGGGCCGCCACACCGCCCGCACCGACCTCGGCCGTGCGTTCGGCGCCACCGACGTCGTCGCCGAACGCGGCGACGAAGGCATCGCCCGTGTCCGCGACCTGACCGGCGGCCACGGCGTCGACAAGGTCATCGAGGCCGTCGGCGCCCGCCAGGCCCTGGACGCTGCGTTCGGCACAGTCATCGACGGCGGCATCATCAGCCGCCTGGGCGTCCCGCAGTACGAGGAGGGCCCCGTCGGCCCGTCGATGATCATGAAGAACATCACCCTCACCGGAGGCGTCTCCCCGGCCCGCGCCTACATCGAGGAGCTGATGCCCGATGTCCTGGACGGTGCCATCGAACCGGGCCGCGTCTTCGACCAGACCTTCACCCTCGCGCAGACCCCGGACGCCTACCAGGCCATGACCGACCGCCGCGTCCTCAAGGCCCTCATCACCCTCTGACCCACCGACACAACAAGGAAGAACCCCATGGAGCACGTCACCCTCAACAACGGCGTCCAGATGCCGATCCTCGGCTTCGGCGTCTACCAGATCCCGGCGGAGCAGACCGAACAGGCCGTCTCCGAAGCCCTCGCGGCCGGCTACCGGCTGCTCGACACCGCGGCCGCCTACGGCAACGAGGAGGCTGTCGGCCGCGCCATCAAGGCCAGCGGCATCCCGCGCGAGGAACTGTTCGTCACCACCAAGCTGTGGGTCCAGGACGCGCCCGCGCAGGAGAACACCCGACGCGCCTTCGATACCTCGCTGCGCAAGCTCGGCCTGGACTACCTCGACCTGTACCTGATGCACCAGCCCTTCGGCGACGTCTACGGCCAGTGGCGGGCCATGGAAGCGGTGAACCGCGAGGGCCTGGCCAAGGCGATCGGCGTCGCCAACTTCTACCCCGACCGGCTCCTGGACCTCGCCTTCAACAACGAGGTCACGCCGGCGGTCAACCAGATCGAGACCCACCCCTTCTTCCAGCGCACCGCCGATCAGGACCTCATGCATGAGCACGGCGTCCAACACCAGTCCTGGGGCGGCTTCGCCGAGGGCAGGAACGACCTGTTCACCCATCCCGTCCTGAGCGGGATCGGTGAGGCGCACGGCAAGTCCGTGGCGCAGGTCGTGCTCCGCTGGCTGATCCAGCGCGGCGTCGTCGCCATCCCGAAGTCGGTCAACCCCGACCGGATGGCGCAGAACATCGACGTCTTCGACTTCCAGCTCACCGACGACCAGATGGCCGCCATCGCCGCCCTCGACACCGGCGCGACCCTGTTCTTCGACCACCACGACCCCGAGATGGTCGCCTGGCTCAGCAAGCGCCGCCTGGACGGCTGACGGGACGGGCAGACCTCAACAGCGCCTCGCTCTGCATCACCAGCTGCGGGGTGCCTCAGCCGCACCCCCTACCCGCAATGCCCCGGCAGCCGTCAACGACATCGCCCCGACCCCGGACACCTCGTCCCAAGGGGAAGGAGCATGATCACGTGCATCTGATTCATCACCCCCGAACACCAGAATTCATCAGGAGAAGCGAGGAACAATGCAGCACATCAAGCTGGGTCAGCTGGACGTCGCCCGCATCGGTCTGGGCGCGATGGGCATGTCCCACGGCTACACCGGCGCCGGCACCGACGACGCGGGGTCCATCCGCACCGTGCACCGCGCCCTGGACCTGGGCGTCACCTTCATCGACACCGCCGAGGTCTACGGCCCCTTCACCAACGAGGAACTCGTCGGCCGCGCCCTGAAGGGACGCCGGGACCAGGTCGTACTCGCGACGAAGTTCGGCCTGATCTCCCACACCGGCCGCCAGGGCGGTCCCGACAGCAGCCCGGCCGGCGTCCGGGCCGCCGTCGAGGGCTCCCTCAAGCGCCTGGGCACCGACCACATCGACCTGTACTACCAGCACCGCGTCGACCCCGGCACTCCGATCGAGGACACCGTCGGAGCCCTGGCCGAGCTGGTCGGCCAGGGCAAGATCCGGCACATCGGCCTGTCCGAGGCCGGCCCCGACACCATCCGCCGTGCTCACGCCGTCCACCCGGTCACCGCCGTGCAGTCCGAGTACTCGCTGTTCACCCGGGACCCCGAGGCCCGCGTGCTGCCGGTGCTGCGCGAGCTGAACATCGGCTTCGTCCCCTTCTCCCCCCTGGGACGCGGCTTCCTGACCGGCACGATCCGCTCCACCGACCAGTTCGCCCCCACCGACTTCCGCGCCGACAACCCCCGGTTCACCGAGGAGAACTTCCAGCACAACCTGCGCCTGGCCGACGAGGTCGCCGCCATCGCCGCCCAGATCGGCGTCACCCCGGCCCAGGTCGCCCTCGCCTGGCTGCTGGCCCAGGGCGACGACATCGCCCCCATCCCCGGCACTCGGCACGTCGCCCGCGTCGAGGAGAACGCCGCCGCCGACGCCGTCCGGCTCACCCACGAGCAGCTCGCCCAGCTCACCAGCCTCCCCCCGGCCGCCGGAGACACCCACAACGAGGCCCAGATGCGCATGATGGAGCGCTGACCGCCGCCCCCGGATCCATCCCACACCCGCACGAGAGCAAGGAGCACCCCGTGGAGTTCGTCGGGCCCCGGCCGACCGGCAAGGGACCGCAGGAGTGGTTCAACGGTGATGTCTGGTTCGACGTCATCCACGCCGGGCAGGACCCGTCCCGGCTGCGCGCCAACATGGTGCGCTTCGCCCCCGGAGCCCGCACCGCCTGGCACCGCCACGCCGTCGGCCAGACCCTCCACGTCGTCGCCGGGATCGCCCTGATCGGCACCCGCGACGGCTCGGTCTTCGAGGCCCACCCTGGTGAGACGGTGACCTGCCCGCCCGGCGAGGAGCACTGGCACGGCGCCACCGAGGACCGTTTCATGCAGCACCTCGCCCTGTGGGACGGCACCGCCCCCGACGACGACCGGCCCGAGACCACCTGGCTGGAGCACATCACCGACGAGCAGTACACCGCCCCACGCACCCGCAGTCACTGACTCCGAACACGCGACACGTCAAGGAGGCCGCTCACTGCCCGGCGCGCCGCGCCGCTACGGAACCCGCACGCGACACCGCTCTTGACCGCGGCGTGCCGTGCGGGTTCCGTGCCGTTCAGGGCCAGGAATGTGCGAACCCACGCGCCGTCGCCTTCGACCTCCCCCACCTCGCCGAAGAGCCCGTCATGGCCTGGTCCTGCGAGTGGCGCCGCACTGCCCTCAAGGGACTCTTCATCGACCGGCTGCTCGGGCCGCCGTGGACGCTGTGCCCCGTGACACCGATGCATCCTCCTGGCCCGTCACCACCTCGCGCCAGGCTCAACCGCCTTCTCTTCACCCACTGCGACAACCTGCGGGAGAAGGACACCGCGCTCCTTCGGGAGCGGCGGGCCGCCTGCCCTGAGATGACTGAACTCGCCGAGCTCCCGCTACCACCGATGACGGAACAGAGCCGTTGATCGACGGCCCTTCTCAGCCCGCTGGGAGGCTCGGATCGGTGGCGGCGGATTCCTGGGTGGCCGCCCAAGAGGCGAGGAGGCGCAGGCCTTCTTCGGAGGGGGACCCGGGTTCGGCGGTGTAGATGGTGAGGACGAGGCCGGGGGCGGCGGCCATCTGGAGGCCCTCGTAGGCGAGGGTGAGTTCGCCGACGACCGGGTGATGGAAGCGTTTGGTGCCGGTGCCGTGGTGGCGCACGTTGTGGGCGCCCCAGCGAGTGCGGAACTCGTCGCTGCGGGTGGACAGCTCGCCGACCAGGTCGTGCAGGTCCTTGTCGTGGGGGTCGCGGCCTGCCTCGGTGCGCAGGATGGCGACGGCGATGTCGGCGGCAAGGTCCCAGTCGGGGTAGAAGCGGTGGGACACGGGGTCGAGGAACTGGAACCGGGCAAGGTTTGGCTGCGGGCCACTCGCGTAGGCGTCGGCGTAGAAGGCGCGGGCGAGCTGGTTGGCAGCGAGCAGGTCCATCCGGCCGTTGCGGACGAAGGCGGGTCCGGCGGTGACGGCGTCCAGAGTCCATTGCAGGCTCGGGTGCGCGGTCCACGGTTTGCCGCGGCGGCGCGGGCGGGCGAGGGTGTCGGAGCCGTCGGCGGCCTGGGCCAGGTGGAGCAGGTGGGCGCGTTCTGCGTCGTCGAGCTGCAGGGCGCGGGCGACCGCTTCGAGGACCTGGGGGGAGGCGCCGGCGAGGTTGCCTCGCTCGAGTTTGGCGTAGTACTCGACACTGACGTCCGCCAAGGCGGCGACCTCGCTACGGCGCAGTCCGGGCACGCGGCGCTTGCTGCCGGTAGGCAGTCCCGCCCGTTCAGGGGTGATCCTGGCTCGCCGCGAGATGAGGAACTCGCGGACTTCCTCACGGTTGTCCACGTCGCCGACGATACGCCGGGACCGCAGTCGAAGGGATGTACTGCTGGTACACCCCTTGCCAGGAACTCCCCACGGGATCGGAAGGGCGGTTACCTGGGTGCAGAGGCGCTTCCCGTGCCGGCCGAACCGCACCGGAGAGCCCGCCCGCGGGTGACAACGGGGGTCGACTCCGCGTGCACCCCGCCCGACCGGGCGGACCAGCTCTTCATAGCCCTGACAACCTCGGTCGCCGCGCGGGCGGCCCGCCGCCCTACCCTTGCAAGGAGCACACCCATGCGCAGTGTCGTGATGCACGCCCCCGGCGACGTCCGGGTGGAGCAGCTCGAAGCCCCCAAGATCCTGGCCCCGACCGACGCGGTCATCAGGCTGTCCGCGACCTGTGTCTGCGGATCCGACCTGTGGCCCTACCGCGGCATCGAGCCCGTGAAGAACCCGGTCCGGATGGGCCACGAATATGTCGGCGTGGTCGAGGAGGTCGGCAGCGAGGTGACAAGCGTCCGGCCCGGCCAGTTTGTCGTCGGCTCCTTTGCCACCTCCGACGGCACCTGCGAAATCTGCCGTTCCGGCTACCCCTCGTCCTGTGTGCACCGAGAGTTCATGAGCGGCGCCCAGGCCGACCTGGCCCGGGTTCCCAACGCGGACGGTACGCTCGTCCCGACTCCGGGCATGCCCGACGCGGATCTGCTCCCGGATCTGCTGGCCGCCTCCGACGTACTGGGCACCGGGTGGTTCGGCGCGGTCGCCGCGCAGGCGGGCCCGGGCAAGACGGTCACGGTCGTCGGCGACGGCGCGGTGGGCCTGCTCGCGGTGCTTGCCGCAAAGCAGTTGGGCGCCGAGCGGATCATCGCGATGAGCCGTCACGAGCAGCGCCAAAAGCTCGCGTTGGATTTCGGAGCCACGGACATCGTCACCGAGCGCGGGGACGCGGGCGTGGAGAGGATCAAGGAGCTCACCGCCGGCCTCGGGGCACACTCGGTCGTGGAGGCGGTCGGCACCCAGGAGTCCATGCTCCAGGCAGTCCGCTCCACCCGCCCCGGCGGCCACGTCGGCTTCGTCGGAGTCAACCACGACGTCGCCCTGGACGGCACGGAGCTGTTCTTCTCCCAGGTCCACCTGCACGGAGGCCCGGCCCCGGTCCGCGCGTACCTTCCGCGCCTGATCGAGCTGATCTGGCGCGGGGAGATCAACCCGGGCAGGGTCTTCGACCTTCAACTCCCGCTCGACCAGGCCGCGGAGGCGTACCGGGCGATGGACGAGCGCCGGGCCGTCAAGGCCCTGCTCCGTGTCTGACCCACCGCCCCGGCCGCTCGCTCGCCGCAGGGCGAGCGGCGCCCGGCCTCCAACCCGGTGCGCCCATCCGCACCCCGGCCGAGCGTTGCCCACTGTTGACAGGAGTCCCGTGACCCATCAGCACCACGCCAGTTCGCGGGAGCCGACCGTCGGCCGCGCCCTGGCGATCACCCTCGGGCTGCTGACCGTCTTCGGTCCGATCTCGATGGACCTGTACCTGCCCGTCCTGCCCGCACTCACCGACGATCTGCACACCGCCACCTCCACCGCGCAGTTGACGGTCACCGCCTGCCTGCTCGGTCTGGCCTTCGGGCAGGTGGTCGCGGGACCGATATCCGACCGCTTCGGTCGCCGCCGACCGCTGCTGGCCGGCACTCTGGCCTACGTCCTCACCTCCGTCCTGTGCGCGCTGGCCCCCACCATCGCCACTTTGATCGCCGCCCGCATCGTCCAGGGCCTGGCCGGCGCAGTCGGCATCGTCATCGCCCAAGCCGCGGGCCGCGACCTCTACTCCGGCGGCCGGCTCATGCGCTACTACGGCCGCCTGACCGTCATCGCCGGACTCGCCGCGGTGATCGGCCCCGTCCTCGGCGGGCAACTCGCCTCCCTCACCGACTGGCGCGGCTTCTTCGTCGTCCTCGCCGCGATCGGCGTCGTCATCGTGGCGGCCTGCCTGCCGGTCTTCCGCGAGACCCTGCCTGCGTCCGCCCGGACCAGCGGCGGCCTCGCCCAGGCCGGACGCGACTTCCGGCTCCTGCTCGGCGACCGGGTTCTCCTCGGCGCCGTGCTGGTCACCGGCTTGGTCAACGCCTCCCTGTTCGCCTACCTCAGCGGTGCCACCTACGTCCTGCAGGGCATCTACGGTCTGTCCCCGCAGGGTTACGCATTCGCGTTCGGCCTCAACTCGCTCGGCTTCATGCTCTTCGGCTTCTCCGCCGGACGGCTCGCCGAGCGCTGGTCCGAACGCGGCACCCTGGTCACGGGCCTGGCCATGTGTCTGGGCGGCGCAGGCGGCCTCCTGACCACCGCGGTCCTGCACCTCCCGCTGACCGCGGTAGTCCTGTCACTGTTCACCATGGTCGGCGGCGTCGCGGTCACCACCCCACCGACCACCTCGCTCGCGCTGGCCAACTACCCCACCCTCGCCGGCACCGCCTCCTCCCTGCTCGGCCTGGCTCGCTTCGCGCTGGGCGGCCTCGCCGCACCCCTGGTCGGCCTCGGCAGCGCCCACACCGCTCTCCCACTCGGCCTGGTCGCCGTCACCGCCACCGTCCTCGCCGCGGCCGTGTACCTGATCACCCTGCAACGCTCCAGAACGACACCCAGTCAGGTCGACACGGCCGCACAGCCCCAACCGTCCTCTCCGGCGCCGCAGTTCTGAATCCACTGAAAGAGGCTGTTCCGCACGCACGCGAGGCAGCCTCTTGTTCGGCTGATGGCCGGCGCGGGCTGAGAAGGGTCACGCGAGCGTGCCCTGCGCTGATGAGACACCGCTTGAACGGGCGCTCCGGCGCTGGTCGGTGAACGGAACCGCTGGACACGCCCACGGCCAGAATGGCCTACGTGCCGGATGAGCCGGCAGTTCCGTACGTCAGACTTCCTCCACGTCACCGAGGAACTCCCCTCACAGCATCGGCCGCCACCTCGTCGGCCAGACCTGGCAGCGCCCCTTGTGGAGTGGCCGTGGCTCCGCCTCCTGGGAGCCCCGGTGTCCGTCCGCAGCTTCGCTGAGACCCGGTGAACAGTTGCCGCCGGGCAGCCCGGGCGCCCGGCTGCGAACTCCTCAAGGGAAGGCGTTCGCAGCCGGGCGGGCCGGCTCAGAAGCCGCTGTCCCCGGGACCCCGGTTGACGGTGTAGCCGCCGGAGTTGTTGAGGCCGCCCGAGGCGGCACCGGTGACGGTGACGTAGTTGGCGGTCATGCTGCCGGTGACGTTGGAGATGTCGATGCCGTACGTCCCGGCGCCGCTGATGGTGAGATGGTCCAGTGTCAGGTTGCTGATCTGCTTGGCGTAGCTCAGCAGCACGCCCTGGTAGGTGCTGTTGCTGATGGTGTTGTCCGTGACGGTGACGGGCTGGGTGATGTCGTACTGATTGGCGTAGATCCACAGGGCCCCGAGGGAGGAGCCCCAGTTGGAGTTGTAGGAGCCGGCCCTGGTCAGCGTGTTGCCGGAGACGGTGGTGGGGCCGGAGAACCCGGCGCCGAAGGCGGTACTGACGGTGATGCCGGATCCAAACGCCACGGTGTCCGAGACGATGTTGTTCTGCACGGTGTTGGCGGCGCCGCCGTACACGCCGATTCCATTGGCCTGGATCGGGCTCTGGACGGTGTTGTGGGTGAGCGCGCACCCGGTGACATTGCCGTTCTCGGTGTCCAGGGCGAGTTCGTCGTCACCGGTGTTCCGTACAACCGACTGGTCGACGCGCGAGTTGGCGGTGCCGCCGTGGAAGTGGACACCGTCGGCGAAGACGTCGCGGACCCGGGTTCCGAAGACGTAGAGGCCGTTTCCGGAGTCGGTCCATATACCGACCTTGGTGTGCTCGATCCAGACGTTGAGGATCAGGGAGCCCGAGGCGAAGTTGCCCTCGATGCCTGCGGCGCCGGAGTTGTTGTTGCGTGAGGTCTGGTCGCCGGCGACGGTCAGGTCGGCGATCTGGTTGGTGCCGCCGGTGGCGAACAGGCCGCCGGAGCCGTTCTCGGCGGTGGACTGCAGTGTGGTGTACCACTCGCCCGCGCCGCGGACGGCGACATTGTTGAGGCTGATCTGCCCGGAGATCCTGTAGGTGCCGGCGGGGAACCACAGGCCCTGGCCGGTGCCGGAGAGGGCGCTGAGTGCGCTGTTGATCGCGGAGGTCGCGTCGGCGCCGCTGTCCGGGGTGACGCCGTAGCCGGTGACGGACACATAGCCGGACGGCATGGTGTAGGCCGGGTCGACCTGCTCGGTGTCGATGGCGTCGATGGTGTAGGACGCTGCCGTGTCCGCGGCGTCCTTCTGCAGCTTGAGGACCGTTCCCGCAGGCCAGTTGCCGATCAGGGCACGGGTCTCGTCGTAGAAGTGGTGAGCTGCGCCGTTGGCCGGGGAGTGGGTGTCGGTGTATCCGCCCCCGTAGAGCCAGGAGTACTTGGTGGTCAGGGAGAGGTCCTGCAGCTTGCTTCCGTTGGCGTAGAGGGCCAGGGGCGCGGTGGCGGTGGAGCCGTCGCTCCCGGCCGGGATGGAGTAACGCACAACGACCGAGTTGGCCGGCTTGGTCAGGGTGATCTGGACGTACTGGCCGGTGGCGGTGAGCTGGACGGCCTGCCGGCCGGTCGACTCCGCCTGCAGGCTGGGATAGGTGGTGCTGTACGGCAGCACGGTCCCGTTGGTCTGCGCGGTTGCGGCCTGGTACTCGGTGTAGGCGACGGTGGCACCCTTGTCGGCGAGGGCGGTTCCTCCGTCGACGGTGATGCTGTTGACGGACAGATTGCCGCTGTCACCGGAGTCGGTCCGGTAGGCGATGAGGTTGAGTCCCGAGCGCAGGGCGGCGTTCTGGGTTGCGTGGAGCCAGCCGCTGCCGGAGGGCAGGCTGATGCGACCGCTCTTCACGCCGTTGAGGTACAGGGAGATCGTCTGGGTGGATCCCGTCGCATTCGCATAGGCGAGGGCGACCGGGTAGGTACCGGCCGAGGGGACGTACGCGGTGAAGTCGACCACGGCGCCCTGGGTGGTGAAGCCGGTGAGGTAGCCGCTGCCGGTGTAGCCGGACAAGCCGGTGGCCAGGGAGGGACCGCCGGTCCAGAAGGCCGATGCGGCCTGGTAGGCCTGGCCCGAGGGTGTGCCGCCGGTGGGGGTCGGCGTCGGGCTCGGGGAGGGACTCGATGTGGCGGTGCCGACGGTGATGTTGTCCAGGTTGACGTTGCCGCTGTCGCCGGTGTCGAACCGGTAGCCGATGGTGTTGGTGCCGGAGTTCAGGCTCAGGTTGTCGGTGTGGGTGCCCCAGGTGTTCCAGTCCCCGGTGGCCGCGAGCTGGTCCTGCTGGATCCTGGTCCCGTTGACATACACCGACAGGGTCAGGGTCGACCCGGTGCCGTTGGCGTAGCGCAGGGCCACGGGGGTGGCTCCGGCGCTCGCTGCGGTCACGGTGAAAGCGGTGTTGGCGGTGCCCTTGTTGCCGTCGGTGTAGCCGCCGACGAAGCCGGTGCCGGTGAAGCCGGTGTGGTCCGAGCCGACAACCGCACCTCCGGACAGCGAGGCGTTCTCGGCCTCGTACTGGCCCGCCGGGGGCGGGGTCACCGCAGCGACGGTGATGTTGTCGAGGTTGACGTTGCCGCTGTCGCCCGCGTCGAACCGGTAGGCGATGGTGTCACTGCCGGCGTTGAGGTTCACCGTGCTGGACAGCGTGCCCCAGGTGTTCCAGTCGGCGGTGGCCGGCAGCGAGATCTGCCCGGTCCTGCTGCCGTTGACGTAGACCGACAGCGTCATCGTCGCGCTGGTGCCGTTGGCGTAGCGGAGCGTTGAGGTGTAGGCACCGGAGCCGACGGCACTGACCGTGAAGCTGGTGTTCGCGGTGCCCTTGTTGCCGTCGGTGTAGCCGCCGGCAAAGCCGGTGCCGGTGAAGCCGGTGTGGTCCGAACCGACAACCGCACCTCCGGACAGGGAGGCGTTCTCGGCCTCGTAGGTACTGGAGGCGGCGTGGGCGGGCTGTGCGTTCCACGCCGCGGCCAGGGCGACCAGCAGTCCCAGCACGACAAGGACGGCGGTGGGCAGCGTGATGCTGCGCCCCCGCCTGGGGGATGAGGAGGGCATGACGCTCCGTGGGGTGGAAGGAGCCGGAGATTTCGACGGCACAGTAGTGACGCCGACGATTCGACACAATGTCTCCGGCGGCGGTGTAAATACTCCGCGCAGATCCTGTCGCCCTGCCGAACATTCCTTGCAATCCACCGTGAGCAGCCGGTCTGCCCTCTGCCGACCGCCTGTTCACCCACCCCCACTGAAATTGCCGTTACTTTTTCAGTCGATTCCTTGCCGGGTCGTTCACGGGGTCTCCGGGGGCTTTGGGCCGGTGGATCCGCGCACGACGAGTTCGGGTTCGTGCAGCAGCGCCTTGGGGGTGGGCGCACCACCGTTGATCTGATTGACCAGAAGGGTGACAGCGGCCCGGGCCATGGCCTCGATGGGCTGCCGCAGCGTGGTCAACGGCGGGGAGGTGTGGTTCATGAACGCGGAGTCGTCGAAGCCGACCACCGAGAAGTCCTCGGGAACTCGCAGACCGGCCCGGCGTGCGGCGCGGATGGCGCCGAGAGCCAGGATGTCGCTCCCGCAGATCAGCGCGGTGGCGCCGGCCTGGATCAGTTCCGCGGCGCTGGCCTGGCCGCCTTCGAAGGAGAACAGCGAATGGCCGATCAGATCCTCGGTCGGCAGACCGGCGCGGGCGGACAGGGAGGTGAAGGCCGCCGTCTTGCGTTGCGAGGGGATATGGCCGGCCGGCCCCACGAGCAGGCCGATGCGCCGGTGGCCCAGGGCCGCGAGATGCTTGAACGCCTGCTCGACCGCGGCGATGTCGTCGGTGGAGACCTGCGGGAAACCGGTGTAGTCGACGGCGGCGTTCAGGAAGACCACCGGGACGCCCCGGTCGAGGAGTTTCTGGTGCTCCTCGAAGCTCAGTCCGCCGCAGAAGACGACGCCTGACACCTGCTGGTCGAGCAGCATGGTGACGTATTCGGCCTCGGTCAGTCCTCCCGCGGAGCGTGTGCACAGGACGGGAGTGAAGCCGAGCTGGACCAGAGCGCCGCCGACCACTTCCGCCAGCGCAGGAAATATGGGGTTCTGGAGCTCCGGCAGAACGAGGCCCACCAGCGCGCGCGCGTACGCCGCGCAACTGCGTGGGGCGTTCGTAACCGAGGACGTCCAGGGCGGTCAGGACGGCCTGCCGTGTGGTCTCCGAGACGCCCGGCTTGCCGTTCAGGACACGGCTGACCGTCGCCTCGCTGACACCGACCTTCTGAGCCACTTCGGTGAGTCTGCGAGTCATGGCAGGCACTATGCCATATGCATGCAACCGCTTGCGTTGTCACAGGCGCCGCTTTCACCTGCGCGTAGAGTTTTTGCGCATATAAGTTTCACTATTGCACGCAGAAGCCTTGGCCCGTAACTTGTGCTCCACGCCGAGCCGATGCCGCTGTCCTGAACCGGGATGCGGACGGTTCTGGGGCAGCAGCCGCCGACTCCAGGACGAGCCATCACAGGCCTTTGGCCTGCGCATTCGTGGCGGCATCCGCATCATAACCTCACCACCCGGGACGTCGAAGATGACTGTTAGCAGATCTGTTGGACGCTCTCGCGCTGCCATCGCGGTTGCGCTTGCTGCGGGCTTCGCTCTCACCACCACCGCCTGCGGAAGCTCCACTGCGAAGGCCGGGGCGTCCTCCGACGGCGTCGTCACCATCACGGTCAACGACGAGCCGCCCGCCACCGACCCGGTGCACCGCAAGTACTTCCTCGACGACGTCGCCGCCTTTGAGGCCAAGTACCCCAAGGTGAAGATCGTGGGGCACGAGGGCCAGATGGACCCGCAGACCTTCTCCGCAAAGCTCGCCGGCGGCCAGCTGGAGAACGTCTTCTACGTCTACTACACCGACCCGGCCGGGCTGATCGCCAAGCACCAGGTCGCCGACGTCACGCCGTATCTGTCCGCGTTCCCGCAGGTCAAGCAGGTCAAGCCAGAGCTGGTCAAGGTGTTCAGCGACGCCGACGGCAAGGTCTACGGCCTGCCCGAGGGCAACTACAGCATGGGGCTGGTCTACAACCGCAAGCTCTTCACCCAGGCCGGGCTCGACCCCGACTCGCCGCCCACCACCTGGGACGAGGTCCGCGCCGACGCCAAGAAGATCGCGGCCCTGGGGAAGGGCATCGCAGGCTACGGCGACTACAGCAAGTCCAACACCGGCGGCTGGCACTTCACCGCCGAGATGTACTCCCGCGGCGGCGACGTCGCCAAGAAGGACTCCAGCGGCAAGTGGGTGGCCGACTTCAACAACGCCACCGGCCGTCAGGTGCTGCAGCAGCTGCACGACATGCGCTGGACGGACAACTCCATGGGGCAGCGCCAGCTGCTGGAGTGGGCCGACCTGCTGCAGATGATGGGCGCGGGCAAGCTCGGCATGTATCTCGCCACCTCAGACAACATCCCCACCATCGTCGGCCAGTACAAGGGCGTCGCCAGCGACTACGGTCTCGGGCCGATCCCCGGCGGGCAGGGCACCCTCGCGGGCGGCGGCGGGTTCATGTTCAACCCCAAGGACACACCCGAGCAGATCAAGGCCGGTCTGCAGTGGCTGACCTTCAAGTACGACAACCCCGACCGGATCACCTCCGGTGTCGAGCGCGACGCCAAGAACAAGGTGCCCGTCGGCCTGCCCGAGCCCGACCTGTGGACCGGCACCGCGGAGCAGACCCGCGCAGCGGCCGTGAAGGCCAACTCCAACCTGCCCGATGCCAACTACGCCAAGTTCGTCGCGGCCGGTCCGAACATCAAGCTGAATGTCGAGCCGCCGAACGCCCAGCAGATCTACGCGGTCCTGGACACCGCGATGGCCGCCGTCCTCACCGACAAGAACGCGGACGTCAGCAAGCTGCTCAGCAGCGCCGAGACCCAGGTCAACACCATTCTGGCCACCGTACAGTAGCCCGACACCAGCCCGGTGATCCGCGCCACGCGGCCTGCACACCCCGTGTGCAGGCCGCCCACGGCGGTCCCCGCACCGCCGAGCGGGGACCGCCGGACCCACCCCGGAAGAAGAGAAGGGCACGCCCGGTGACCACCACCACCGCCAGCGCCGGCCAGCGGCCAGCCACCACGCGCATGGACAGACTGCGCCGCCGCGCCGGCGACAACCTCATGGCCTACACCTTCATGGCCGCGGGTATCGCGTGCTTCGCGCTGTTCTCCTGGTATCCACTCGTCCGCGGCATCATCCTGGGTTTCCAGCAGGACAATCTGATCACTCCACCCACCTGGGTGGGGCTGGCCAACTACCGTCATCTCTTCGCCGACCCGCTGTTCCTGACCGCCTGGAAGAACACCGCGGAGTTCACCGCCCTGGCCCTGGTCCTGGGTTATGCGGTGCCGCTGGCGATATCCATCCTGCTCAACGAGCTGCGCCACTTCAAAAGCTATTTCCGGGTCGCCGTCTATCTTCCGGTCATGCTCCCGCCCGTGGTCGGGGTGATGCTCTGGCAGTACTTCTACGACCCCGGCAGCGGCCTGTTCAACACTCTGCTGCGCGATGCCCACCTGCCGACCTCCCAGTGGGTCCAGTCGCCGCACACCGCGATGATCTCCCTGGTCCTCGTCTCCACCTGGGCCAACATGGGCGGGGCCACCCTGATGTACCTGGCGGCGCTGCAGTCGATCCCCGGAGAGCTGTACGAGGCCGCGGAGCTGGACGGAGCCGGCCTGTGGCGCCGGATCCGGCATGTGACCATCCCCCAGCTGCGGTTCATCATGCTCGTCATGCTGCTGCTCCAGATCATCTCCACGATGCAGGTGTTCATCGAGCCCTTCCAGCTCACCGGCTTCACCGACCCGTCCACCATCACCGTGATGACGCTGATCTACCGCTACGCCTTCGCGGTCAACAACGACTTCGGCCTCGCGGCGTCCATGAGCGTGCTGCTCTTCGTCGTCCTGGGCGTCTTCTCGGCCCTCTATCTGCGGCTCACCCGCGAGTCGGACTAGGCAACGGACACTGCTATGACTCTCCTCAGCCCTCGGCAAACCCCCACCACGGCACCCGCAGCCACTGCTTCGTCCCCCCGGAGCCGCAGCGGACGGCAGTCCCGCCGCCGGTCCGAGCCCACCCCGGCCGTCCGCAGCCTGATCTCCGACCTGGACCTGGCCCGGCCCCGCAAGCGCGCGATCTACTTCACGGTCCTCACGCTCACCACTGTGCTGTTCGCGGCCGCGTTCCTGTTCCCGCTGTACTGGATGGCCACCGCAGCCCTGGAGACCCCCGCCCAGTTCGCCGCCGCCACGCCGACCCTGATCCCGCGCTCCGTGCACCCCGAGGCCTACAGCCAGGCGTGGAGCCAGATGGACATCGCCCACTTCTTCCTCAACACCGCCTATTACGCGGTCGGTGGATGGTTCGTCCAGATCGCCGTCGACGTGAGTTCCGCCTACGCGCTCTCCAAGCTGCGCCCCGTCTTCGGCAAGGCCGTCTTCGCCGGCATGCTCGCCAGCCTGATGCTCCCCTCGGCCGCCCTGCTGGTGCCGGCCTACCTGACCGTCGCGAACCTGCCCATCCTTCACATCAGCCTGCTCAACTCCCCCTGGGGGCTGTGGCTTCCCGGCGCGGCCAACGCATTCAACATCTACGTGCTCAAGCGGTTCTTCGACCAGATCCCGGGCGAGCTGCTCGACGCCGCCCAGATCGACGGCGCCTCACGGCTCCAGGTACTGCTGCGCGTCGTCCTTCCGCTGTCCCGCCCGGTCCTCGCCGTGATCTCCATCTTCGCGGTCATCGGGATCTGGAAGGACTTCCTGTGGCCACTGCTCGTGCTCCAGGACCCCGACAAGCAGACCCTCGCCGTGGCCCTGCACCGCCTGTCCCTGTCCAGTTCGCAGATCCCGGTCACCGAGATGATCGCCGGTCTGGCCATCGCGGCGGCGCCCATGATCGTGCTCTTCCTGTTCTTCCAGCGCCACATCCTCGGCGGACTGTCCGCCGGCGCCGTCAAGGGCTGAGCAGCACCCCGGCCTCCGCTGCACGGACCCCTCCAGGAACACCCTCGCCGGCCGAGCAGGCCGGACGGCACCCCCATGCCCGGACCGAGGAGCCACTCGACACATCGCGTCCCGGCCGGGCGGGCGGGCGGGCGGGGGAACGATCCGGACCCTCGCCGACCGCACCAGTCCCACCGCCCCGCCCCCGCCCCCGCCCCCGCCCCCGCCGCGGACTTCACCTGCGCCCCCGCATGTGGAGAGCCCGCCACCATCAGCCTGCCCGCCGGACCGGTAAGCGCAGTCATGCAGCTTTCGGTCGACGGCAACACCGTCCGGCAGACCGCGCAACCAACCGAGTCCCAGTTCTCCAGCCGGCATCGCACGCGCCCGAACCGGTCCCGGGACCACGGCCCAGGCCCGATTCCCGGACGCCGAACGGCCGTATCACCACAGTAAGGAGCACTCCCCCATGGCACTCCGCACCGATGACAACGGGCCCGAGACAAACCGCGCGGACCCCTGGTGGCGAAGCGCCATCATCTACCAGGTGTACGTCCGCTCCTTCGCGGACGCCAACGGTGACGGTGTTGGCGACCTCGCCGGCGTCCGCGCCAAGCTCCCCTACCTCGCTGAACTCGGCGTCGACGCGCTCTGGTTCAACCCCTGGTACGCGTCCCCGATGGCCGACGCCGGGTACGACGTCGCCGACTACCGCCAGATCGACCCTGCCTTCGGCACACTCGCCGAAGCCGAAGCGCTGATTGCCGAAGCCCACGGCCTCGGTCTGCGCATCATCGTCGATGTCGTCCCCAACCACGTCTCCGACCGGCACGTCTGGTTCCAGGAGGCTGTCGCCGCAGGTCCCGGATCCGAGGCCCGCGAACTCTTCTGGTTCCGCCCCGGCCGCGGCGAGAACGGCGAACTGCCCCCCAACGACTGGAAGTCGGAGTTCGGCGGCCCCGCCTGGACCCGGGTGGCCGACGGCGACTGGTACCTGCACCTGTTCGCCGCCGAGCAGCCGGACCTCAACTGGAACAACCCCAAGGTCCGCGAGGAGCACGAGTCCGTCCTTAGGTTCTGGTTCGACCGCGGTGTCGACGGCGTACGCATCGACTCCGCGACCATGCCCGCCAAGGACCCGCTCCTGCCGTCCTTCGCCCCCGACCACTCCCAGACTCAGCCGCCCAAGCCCCACCCGTTCGTCGACCGCGACGAGGTCCACGACATCTACCGGGCCTGGCGCGCCGTCGCCGACAGCTACTCGGAGCCCAAGGTCCTGATCGGTGAGGTGTGGCTCGCCGACCCGGGGCGCTTCGCGGCGTACCTGCGGTCCGACGAGATGCACTCCGCGTTCAACTTCGACTACCTCAACTGCCCCTGGGACGCCGGCACGCTCCGCAGCGTCATCGATGCGACCATCGATGCGCACGCCCCCGTCGGGGCCCCGGCCACCTGGGTGCTGTCCAACCACGACGTCACCCGTCACGTCACCCGTTACGGCCGCGCCGACAGCTCCATGGGACGCAGCCCCGCCCAGCACGGCGCACCCGCCGACCTGGAACTCGGCACCCGGCGGGCACGAGCGGCTCTGATGCTGAACCTCGCCCTCCCCGGATCCTGCTACCTCTACCAGGGCGAGGAACTCGGTCTGTGGGAGGTCAGCGACATCCCCGACCAGCTGCGCCAGGACCCGTTCTTCCACCGCAGCAACGGTGCGGACGTCGGCCGCGACGGCTGCCGGGTGCCCCTGCCGTGGGCCGGAAGCGAGGCCCCGTTCGGCTTCAGCCCCGACCGGGCCGACGCCGATCCCTGGCTCCCCCAGCCCGCCGCGTGGGCCGGTCTCACCGCCGAGGCGCTGGACGCCGACCCGGAGTCGATCCTCAACCTGTACCGGGCGGCGCTGGCACTTCGGAGTGACGAGGCAGCTCTGCACCAGGACGACTTCGACTGGCGCTCAGCCCCTGGGGATTCCGTCCTCGACTTCCAGCGGGGCCCACACTTCCGCTGCATCGTCAACCTCTCGGACCAGCAGATCCCGCTCGACGGGGCGGAGCGAGTGCTGCTGAGCAGCGGCCCCCTCGCAGACGACGGGAAGAGCCTTCCTCCCAACAGCACCGTGTGGCTGCGCAGGTGAACTGAGCGGTGTCACAAGTCGGCGGACCCCAGGAGGAGACGAGCCGACCTGTCCGCCGGCAGGCAGTTGCCCCGGCCGCCCATCAGGCGGCCGGGGCAGTCGTTCGCTGCCGGAGAGCGCCCGCTCAGACCTGAGCCGCAGCGGCGAGGGAGCGGAGCGGCCCGGTGCTCCCGCGGACGACGAGTTCCGGCTCGTGCAGAAGCTCCTTCGGCGTCGGCGCCCCGCTGGCGATCTGGTTCACCAGCAGGGTGACGGCCGCGCGGGCCATGGCATCGATGGGCTGCCGCAGGGTGGTCAGCGGGGGGTCCGTGAAGTTCATCATCGCGGAGTCGTCGAATCCGATGACCGAGATGTCGTCGGGCACGTTGAGGTTCATACGGCGCGCCGCCCTGATAGCGCCCAGAGCGAGGATGTCGCTGCCGCAGATCAACGCGGTTGCACCCGCGGTGAGGAGTTCGGCCGCCGCCGCTTGGCCGCCCTCGAAAGAGAAGAGGGCGTGGGCCACCCTGCCACTGGTTGGCTGGCTGGACTGCGCATGCAGACGTGCGAAGGCTTCGGCTTTCCGCCGTGAGGGCGCATGGTCGGCCGCACCGACCAACAGGCCCATGGTGCGGTGGCCGAGGGCCACCAGGTGGCTGTACGCCTGTTCCACCGCCGCTTCGTCGTCGGTGGAAACATGCGGGAATCCATGCCGGCCGGCCAGGTTTTTGTCGGTGATTTCACTGCCGGAAAATTCTGAATAATCCACAGCCGCATTGAGAAGCACCACCGGAACCCCACGGCCGATCAACTGACCGTACTCCTCGGAGCTCAGTCCGCCGCAGAAGACGACCCCCGACACCTGCTGGTCGAGAAGCATCGTCACATATTCGGCCTCGGTGAGGCCGCCCGCAGTCCGGGTGCACAGGACCGGCGTGAACCCCAGTTGCACCAGGGCACCTCCGACCACTTCGGCAAGAGCGGGGAAGATGGGGTTCTGCAGTTCCGGGACCACCAGCCCCACCAACCTGGCCCTGACCCCTCTCAGCTGCGTCGGGCGTTCGTAGCCAAGTACATCCAGTGCAGTGAGAACGGCCTGCCTGGTGGCATCCGCCACCCCCGGCTTCTCATTGAGGACCCGGCTGACCGTTGCTTCACTGACGCCGACCTTGGTGGCAACTTCTGCAAGTCTGCGACTCATGGTCGCACATTCTCCAAGAAAATAGTGGACTTGCATAGGCAGTCATGTTGATTTCACGCAAATCCCATGCATTTGCCGACGCACAGAGGATTCTTGCGCAAGATGTTGCGCTGCGGCGTATTGGCTTGCCCAGTCCTCGCGTTTCGCACCATTTGCGCGGCATCGGCCTGACGCGCTCGCAGTCGCGGCACACCCGCCGGAGGACCGCCGCGGCTTCCGGGGCGTGCGCCCCGGCGGGGGGTCAGGGCCCGGCGGTCTGCGGCTGCGCCGTGTGGGCGCGGGTGATCGGAAGCAATGCCGGAGGCAGGCAGCGGGGTCCGGAGACCCCGGCTGCATGCCCGCCGGGGCGGCATGTCAGACGATGGCAAGCCGGTCCACCAGCAGCTCCACCCTGCGCTCGGTGAACTCCGGCGGGAGCCGTCGCGCCCGGGTCAGGGTGGCCAGTCCGTGCAGGGCCGCCCAGAACGTCTCGGTGAACAGTCCCGGGTGGACGCCGTCCCCGGCGACCTCGCCGAGGCTCTCCAGCAGGGCGGCGAAGGCGTCCTTCAGCGGCTCGGGGGTGTCTTCGTGTGCGAACGCCAGGCCGCCGTCGAGCTGGAAGATGGCGTCGTAGACCGCCGGATTGCGCTCGGCGAAGTCGAGGTAGGCGCGGGCGAGGGCGGCGACCCGGGCGCGGGGGCCGTCCGCGGCGGAGGTCGCAGCCCGCAGCGCCGCGGCCAGCTCGGCAGCACCCTCGAGGGCGACGGCGCCGATGATCTCGCGCTTGCCCCGGAAATGGCTGTAGAGGACGGGCTGGCTGTATTCGATGCGCTCGGCGAGCCGGCGGGTGGTGACCGCGTCCCAGCCCTGCTGCTCGGCGAGTTCGCGGGCCGTGGCCACGATGAGGCGCTCGCGGCCCGCCCGTTCGCGCTCCTTGCGTTCCTGTACCGACATGATTCGATCCTAGCACCGCTAGACAATCAAGCGGCAGCAGTATTAGCGTTGCCTCATCAGCTAGCAGCGCTAGATCCCTGGAGGGGTCATCATGCTCAACGCACTAGAGGTGTTCACCACCGTGGTCGTCGGCCTGATGGTGGGAGTGGAGTTCTCCGTCGCCTTTGTCATCAACCCGATCTTCAACGGACTCCCCGAGGACAGTGGCCAACTCGGCCGCGCCCACGGGGGCCGGATGCTCGGTGCCGTGATGCCGTTCTGGTACATCGGCTCGCTCGTCCTGAGCGCGGTCTGGGCCGTCGCCGGATGGCACCGCCCCGGTGCCGGCCTCGTCGTCATCGCCGGCGCGCTGCTGATCTTGAGCGTGATCATGTCGCTGCTGCTGCTCGTCCCGATCAACAACCGGGGCAAGACGTGGACCCCCGAGAACCGGCCCGAGGACTGGAAGGAGCAGATGAACCGCTGGGACCGCTACCACTACGTCCGCGTCGCCGTCATCATCGCCGCCTTCACCCTGCTGGTCACCGCCCTCGCCTGAACCCGCGGGCCGACACCACGCCGGCGGCGTGCAATCCCCACTCCCCGGGCGGCAGCGTGCCACCCGAATCCCGACATCCGGGAAGGCAGCTGCCGCTGAGCGCCCACACCTGCGATCCCGACAAGCCACGAGGACCGACGCGGCGGCCAATGACACCCCGTACGGCCTCGACGCATCAGCGACGCCCGCCCCGGCGAAGCTGGGACGGACGGGTCGAATCGAAGGGGCGCCGCATACCCACGGCGCCCCTTCGGCGTTGTCGCAGAGCTGCCTCGGTCAGCGACCGGCGGTCAGCGCCTGCTGCAGGACGTCGTGGACATAGGTGTTGGCGTGCTTGCCGGTGAAGCGGTCGGCGAGCGGGCCCACTGCGGTCACCGGCACGTCCACGCCCGTGTGGCCGGACGTGGTCCAGTCGATGTAGAAGGTCTTCTCGCTGCCGCGGATGGAGAACGGACCGTCCTCGGCCGAGATGCCGGTGCCGGACTCGTCCGCGGCGTCGGCCTCCTCCACGGCCAGGCCGCCGGTCTCGTGGTCGCCGGTGACGACCAGCAGGGTGTCGGGGTGGGTCGCGACGTAGGCACGGGCCACGGCGACCGCCTTCTCCAGCTCCTGCATGGACTGGAGGACGCGGGTGCCGTTGTTCGAGTGCGCGAACTCGTCCACACCCTCCTCCTCGACCATGAGGAAGAAGCCCTTCTTGTTCTTGTCGAGCGTGCTCAGCGCCTTGCTGGTCATGGTGGACAGGCTGACCACCGGGGCGTACACGTCGCCCTGCCCCTCGGCGCGCTGCTGGAACATCTCCTCGTTGGCGAACAGTCCCAGGAGCTTGCCGCCCTTGGCGCGGTCGAGCTGGTCGGCGTTGGAGACATAGGTGTAGCCGGACTTCTTGGCCTGCTCCACCAGGTTGCCCTTGGTGCCCTTGCTCGCCTCGGACGGGTCCTCTGCGGGCTGGTCCTTGAAGGCGCCGGCACTGCCCGCGGGCAGCCACCAGTCCTCGCCGCCACCCAGGATCACATCGGCCTTGCTGACCTGAATGTACTGACGTGCGATCTCGTCCTGAGCCGACCGGTTCGCGGTGTTGGCGAAGAAGGCGGCCGGGGACGCGTCGGTGACCTGCGCAGTGGTCACCAGGCCGGTGGCCTTGCCAGCAGCCTTGGCCTGCTGGCCGAGGGTGGCCAGCGGGTTGCCGTCCACGTCGACACTGATCGCGCCGTTGTAGGTCTTCTCACCCGTTGCCCAGGCGGTCGCCGCAGCGGCGGAGTCGGTGATCACGGCCTTGGGGTCGTCCGGGTCGGTGGTCAGCTGGCCGGACACCGGGAGCTTGTCCATCGCCAACTGCCCCTGAAGGCCGGCCAGATGCAGGCGCGCAGCCTGACGGGCCGCAGCGCCCATGCCGTCGCCGTTGATGAAGATGACGTTCTTGGCAACCGGCGCCTTGCCCGCTCCATGGGAGTCCGAAGCCGACGCACCAAGTGTCGGGTTGACCACCATCGTCACTACCGCAGCGGCAGCCGCGGCAGCCGCCGGCGCCGCCAGGCGGCGGGCCTTGTTCACGCGCTGGGACACGAGGTCCTCCATAGTTCAGTCTTTGCTGTTCTCAGGGCAAAGCTTTACTTTGTCCGGCGCGAGACTTTAGGAGCCCTAAAAGGATTATTGACGAAGAGCAGATGATCGGCAGCCGACGGAAGCACCCATCCTGGATGAACAAGGCCCGGGGGCGACCGGTCCAGGCGCTCAGCGTCCGACGAGGGCGGTGCAACCGAGAACGCGGTGCGGTCCACAGAGGAGTCGACGAGTCCGACGATGACGTCGGTCAGCCGGTCCTCTCGTCGAGTACGTCAAGCGCGCGTTGGTCGGCACGACCGACGGCCGGATGAACCTGATCAACGAACCGCAAGACCCTCGGTTGGTAAGCGTTGGGCAGCATCTCAGCGGACCGGTGGGGTCGGTCCGACTCCATGACCGGCATACCTTGCCCCGACTGACCGCCGGTCACCGCACCACGCTGGCCGATCTGGCATGGATCTGGCACCACTCTCGCGATTTGGATTGCCCACCCGTGAGTCACCGCATGGAAGGATGATGACGTGAGCGCGGATCCCCACTCAGCCTCAACAAATGCGCGAGAGCAGCAGGCGATCGACCCCAGCGCCGGCGGCGCGAGTGAGCCATGGCCCACGGGGAAACTCACCGCGCTGCGGCTCGGGCGGCGGCTGGTCACCGAGGTCCCGACATCGCGGCCAGGACGCCGGGCCTTCGTGGACATCACTCCCGGACCCAGCGCACATGATGCCCAGGCGCAACAGGAGGGCCGGGTGCACAACGATGCCGGCTGGAGCTTCCGCGTGGAGCACTGGGAGCACGACGCTGATCGCATCGCCGACTTCGACCACGACATCGGCGCAGTACTCGTGCGAACAGTTTCAGCCGAAAGCGAGTCCGAGCTGACCAGCGTACTCAGCGCTTGGCAACTGCCTTCGCAAAGCTTCGTCTGTCCCTGGGTCAGCGAAGACCCCGAGTAGCTAGAGGTGATCGTCGCGGTGCGATGATGCAGACGTGTCCGCTGAGTGAGCCCTGCCTTGTGAGTTCGAGCCGGGCTCCGCGCGACCTGACTCAACCCGAGTCCGTAGGCGGCTTATGGTCCCTGCTCGGCCGTCCCGTTCCATCGTCGTTCAGCGACGTTGATGTCTCCTGGTGATGTCAGCCCAGCCTTCGTGAGATCGCTACCCAGCAGCCACAACCTGGCCGGCCGTGACCTGAGGAGGGTTGGGGAGCAGTGACGCGAGGTTGTCTCGTACGAAGTCCGCCGCCCTTTTGATCGACTCTTCGGCCCCGGCTTCGTCTGCAAACACGCTGGTGGAGATCATCACTCCGTCCCCGGCGTCAACCCAGTAGTAGGCCACGAATCCGGGAATCTGGCGGAGGGGAGGCAGAAATCCCTCGTCCACTCGGCGTCCCACCTCGGCAGGATCGGTCACGCCCTCGTACCGCCGAACTGCTGCGTACATAGCCGATCTCCTCACGGTCCCGAGGTCATCTCACGCGAAACGACGTACCCTCACCACGCGTCTTTCGCTCGCAAGACGCCCGGAATGCACTCGGATAGCCGCATGGGTGATCCCAACCGGGCATCTGCTACGGCCGGGGCCGGGGCGAACCAGCGACCTTCCGCTTTTCAGGCGAGTACATCTGCCCAGTAGATCGCGCTGTCGCGCGGCACCGTGAGACACCGCGACGTACCGTGAGAGTCGCCCACGTTACCGTCACACTGCCGTCAGCCCTGCGCGGTTGGCAGGCTGCGCGCCCTGCCCCTAATTCCCTGAGCGAAGTCCAAGCGAGCTGTGCAAGACGGCCCCAGCAGGAGCGTCTTCCGAGCCGGACTTTGCACGGTGGAGTTCCGGCCTTCCCCTGGAGAGGCCCCCGGGGGTGATCGTCCCCTGCACGTCCGACGTGCCGCCTCGCGCGGCGTGCTGTCGAGTTCGCATCCGCCACACGCTCATGCGTGAGCGATGAGTTTGGGCGGCGGATCGGGTCTGCCCTGGCATGACTCGAATCATCACTGACATCTCGGTCTCTCTCGACGGCTTCGCCACAAGGCCCGGCCCCAGCCCGGACAACGGTCCGGGCACCCGCGGCGAGGCCGTGCACACATGGGCGGTTTCCGACGACCCCAGCGACCGCTGGGTCCTGCGCGAGGGGAGCGCCCGCCCGGGCACCGTCGCCCTCGGCCACCTCTTCGACGTTGTCGACGGGCCGAAGGGCTGGCACGACACGCCCTGCTACGGCGCCGGCGAGGTCGAGAAGCCCTCGTTCGCCGTCGTGACGAGTTCGCCGCCGCAGTCGGTGCGGACAACCAACCGCGACTGCACGTCCGTCACCATCGGCCTGCCCGACGCCGTCCCTGCCGCGCACGAGCCAGCCGAGGCCGCGGAGGCGTCGGACAGCGCCAAGAACCTCGACGTCATCCCCATGGGCGGCGGCGCCACGATCGGCTCGGCACTGGAGGCCGGGCTGGTCGACGCACTGACGCTGCACCTCGCGCCGATCGTGCCGGACACCAGGACACCGGTGTCCACCGGCGAAGTACCGCGCACGCCGGTGCAACACAGCGTGACCTCGACACCGACCGCAACGCACCTGACCTACGACTTCTCCCGGTGATCCCATGACCACTGTCAACGTCAATGAGATCTCCTTGGGCATCGAGTCGTTCGGTGACGACGACGCGCCACTCGTCCTGCTCGCGGGCGGGACGACGATGCTCTCCTGGCCCGACGCACTGTGCGAGCGCCTCGCCGCCGGCGGACGCCGAGTGGTGCGCTACGACCTGCGCGACAGCGGGGAGTCGACGACAACGGATCCGCAGGCACCCGCCTACACCCTGCGCAGCCTCGCCGCCGACGCGGCGGCCCTTGCCGACACACTCGGCGGAGCCCCCGCGCACCTCGCGGGGATCGGCGTCGGCGGGATGGTCGCCCAGGTGGCCGTGCTCGACCATCCGGGCGCGTTCTCGGCACTCACCCTGGTCGGCACCCGCGCGGTTGCCCCTGGCCCGCCCGACGACGACCTCCCCGACCATGACCAGACGACGATGAGCCGGCTGTTCGCGCGTCCGATGCCCGATTGGACCGACCGCGAGTCGGTTGCCAAGTTCGCCGCCACCGGCGCGGAGATCCTCGGCGACGACCCCCTCGCCGCGCACGCAGTCGCCGCGCGCATTTGGGACCGCACGCCCGGCACCACACCCCCGGTCCAGATGGCCAACCAGATGGGCTTGGTGTTTTCCAGGCTCGACTGCAAACCCCGCTGGCGCGAACGCCTGCCCGAGATCGAGGTCCCCACGCTCGTCGTCCACGGCCGCCGCAACCGGTTCTTCCCCGTCGGCAACGGCGAGGCGATCGCGCGCGAGATCCCCAAGGCGCGGCTGCTCGTACTCAAGGAGGCCGCCACTGCGATCCCCGATGCGGCAGTCGGTGAGGTCACCGAGGCGATGCTCACGCTCGGATAGAGGACGGCGGGTGCCGCGCGGGTCTGGCCTCCACGCAGCAGCGGACGTCGGAGGCCCGATCCGCCTGCGCACCCGCGACCGGCACGATTCCTTCTGTCAGGAACGGTCAGCTCACTGCCTGCCTCCGCCTGCGGTACGCCCCGCCGGGCGGCGCACGCCGAAGACAAGAGCGCCCGCCCGAGCGGGGGCGGGCCGCGCCGCGTAAGCCGCGTGGTCCTTGATGAAGTAGCGAAGACGGCAGTAGTCGGGCCCGGGCTCAATCGATCGCGTACCGGGCGTGTTCGATGTGCCAGACATAGGAGCACGCGATGGACTCCATGGCTAGGGCATGCCCCGCGAGCAAACCCGTGCCACCGTCGGTCAGTTCGGTGATCCGGGCCCGAACGATGGCGGCGCGTTCCTCGCCCATGCGGGACGCCTCGGCAAATGCCGTTGCCAGGTCACAGTTTCGCTGGTTCATGATCAGTGCGATCAGGTTCAGCGACTGCGGGCCTCCCTGCGCCGACTCACGGGCGTACGACCCGAGATCATTCATCAGACCGGCCAGGTCGGCCAGGGCCGACTCGAGCTGTCGCACCGCCCCGGCGTTCCGCGTCTCCTCCGGAAGCTCGTACCGCAGGGCGATCTCCGCGGTGGCCATGAGCGTCCGGACGAACACGGTGTGGGGCCGGATCGCGAGATAGTCGCGCACGGTGACGCGATCGGCTACGGGCAGGTGGTGGGCCTCCCAGAGGATCCCGAAGAGGGTGTCCCGCAGGCAACCGGTGACCCGCAGGTACTGGGCGGGTGTGGCTCGGCTCCGGAGTCGTTCGAGGAGGTCCTGCAGCGCGGCGCCGAAGGGGTCCGCGTCGCCGGGCGGCTCACCGTCGGCGAGGAGATGGACGAACTCCCCCACTCTGCGGACCAGCTGGGTCAGATCGTCGGCGGCCCTGGTCTCTCCGTGGACGTCGTCGAACGCCGTGAGCCACAGGAAGAGGTCGGCGCAGAGCGAAAGGCTGTCCGGATCCGCGGTGGGGAAGGTCCGGGCCACCCCTTGGCCCACGATGTTGCACAGCGTGCGCAACCCGTCGGGCGGGCCGAGGAGCGGGAACCTCCGAAGCCATTGCCCTACGTGCTGCTCGATGTGGTCCGCGTGCGGGCTGGCCGGGAAGGGTCCGGGGAAGGTGCTGCTGAGGTCGGGCATCGGCAGCACCGCGGTGCCCGACCGGTCGGCCTGGCTCACGCGGCCTCCCGCACGGCCGCGGGCACCCTGGGCTCGGCGATCATGTTGAGGGACGAGGGGTGCACGGTGAGCTCCCCCAACGGCCGCACGGTTTCGCCGGCTACGGGCCGCATCCGCCAGCGGGACGCGATGAGTGCGGTCATGATGACCGATTCCGTCATGGCGAACGCGTCGCCGATGCACATCCGCTTGCCGGAACCGAAGGGGATGAAGGCGCCCCTCGGCGGCTGCGGGCGCTCCGGCAGCCAGCGGTCGGGGTCGAAACGCAGCGGATCCGGGTAGATGTCGGGATCCCGGTGCAGGGCGTAGATGCTCCAGAGCACGTGCCGCCCCGCAGGCAGGTCGAAGTCCCCGAGCCGTACGGGCTCGGTGGTCTGCCGGGTCACCAGCCACCCGGGGTGGTACAGGCGCAGGGTCTCGCTGACGAGGTTGCGGGCGAAGACGAGGCGGGGAATGTGCTCGGAGGTGATCGGACCGCCGTCGAGCACGGCGTCGACCTCCTCGTGCAGCCTGCGCTCCAGGTCGGGGTTCTGGCCCAGTTCGTGGAAGAGCCACGACATGGTGACGCCCGTCGTCTCGGAGCCTGCGGCCAGCAGTCCGATGATCTCCGACAGCAGTTCGTTCTCGGGCAGCGGCTCACCGGCCTCGTCCCGGGTCTCCAGGAGCATCGACAGGAGGTCCTCGTAGGCGTCGGGGTTGGCCCGGTGTTCCTCGATGATGCCCCCCACCTCGGTGCGCAGCAGGTTGCGGGCGGCCTCGAGCTCCCGGTTGCGTTGGGTGGGCAGCCGCTCCAGCAGGGCCACGGGGATCAGGACTCGCCGGATGGCAGCCCGGAACACCGTGTCGACCGCGTGGAGGATCGCGCGTGCCCGCCCGCGCTCCGCGTTGAAGGAGGCCAGCACGGCCATGGCCACGTCCTGGGCCATCAGCTGCATCTCGGTGCCGAGGTGGAGCACCTCCCCCTCGCGCCAGCCGGCGATGGTGGGCTCCACCGTCTCCCGCATGGTGTCGACGGACCGGCTGATCTGCTCACGGTGGAAGGAGGGCTGCAGCAGGCGCCGCCGCTTCAGATGCGGCTTGCCCTCCGCGACGGGCAGGGCCTCCTTGCCGAAGAGCTTGAGCTTGTCGCCCAGCAGTCCCTTGGAGAAGGAGTTGGACTTCCCGGTGAGCATCTCGTGGATGAGCTCGGGTGCGTTGACGGCGGTGACGGTCATGGGTCCGAAGGAGAGGCGGACGACCGGCCCATAGGTGCGCAGGCGTTGCACAAAGGCCAGGCGGTCCTTGAGCATCGGCAGGACATGCCCGATGAGCGGCACTCGCTCCGGAGCCATCGGCGGGACATGTGGGTCGCCGGTCATCTGTCTGTTCCTTCCACAAGGGGTCCGTGCATCAGTGGGTAGGTGCGGTCCGTCGACCGGCTCAGCCGTGGCGCGTCCGCAGCGCTTCCCGCGCCGCGATCACCTCGGCCTGGATCATCGCTTCCGGCGCGTAGAGCGTCTTGTCGTGCCAGAGCGCGGGGTGCCGATGGTCGGGGTTGTGCGCTGTCTCGTGGAGGAAGGTCTCGGCGCGGCTGAGTGCGCGGTCGAGTGCGCGGTCGAGTGCGTCGGCATGCTCCGCGTGTCGCGGCTGCGTGAGCAGGATTTTCACGGCGTAGGCGGTCTCCTCGGCGGTGCCGCCCCAGATGCCCCAGGAGCCGTCGTCGTGCTGGCTGGCCAGCACCCAGTCCGCTGCCGCCTCGGCAGCCTTCCGTCCTCGGGGATCGCCCAGCGAGGAGAGCGCCGTGACGCATCGCTCGGTGGCGTAGTAGGGGGAGGCGTGCCACTTGTCGGGCCAGTACCCCGCGGGCTGCTGCTGCTCGATCAGCCAGTCGGCGACCCGGCGCACCGTGGGTCCGTACGTCGCTCCGGCCTCGGGACGGTGGTGCAGTCCGGCCTGGAGTGCCTGGAGGGCATGGGCGTTGGCGGTGACCGAGCCGGTGTCCTCGCCGATGTAGCAGTCGTAGTGGCGTCCGTTGTCGAACATGGCGAGCGGCGCGGGATCAAGCGGCTGGTCGACGAGCGCGGCCACGAGCAGGGCCATGGCGGTGTCGTCGGCGTCCACCATCAGTCCGGGCGCGCCACGGACACCCTCGGGGTCGAATATCCGGTCGACCCAGGTGCGGACCGTGGGCAGGCAGGAGGGCGGCAGTCCGGGGCGGGCCAGGGCGGCGGCGACCCAGAGCCGCTCGAAGACCGTGATCGGGGCGGCTTCCGGGAAGAGGCCGCCGTAGCGCTGTGCCACAGCGGTCAGTTCCCTGGCCGCGTGCTGCCGGGAGCCCGGGGACGGTGCCGCGGCGGCCCATGCGGCGGTGGCGGCCGGGGAGCTGCCGAGCAGCCCGTCCACTGTGGGCATCAGCGTGTGGGGGAGGTACCCGGCGACGCCTTCGAAGGTGTGGTGGAGCTTGAAGGGGATGCCCCCGGCTGCCTGGCATCGCCGGGCGACCGCTTCGGGTGCAGCAGCGTGGTACCCGCGGGGCACCTCGGTACGCGTGCCGCGGTGCCAGGGTCCCAGGTGGGGAAGGTCGCCGACCGGGGTCTGGTCGAGGTGTTCGTTGATGGCGGCAACCAGGCCAGGGACGAGGATCTCGGCCGCCGCGGTGTCCGGCCACGGCCCGGCCGGGGGCAGGGCGCGCAGGGCGGCGAGCCCCCGGGCCGCTGCCGCCGCGAGGCGGTTCGCCGTGTCGTCGGCCGGCTTGTCCCGCCGCAGGACCGCCAGTGCGGCTTCCACCGCGCTCAGGGTCGGCAGCAGCCGGTAGGGTGCGGGCCCTTCGCCCCAACTGCCGTCCGGGGCCTGCTCGCTGATCAGGTGGTCGACCCGGGTCCGGCCGCCGGGCAGCCACGGCGCCGTCGAGAGGACCCGTGCGGTCTCATACAGGGACGGCCGGACGCGTCCCCAGCCGTCGGCGTCGACCGCGGCGATCAGATGTGTCGCCTCGTCGGTGCGGGTGTCGTCCGCCGGCTGGTCCTCGCCGGCCGTCGCCAGCGCCACTGCGGCCCCGCCGGGCTCGTACCACTCGTTCATGTTCTAGGCCTGTCGTGCGGTTGCGGATTCGGCGATCGTGCGCAGCGCCGTGACGGCGGCGGCCGGGAAGGGGACATGGTCGAGCGCCGCCATGGCCTGCTCCCGCCGGGTGCGGATCATCTCGTCCACGGTCTGCCGGGCACCGGTGCGGTCCAGGATCTTCCGGACCGCGGTGGCGTCCTGCTCGTCCACGTCCGGGCTGCCGAAGACAGCGCGCAGCTTCCGCAGCTCGCCCCGGGAGGCCCGCTGGACCGCGAGGGCCATCAGGACGGTGGCCTTGCCGGAGCGCAGGTCGTCCAGGACCGGCTTGCCGGTCTGGCGGGGATCGCCGAACACCCCGAGCAGGTCGTCGCGGAGTTGGAAGGCCTCGCCGAGCGGCAGCGCGAACTCGCTGCAGGCCGCGAGGATGCCCGGGGAGGCCCCGGCGAGTGCCGCGCCGATGTGCAGCGGCCGCTCCACGGTGTACTTCGCCGTCTTGTACCGCGCCACCCGTAGTGCGGTGTCGACGTCGTCGGACAGTCGGCCGGTCGTCTGGAGGTCCAGGTACTGGCCGTAGACGACCTCACTGCGCATCTCGTCGAGGAGCGGCAGGACCTGTTCCAGGCGTCCGACGTTCAGGCCTGCGCGGTGGAGCAGTTCGTCGGACCAGACCAGTGCCAGGTCCCCGAGGAGCACGGCGGCGCCCAGGCCGTGCTCCTCGGCCCGGTCGCTCTGGCCGCCGTTGGCGGTGTAGGCGGTGGCCAGCGCACGGTGGGCGGAGGGCTGACCCCGGCGGGTGTCGCTGGCGTCCATGACGTCGTCGTGGATGAGGGCGAAGGCCTGGAACAGTTCCAGGCCGGCGGCGGCGTCGGTCACCGCGGCCGGGTCGCCGTCCCCGCCCGCGGCATGCCATCCGCACACACACAGCACGGGTCTCAGTCGCTTCCCGCCGTCGAGGAACCTGCGGAGCAGGGCTATGAGAGGAGGGAGTTCAGGCCCGGGCGCCGACTGTTCCTTGGCGTCCAGGAACCCGGCGAGCGTCGCATCGACGTCCCGCCGTGCGGCCGAAAGGTCCAGCACGGCGGGATCGGGTATGAGGTCCGGCGCGGGCGGCGTGAGCCCCTGGTCGAGAACTGTCACGGCAGTTTCCTTCATTGAGCGGACATGGTCATGAACACACATCCCCAGGTGGTGCAGGTGTCACTCCCTGGGGCCGGAGTGAACGCCTCGTCAACGTGCTTCGCTGCCGTGACAGGGTGGTGCGCAACGCTGTTTCAAGCCTGCTTACACAGGCACGCGGTCCTTGTCGGCCGATGTCGGGGCCGCGGAGCGGCGGTGCCAGGGAGTGACACCCTTCGCATCCGGGGCCAGCGGAGTAAAGCGGGCGGGCAGCGCGGTGAGGCTCCGGTAGACGGGGCCGCCACGGTAGATCAACTCATCCGCCGGCACGGCCAGTTTGATGTCGGGCAGGTAGGAGGTGAGCCGTTCGATCGCAGCGGTGGCCACCAGCACGGCGATGGATCGGGCCGGGCAGGCGTGGGGGCCGGCAGCGAAGGCGAGATGGGCCTTGTTCCCGGAGCGGTGGCCCTCCTGCGGCGGATTGCTGTGCGGGCAGGAGTTGGCAGCCGCGTACGAGACCATGACAGGCGAGCCCGCCGGGATGACCGAGCCGTAGAAGCTGACCTCGTGCCGGGGGAAGTGGAGGCTGTAGTTCGCCAGGGGCGAGTCGTTCCACAGCGCCTCGTCGATGGCGTGCTGGATCGGCAGGCTGCCGGTGGTGAGCGTGCCGAAGTAGCGGTCGTCCGACAGCATCCGGGCCAGGGTGCTGGCGATGAGGTTGGTCAGCGGTTCGTTGCCCGCGCCGAGCACGATGATGACCTGCTGGAGGACGTCCTCGGGGGTCAGCTGGTTCGGGTGGTCGATGAACCACGAGGTGAGGTCGTGTCCGCGCAGTTCCGCCTTGGCGGCATAGAGGCTGGTCAGGTAGGCGTTGAGCGACTGCGCGCCGTCGGCCATCCGCGCGGGGTCGTTGCTCACCATCCCGGTGAGGGCCTGCAGGAGCTGAGGGGCGTACTCGTCAGGCATGCCGAACAGCGCATTGAAGACCATCAGGGGAAGCTGCTGCGCATACTGGGCGACCAGGTCGACGGTGCCGTCCTCCGCGAACCCCTGGAGCAGCGTGTCGGCGAAGCGGAACGTCAGTTCCCGCACGTCGTGGGGGTCGAGCAGGCTGAAGCTGTCGGTGATGACGCTGCGCAGGTGGGCGTGCTGGGTACCGTCGGCGAAGAACAGACTCGGCCGCCACTGCACCATCGGAATGATCGGGCTGTCCGGTGGCACCTGGTCCACCCAGGGGCGGGTGTCCTTGGACCAGGTACCCGTGTCGTGGAACAGGTCGAGCGCGGCCCGGTAGTCGGTGATCAGGTGGACGACGACACCGGGGGCGATCTCCGCGAGGCCGATCGGGCCCTGCAGACGCAGCAGCTCGTAACTGCGGCTGGGGTCGGCATCGTGTTCCGCCCCGTAGATGCGTACGGGAGCGGCAGGAGGAGTGACGGTCACGACAGGTCGTCTCCGGCTCGGGCTATCAGGTGGGCGGTCAGGGCGATGAGCGCGTCCAGGCTGGAGTTCTTCTCCCTGGCGTCACAGATGACCAGCGGAGTGCGCTCGTCGAGGTCGAGCTTGGCCCGCAGGGTCTCGAGGTTGTAGCCGGGCGAGGTGGGGAAGGTGTTCACCGCGACGGCGTAGTCCAGGCCGCGTTCCTCGATGAGGTCCATCACCTCGAACGACTCCGCCAGGCGCCGGGTGTCGACCAGCACGAGGGCGCCGATGGCACCGTCGGCGATGTCCTCCCACAGCGGCAGGAACCGACGCTGCCCGGGCGTGCCGTACAGGTACAGCACCACCTTGGCCTGCGGCACCGTCAGACGGCCGAAGTCGATGGCGACGGTGGTGGTCGTCTTGCCGCGCAGACCGTCGAGAGTGAGGTCGTCGGCCGCTGCGGCGGCGTCGGTCATCACCTCGTCGGTGTGCAGCGTCGGAATCTCCGACAAGGTCCTGATCGCCGTGGTCTTGCCGATGCCGAGAGGGCCGGCCACCAGGATCTTCAACCGCTGGTGGTCGTCTTCGGGCAGGTACACGGGGCTCGGGCTAGTTCTGCTTGAGCGCGCGGAGTCCACTCAGCACCCCCTCCAGGAGTTCTTTGGACGGACGGTCGGCGTGCGCGTCGGGGACCAGTGCCTCCGGTGTCGGCACGCGAACTTGCAGATAGCCGCCATCAAGGAGTTGAGCGACCAGGACCTTGCACACGCCGACCTGCAGCCGCAGGTAGCCGGCCGTCTCACCGACGGTCAGGGTGCCCCCGGCGAGCAGCGAGATGATCCGCTGGTGGCCGGGGGTGTGATGAGGGGCGGGAGGAAGACCGGTGGCAACCACGGCAGTGAGCAGTTGAAGCGTGTTGCGCGTGGGGGTGCCGGTGCCCCGGGTCGCCAGGTAACTCGGAATCATCCGCCGCCGTACCGGGCCGCGGGTCACGACGCTGAGCCTCCTTGCGCGCGGGCCGGCACGGACATGAGCTGTTCGCCGAGCTTCTTCGCCTGACGCGCCATGATGTGGGCGACCGTTCCCATGGGCATGTCCGGACCGCCGCTGACAGCGATGAAGGTATTGGTCCTCACACCGGCCGGCATGATCATGTAGGTGCCGTAGGCATTCTGCACGGTGACGGTCGTGACGGGCGACCCATCCGGAGCGTCCAGCGCCGCGTTGGCCGCGGCGCGGGCCGCGCCGTGCAGGGCGGCGGTCATGGCGGAGATGCCCTCCGCGGTGTCACGAAGGAGTCCCTCGGATGCGCCGATCACCATGCCGTCGCTCGACAGGATGAGCGCGTGCCTGACCTCCTTGCTGATCTCGGTGATGGGATTCAGGACCCACGACGGGTCCTCGATCACAGGGCGCGAGGTGGACGAGGTCACGATTCTTCCTTCGGGTCGGTGGGGGCGAGACCGGCGGCGATTCCCTCCTGGAACTGGCTCCAGGTGTCACGAGCCTCCTCGGGGTTCAGCTCCCGGGGCTCGACGGCGGGGGCATCACCACGGGCCGGCTCCGTCCGGGCACGGCGGCGGCGCTGGGGCAGGCCGCTGCCGTCGTCATCCGGTGCTCCGTCCGCAGCAGGCGGCGTGGGCCACTGGGGTGCCGTAGGCGGCGCGGCAGGCAACGGGGCCATCGCCGAGATGGGCTCGGCC
This sequence comes from Peterkaempfera podocarpi, assembly GCF_042466665.1. Lineage (GTDB taxonomy): Bacteria > Actinomycetota > Actinomycetes > Streptomycetales > Streptomycetaceae > Peterkaempfera > Peterkaempfera podocarpi. The sequence goes on from NZ_CP162102.1 coordinate 1,217,688, forward strand.
TCCTCATCGATCGTGGTCAGCAGGTGCGCAGGGATGGTGACGATGGCGCGGACCCCGCTGTAGGGAGAGGGCTGGTCCACCGAGACCTGGAAGCCGTGGTCGGCGACGAGCCGGCCGATCGCTGCGAAGCCGAGGGCGGGCGGATCGCCGAGCTCGGTGAGGAGCGTGTCCTGGTGCTCCTCACCCGAGACCAGGCGGACTCCGCGCTGAGTGGCCTCGGCGCTCATGCCCTTGCCCGCGTCGTCGATGGTGACGCAGACGCTGCCGTTGCCGGTCTGGATGACGCTGACCTCGACCGCGAGGTCGTCGCGGGAGTGCTCCAGGGCGTTGGCCATGAGCTCGGTGAGGGCCACCGCGATGGGCTCTGCAGCGCGGCCCACCACCCCGATGTTGGGGGCGAGCAGCCTGGAGCTGATCTTGATGCGTTCGTAGCCGTGCAGTCGGGACGAGGCCCCGCTGACGATCTCGACGACATAGGTGTCGGGACGCACGTGCCCGGGCCAGGCACCGCACACGATGGCGGCCTTCTGGACCAGGCGGATGGCCTGTTCGTTGAGATGGTCGACCCGGAACAGGCTGTCCATCAGTTGCGGGTCGTCGAAGTCGTTCTGAAGGGTGTCGACCTGCGTCTGGAGCCGGTACGACAGGGCCTGGATGTCCTGACAGGCGCCTCGAAGGGCCGCACGGGCGGAGGCGTCGATCCGGCGGCGTTCCTTGGTGACGGTGTCGGAGAAGTGGCCGAGCACGGCATCGAGTCGAGCGGCGTACTCAGTTCCGGTAAGTCGCTCGTTCTTCAGGCCGGGAACCGGGTGGTGCGCGCTGATCATGTGCAGCGCCAGGCCGGGAAGCCGGCTGGCGACGAGGTGCTGCAGCTCGTCGTCGAACTGCTGCGCCTGATTCCTGGCGGCGGCCATCGCAAAGGTCAGTTCTTGTGACTGTGCGGCCAGTTCTTGCGACTGTACGGCCAGCTCTTGTGACTGTGCGGCCTTCTGGGCGGCGAGGGCGCTACGCGAGCGCGCCAGCAGTACCGAAGTTGCGGCACCGGCAGCGGTCGTAGCGCCGAGTACCACCGCGGCGGCGTCGGAGATCGAGGTCAACGGTCAGGGGTCCCTCGGGATTCGAGCCGACTCCGAGGGCCAGACGCTGAGGAGCCACCCGGTTCGCAGGGAGCGGGTGCGTGGCCTCCGGAGAACCGGCGGATTACAGACGGACAATGGACAGCTCGGCCACCACTGGATGTGGCGAGAAGTGCTGAGGCGATGGGCAGCTTAGACTGTCAGGGCCACGACATCCATGGGCTCCACACCTGGGCACCTGACGCCCTTCGACGTCACTGCAGAGCCGGGTCGAGCGAGGGCATGAACTGCCCCCATCAGGTCAGGGTCGAACTGCCGCCACACCGGACGCTGTTGCTCCGCATGGGACGTCCACCATCCCTGCGCTCGGAGACCTGTCGACCGTGACGATCATCTCGCACTCCAATGGGTACTGCCCCGGGCCAAGAAGCCAGCAACTGAGAGTGATGACACCCCGCTTGATCAATAATTAGATCACATCGTAGACACAAGATGACCCCCTAGGCACCCAGCTGATCGTTTCCCGATGAGATCTGCTCAGCCCCGTGTTGGGCAGGCTGAGAGAGCAAGGTCTGGCAGCCGTCGGCAGCGGTTCGCTCCAGGGTGGACGGCTCTGGCTCGTACTCGGCGGTAACGAACAGTGACGGGCATCGTTGGCAAGGGGTTCGGGATGTCAACGAGCTTACGTTCCCGGTGTTTTCGGGGTTGCCGACGCTGGTCGTCGAGGATGCAACGGATGAAAACAGGGCCATCCGGGACGGCCCGGACGCAGGGTGGAGCGGTGCCGTGTCCGGCGTGCGGGGCGCCGACGGAGAAGGTTCATGGCCTTCCTCGTCGGACGGTCACGGAGGTGCCGGTGGACAGGCGGCGGGTCGTCGTTCCCAGGTGTCCGGGATGCGCGTGCCGGGAGTCGATCTACGGCGGAGCGGTGACCAACTGGTCCGCGTCGAAGGCGTCGGAGCGGCTGCCCCGGTCGCGGGCGCGATCTCGGCGAGGGGCACGGGGAACATGCGGGGCTGTGGCGTGATGGCCGGCGCCCGGCTGCACCGCCCGGCGGGCGAACCACACCGCGCAGCCGTCCTACCCGACCAGGCCCTGACCGGGCTCCAGGCGATCGAGGGCGTCACCACGGCAGCCACCGCCCGGGGCGCCGACGACCCGTACAGCGGCACGCCCTCCCCCCGGCCGTCGTCTTCGGCATCGGTGAGGGTGCTTCGATGCGCTACGCCGACGGCAGCGCCAACGCCGCCAGAGCCTTCCTCAAGTCACCGCGTGAGCAGTAGTCAGTCGCCTGGCGCGCTCGCGCGGCTCTGGCGTGTTCGACTGCTGTCCGCGTCGAGGCCGACCACCGCTCGACGGCGCCCTGGATCCGTGCCGTCGAGCACGAACTCAAGCTCAAGCTCAAGCGGGCGGCGTGACCGACGACCGGACGCCGAACCACTGCTCGGCGCCGTACGCCTGGAACCGCTCCACCTCGGTGAACCCCAGCTTCGCCGCGAGGCGCATCGAGCGGGCGTTGGCGGTCTGGGTGTAGAGCACCACCGGCTCACCGGGCAGCTCGCCGGCAAACCAGTCGAGCGCCGCTGCGCACGCCTCGGTGGCATACCCGCGCCCCCACGCCTCCGGCAGGAACAAGTAGCCGAGCTCGGTCCCCCCGGCTTTCCGGCGGCTACCCGAGAGCTCGGGGGCGTGCGGGTCGAGCTGGATCGTGCCGATCACCGCTCCGTCGAGCTCGACCACGAAGAAGCCGGGGCGCTGCCCGGGCACCTCAGGCACGGTGCGTTCGAGCTCGGCACGCGGTCGAGGGCCACCGAGGTAGGTGCTCACCTCCGGCGAGGCGTCCAGCTCGATGACCACCGCACGGTCCCGGGCCTCGGACTCGCGGAGTACCAGCCGCGCGGTCTTGATCGGGGCAGGTGGCCAGGCGAGGGATCGGGAGTCAGCCATACCGGCCAACCTAGCCAGCGGCCCCGGAGGCGATCAAGGCCCCGGCCCGATCAACTCTCCGTGCCCGGGGCCTCACCCTCACCATCGAGGGCCGGGCCCGCCGACTTCGCCCAGCTGTTGATCTTCTACGCCATCCTCGCGGCCGCCCAGCCGGTCATCACCGAAACCATCGCCGAACTGCACGACGGCTCCTCGCGCGGCAAGGCCATCCGCGTGCTCAACGGCGTGTTCGCCCTGGCCGACGCGGTACCCGGGCCGAATCAGGGCCGAAGGCTCTCCGGCGGCTCGCGCGAGGACTGGAGACCGCCGCGAGGGATGTCTTCCGCTGCCAGGGTGTCGACGGTGGCGGCGCCCGAGAGCAGGTGAGACGGGCGCCGGCGCACTGGCCTGCGCGGGGTGAATCTTCATTTAAACTATGGGGCGGCCACGGGGCCGCGGCTCGTCGCTGGGCGACCGCGGAACGGCCAGGCCGGTCGGTCGAGGAGAGCGGCCTGAGTCGGGGCCTTGGTCCGGACGAGGACCACATGACGCTGATCATGAAGATCCTGGGGAATCGCATGACCGCCGACGTGCGTCTCAGTGGTGTGGGGCGCCCACCCCACCCGCCCACGAACAGAAGACCCCCAGGGAGAAGTGAGGTATGCCAGTGATCTGCGTCGGAGGCATGATCGGAATCGGCAAGACGAGTGTCGCCGAGCTGCTCGCCAAGGAGCTGGGCAGCGACGTCTTCTACGAGAGCGTGGAAGACAATCCGATCCTTCCGCTCTTCTACACGGCGAGCCCCGAGGAGATCCAGGCCAAGCGCTACCCCTTCCTGCTCCAGCTCTACTTCCTGCAGACGCGGTTCGCCGCGATCAAGGAGGCCTACAAGCAGGGCGACAACGTCCTCGACCGCTCCATCTACGAGGACTGGTACTTCGCCAAGGTCAATCACGACCTGGGCCGGATCAGCTCCCTCGAGATGCAGGTGTACGAGGGGCTGCTCGACGAGATGATGCGCGAAATCGACGGCCTGCCGTACCGCAAGGCACCCGATCTCATGGTCTATCTCAAGGCGGACTTCGAGACGGTGCTGCACCGCATAGGGTTGCGCGGCCGCAATTTCGAGCAGGACGAGAGCCTCGTCGAGTACTACCGGACGCTGTGGTCCGGCTACGACGACTGGGTGCACAAGCACTACTCGGCCAGCGAGGTCCTCGTCATCGACATGAACCACACAGATGTGGTGAACAACCCCGAGGACGCGGCCCGCGTGGCGCAGGAGGTCAAGGACGCTCTGGCGGCGGTCGGACGCCGGGCCTGAAGCTGCTCCACGGGGGACGCTCCATGTCTTTCGCCGGCCGGTCGGTACATCGCGCTTCGCCCGATACGGCCGGCGTCCGTGACCGCTGAGCGCCGCCGGGCCGCCCAGCTCAGGTGGCCGCGGCGACGTTCAGAGCGGTAGCCCTCCCGCCTCCGGCCGACGACCGAACCGGAGGTCCCCGGAGACGGGAGGCTTGGCGGCTGCTCCGCGGTTCGGCCATGCGATGTCGTCGACGGCGAGAAACAGCTCGCGGGCCATGGTCCCGGGGGTTGCCCCGGTGAACGCCATGACGTCACGGTGCAGGTGGGACTGGTCGGCGTAGCCGGCGTCGGCCGCGACCCGGGCCGCGCCCTCACCAGCGACCAGGCGGTGGGCGGCGTGGTCGAAACGGGTCAGCTTCACGGCGCGTTTGGGTGGCAGGCCGAGCTGCGACCGGAACCGGGACCAGAGGCGCTTACGGCTCCATCCGACCTCGGCCGCGAGTTCTTCGACCCGGGCCAGGCCACGGCTGTCGGTGATCCGGTGCCAGGCCCAGGCCACCTCCGGGTCCACCGGCGGCCCCGCCTCATGCCGGCGGGCGAGCAGCTCGTCCGTCAACGCGAAGCGCTCCGGCCACGACGAGGCATCGCCCAGTTGCTCGCGGATCCGGGACGCCTCCCGGCCCCACAGGTCACCCAGGGACATGACGGCGCCGTCGAGGTCTGCGGGGGCGACGCCCAGAACCGCGCGTGCGATCACCGGGGACAGGCGCACCTGCACGCACTCGACGTTCTCTCCCCACGCCCGGACCGCACCTCCGGAGCCGAACCCGGGCCCGGCGACCATGCTTCCCCGCTGCTGTCCGGCGGCACAGTCGAGGACGGGCAAGCCGGCGCCGAACTCCAGGAGCAGGGTCACGGCCGGGTGCGGGACCATCCGGAGCGCGTCCAGGTCACGGACACTGAACCCGGCCATGGTGACGCCGGCCACCCTGCTGGGTTGCTGCGGGCACTCGACGCCCCACATGGCCGCACCACGCACGAAAGTCCGCACCGTCCCATGCTACGTGAGCCCGCCAAAGGCCGTCCCGTGACGGCTGGTCATGGCTGAGTCGATCTCGGAGCGGCGGATGTGATCACGGCGTCGGACCGTCCGATCACGCCGCTGTCCTCGCAGACCCCGAGGGCCCCAAGTCCTGAACCTCCTGCCCCGATAGGCAGTGCGGGACAGCCTCCACGGGGAACAATCGTCCAATCCAACGGCGCGTACCGGCGGAGACAGTGGGCTCATGACTGTTTCTGACGGCGATCCGTACGTGAACGGCGGCGCCGAGGCCGCCGAGAGTTCAACCCTGTCGCTGGACGACGGCGACATCCACCTGTGCCAGGACGGCCCCCGCGACGCCCCCGCGCTGCTGCTCATCCACGGGTCCGCATCCTCGACTCGTTCATGGGATCCGATGGTTCCGCTGCTGACCGGATCCCATCGCGTCATCCGGATCGACCTGCTCGGGCACGGCCGGTCGGCCAAACCGGCCGACCGCAGCTATGCGCTCCCGGACCAGGCACGCCGGGCCGGAGTGGCACTGGACCGGCTCGGCGTCGAGCGCGCCGTGGTCGTCGGTCACTCCAGTGGCGGCGTGGTCGCCACCGCCCTCGCCGAACAGCGACCCGACCTGGTGACCGCGCTGGCGCTCATCAACACCGGACCCAGCCTGGGCGCCTTCATCGCACCGCCGTCCGCCGCAGTCGGACCCTCGCAGTGGCCGCCGACCGACGAGCAGATCCACCAGTTCGCGAGCACCGGTTTCAGCCGGGCGGGGTACCAGATCCCACCGGAGCTCCTGGACGATGTGCGCGGTATGACCCACCACACGCTCACCGCATCGATGCAGGCCACCCGCGACTACCTGGAGCAGCAGGCACTCCCGGACCGGCTGTCGGCCCTCGGCAAGCCGCTGCTGGTGATCTTCGGCGAGGACGACCGCAGGTGGCGATCCTCATCCGCCGCCGACTACCGCGCTGTTCCGGGCGCGAGAGTCGAGTTGCTGCCCGGTCTCGGACACTCCCCCATACTCGAGGATCCCCCGCGGGCCGCCGCCCCCCTGCTGACCTTCACCACAACCCACGCCGTGCAGGTGGGCTGAATGACAAGGAGGGGTGCCATGCACATTCTCGTCTCCGGCGCCGGCGTCGCCGGTCCGGTGCTGGCGTACTGGCTCACCAGGCACGGCTTTTCTGTCACCGTGGTCGAGCGCGCGCCGACTCCGCGCAGGACCGGCGGCCATGCGGTCGACCTGTTCCGGCCCGCGATGAACATCTCGGAGAAGATGGGTGTGCTCCCACGCATCGAGGAGCGGGCCACCGGCACCAGCCGGATGACCGTCCATCGGGAGCACGCACGGCGTCCCGTCCAGGTGGACCTCTCCAAGATCTTCAGTGCCGCCTCCGACCGGCATGTCGAGATCATGCGCGACGACCTGAGCGAGATCTACTACGATGCCGCGCGCGACGACGTCGAGTACATCTTCGGCGACTCGATCGCCGCGATCTCACCCGACGGCGAGGTGCGGTTCGAGAACGCAGCCCCGTGCCGCTTCGACCTCGTCGTCGGCGCTGACGGGCTGCACTCCAACGTGCGCCGCCTCGGCTTCGGCGACGAGTCCCGCTTCAGCGCCTTCACCGGGGCCTACCTCGGGGTGCTGTCCCTGCCGAATGTCTCGGGGCTCGACGGCGAGCTCCTCATGCACGTCGGTGTCGGCCGCACTGCCGGCATGTACGGTGCGCGGCACCTCAGCGACGCACGGGCGTTGTTCCTGTTCCGGAGTGAGCGCGAGCTCGACTACCACCACCACGACGTGCCCCGGCAGAAGGAGCTGCTGCGCAGTGCGTTCGACGGCATGCACCCTGACGTGGATCGCTGGCTCAACGAGCTCGACCGCACCCCGGCGTTCTACTTCGACTCCATCACCCAGCTCCGCATGGACACCTGGTCGCAGGGGAGGGTGACGCTCGTCGGCGACGCGGGCTACTGCCCCGGCCCGGCCGTCGGTGGCAGCACCACCCTGGCCGTCGTCGGCGCATATGTCCTCGCCGGAGAGCTGGCGCGGGCAGGCGGCGACCATGAGCGCGCCTTCCCCGCCTACGAGCGCGCGATGGCGGAGCATGTGCGCGGCAGCCACGCGTCCGCACTCAGCGCGGCGAAGACCCTGATCCCCACCTCACGTCTCGGTGTGCAGGGACTGGCCCAGGGCGCCCGCCTGATCTCCGCCCTGCCCGCGGGGCCCAGCCGCGCCCTCCTCCGCCTCACCACCAAGAGCGCACGCCTCTACAACTCCATGGCCATCGACGACTATCCGCCGTCGCCCACCGCCTCACGAGACCGGGTCGGCCTCGCGGGCGACCCCGGAGGCGGGTTCGGGGCAGAGTGAGGAATGGTCGCCGTGTCGCCTGGGTGAGACTGAGCCGGTCTCGCAGCACGCTCGCCGCAACGGCGGGCATCTTTGATCCCCTGGAGCCCGGCAGCCGTCGTCGGGGTCCTCTCCCTCCTCCGGCCGGCGGCATGGAGAGGATTCCGGTGGAAGCCGGCCGGACCGGACCACTCGGCCATTCGCTCGCCGGTGCATCTCGGCCTTCGGCCGCACCGTGTCTGCGCACTTCCGAGTCGCCGCCGGGTTTGTTCGGGGCCGTCGTCGGATCGGTGCGGGCGATTCAGGACCACAGCTGGTCGAGATTCAGCCTGAGCGTGCAGGTCCCCTTCCGGCCTCCGGCCACCAGTGTGCCGTCAGCACAGAGCATCAGTGTGTCGACCGGGTGCAGCATGGACAGCGGCGCCATCCGGCCTTCGGACAGCTGCCACACATGCAGTTGCCGGTCGGACCACGCCACGGCCAGCAGCAGTCCGGCTGCCGTCTCGGCCATGGTGACGGCGGTCGGGACCGCAGCCCTGCGTTCCACCGGCACCGGCATCTCGGCCCCCGTCGCGGAGTCCCAGAGCCGGACCGCCCCGTCGAGGCCGGCCGAGACGACCAGCACGACCCCGACCTCCGGCAGGACATGGCAGGTGGTCGCGGTGACCCCGCTCCGGTGGAGCCGGATGGTCCGCGGTCCGGCATCGAGTGCCGAGAGCGACCAGAGGTGGACCGTCCCGGCGATATCGGCGAGGACGACCCGGTCCCGGTGGGCACCGAGGGCCGTCAGGCGGTCGGCGGGCGACGGCGCCGCCGTCATTCCGTTGTGATACAGCGCCAGGTAGTCGACCCCGCCGGGCGCCATCGACTCCTCCCCGAGCAGCAGCGGGTGCAGCATGCCGTCGGCGTCGAGTGCGAGCGCGCAGGTGTCGGTGACGGCCGCGAGCCCCACGGGCCGCAGCCGGGGGTCGGCGGTGACCCTGCCGATCAGTTCGCCGTCGGACACCCGGTGGAGCCTCACCCGTCCGGTGGCGTCGACCGTCACCAGGCGGTCGACGCTCTGCGCGGGCCCGGCCGTGAGGACGGCGGCGGTCGGCCGCGAGGAGGGCCGGTACCACCGGGCGGTCCACCGGTGGGTCTCGGCCAGCGGACGGAGCAGCTCGGCCAGCCGTGCGTCGGCGCCGAGGGCCGCCAGGTGCAGGATCGCCGCGCGTGCCGAGTCGGCGAGGCCGGGAGTCGACAGTGCCGGCGCGGCCTGCTGCCATACGCCGCGCAGGCGCGAGGGCAGGGGTATCCGGTGATCGGCGAGGGTTGCCGTGATGGCCGACAGCGAGCCGTGCAGCAGGAAGCCCGGATCCTTCAGCAGTTCGCCGGCCCGGCCCTCCGCGAGCGCCGTGTCGAGCGCCTCTTCCCTCGACCGGCGCGACGCCTTGCGCCAGTCGATCGGCGCTCCGGGCTCCGCCCCGGGCTCGTCGGCGGGTGCCGTCCCCGCGGCGGGCTGGGCCGATCCGGCGGGCGCGGGCATGGCCGGTCCGACGGTGCTGCCCGACGGGTCGTACACCTGCTGCTGCGCCGGTACGGGGAGCGTGCCGGGGCCGAACCGGTGCGGGCCGAGCGCGAGCACCAGCGCGCCCTCGGCCGGCAGCAGGTCGAGTGCGCCGACCTCCACCGCCGCTCGGACGTGCGGGAGGGCGAGCAGCGGGCCGACGAGCCGCTCCACCGCGTCCTGGGGCCGCGCCGCCGGCAGATCCGTCGGGCCACGGCCCGCGGCGTGAAGGTCCGGCAGCAGGAAGCGCAGCGGACGGGGGTCGGCCGCGACCCGCGCCAGGAGTTCGTCGGCGGAGAGCGGTCCATAGCCGAGCTGGTGCCCGAACTCCCAGGCCAGGGTCTCTGCGATCTGCCCTCGTGCCGGAACCGTCGCATGGACGGTGGTGCGCGGATCGCTGTCCGAGCCGGCCAGCAGCCAGGCGAGCAGATGGCTCTTGCCCGAGCCGGGGCCACCCGTGACCAGGCACAGCCTCGGCATGGCGGCGTCGTCCCGCGCGGCCCACTCCAGCAGGGCGGGCGCCACGGCCGCGGCCGGTCCGGCCAGCGGCGGCCATGCCTGGATCGCAGGTACCGCCGGAGCGGGCGTGACCATCGCTACTCCCCTCGGCCGCGCTGCGCGAGTGCCGCGCGGAGCTGTCGGATGCCTTCACTGCGCGACTCGGCCGTCCCGCCGTACGGGAAACTGTGCGTCACCTGGGCGTTGGGGAACGCCAGGGCGAACCACATCGAGCAGTAGTGGCCGGGCATGGAGCAGGCTTCGAGCTCGGTGTAGATCCTGATGACCTGCTCGGGCTGGATCCCGGCGGCCTCCAGATTGCGCCAGACCCGCTCCTCGGGGTGCAGGCAGATCGAGCTCGAGGACGTGAAGACCTGCTTGTCGCCGTTGTCGTCGAGGATCTCGAACGCCGCGTAGCTCTCCGCGCTGGATGTGTCGCGGATGTCGTCGAGCACCAGCGGCCACCAGTTCTCGCGGTCCGCGAACGCCTCCGGGTCCAGGGCCTTGAGGCGCTGCTCGAGAGCGGCGAACGCCTTCGCGGCCTGGCCGGGGTCGTCCGTGGCGGCGAGGGTGTCGAGGAGCTCGTCGAGCCCGAGCAGGCTCGCGGCGAAGGCCTCGGGTGAGGAGTTGACGAACACGAGCGGCTCGCCGGAGTACCGGATCAGCAGGGCGAGGACCCGCCGCTGCGGATCGGCCACGATGTCGTACGCCCGGTCGGAGCCGAGGCGCGTCCAGTCGCGCTGCTCCGGGTGCGGCAGCTCCGCGCCGATCTCGTCGGCGTAGGCGCCCAGCCCTGCGGGCTCCTCGGCGAGGGTGTGGAAGTACGGTCCGACCTGGACCGGTAGCACCAGGCCGTCGCTGAATCGTCGGCACCCGTCGGGTCCGAACCTCTCGGCGAACGGGTCGTTGCTGAGCGTCACGCGATCGTCTCCTCGAACGGACTCCGGACACCGGTCGACGGCCCGGTCACGGCATCGCCACGGTCTCGAGCACCGTGTTCCAGGTGGAGTCGGGCGTCTCGAAGGCCACCGGATCGGCCGCCGTCATCTGCACCCTCAGCCGCTTGTCTGCACCGGGGTGGTAGCCCGCCTCCTCGATGGCCGCCTGCTCCTCCTCGTCCTCGGAGTCGAAGGCCTCCCAGTCGTAATTGGGCCGCTCGATCTCCAGCAGGCAAAGGAAGTTGACGAATTCCTCCACGCTGCTGTTGAGCAGGTAGGGCGGGTCGCCGCCCGGTTCGGAATAGACCTTCCCGGTGACGACGTCCACCGCGATCGAGTCGTGCACGATCTCACCGAAATACATCCAGCTCGCAAAGTCGAACGTCAGTTCCGGGTGTCGCGCGGCCGTCCCCGAGAAGCCGATCTGGGGCTCCCCCTGCTTGTAGTCGGGATCGACCCTCAACCAACTGTCGGCGGGCAGCCCGACCTCATGGAGGAACTGACGGGTCGGCAGGTGCAGGACGGCATCGAGCGCAGCACCGTCCAGGACGACCGGATCACCGGACGGGAACACCGACTCCAGCCTGGTCCGATCGATCCGGTTCGGCATGGGCTTCTCCTGCCAGTTGAACGACATCTGCGTCTTTGGTGCGGATCAGTCTACTGTCCGCCGCTCCGCCCCCACCGGGGCGGAGCAGGCGTCTAGGGCTTGTAACGGCTGTGCGGCTTGGGCACTCTCAGCGCGTTGAGGTGGTGTTCCATCTGCCGGTTTCCGAGGTCCCGGGAGTCCTTGGTGTCCCCGTATTCGACGGTGTGCCGCACCTGGACGTGGTCAGGCAGGTGCTCATGCATCCAGGCACTGCAGTTCGGGCCGCTCGAACACGGTTCTCGCTCGGTGTACAGGGCGGTGAGCCCGTCGGCCGACCCGCCTTCCAGGAAAGGAACGCCGAGGGCGGGTTCCGAATGCGGCCCGCGGTTCTGGCTTCGGGCGACGAGAATGAATCCGTCCTCGTCGCCCTCTTTGCCGTACCGGGCGGCCGCGTAGTTGTTCGCCTGGAAGTCGTACTCGCCCGTTTTGTCATTCTTGCGGTAACTGCCGTAGCTCTTGTCCTCGTGGCGGGCGAGCTGGGTGGCCTCGGCCAGGTCGTCGTGGTCGAAGGGCACCTGCTGCGAGTTGACCTTGGGCCGGCTCCCCGACTTGGGCTTCTCGGGCAGCGGGTAGGGCTTCTCGCCGGCCTTGACCTTGGGCGGCAGGATCCGGTTGTTCGAGTCCAGTTTGAGCGGGAGCCGTTTGATGTCCGCCTGCTCGAGGTCCTTCGGGCCGTCCTTGGTCAGCCTCTGGACCACGCCATCGGGCCGGATGTGGTAGACGGGGGTCGTCGAGTCGAGCTTCGCCCGGAGTTCGTCTCGGGTGTGCTCGCCTCCCAGGATCGCCTTGAGCTCGGCCTCCTTCTCCGCCTCGTGCTCGAGATGGTTCTTGGCGGACTTGGTCAGGCCCTTCTCGGTGTCGCTCAGCAGGCTCTCGACGGCCTGGACACCGTCCTTGCCCACCGCCTTGCCGGTCTTCTCCAGGGCCTCTTCCAGCGCATGCGTGACCGGATTGCTCATTCGAAGCTCACCCCCGAGAGCTTGGAGAGGAAGGCGTCCCCGTGGCCCCGCACCTCTTCCGCGTGCTGCCTCATCGTCTGGGCGTGGGCCATCACCGCATCCGGCTGGATCCGGAAGCCCTCCCCGACCGAACCGTCGCCGGAGACCCCCAGTGCGGACTCGACGGCGTGGTACGCCAGCCCGCTGACCGCCTTCTCCACCGTCTCGATCAGCGGATTGATCGCCGCCTCCATGACCTGGCCGATGATGTACTGCTCCATCTGCTGGACCAGGAAGTCGACCAGCTTCTCCGCCGCCTCCTCGATCAGCAGCAGCGCCGCCTCGGCCGCGCCGAACGTCACCACCGCGGCCGCCTGGTCGGCGACGAACGCGGCTGCCATGCCGATCAGTTCGCCGATCGCCTCCACCTTCATGGCGATGATCGCGTCCGCCGCGAGGTCCAGGGCGGTGGACACCACATGGCAGGCCTCGATGAGTTCGCGCATGTGGGTGTCGGACAGCTGGGCCCACTTCGCGGCCAGCACCTCGTACCCGGCGCCCTGGTACGCCTCGCCGAGTTGCTGGATCGTCGAGCCGGCGTTCTCGTGCGTCCGGCTCAGGTTGTCGGCGAACTCCCGGACGTGCACGCCGAACTCACGGACCGAGTCCTCGTTCACCTGGGGCCAGTTCACCCCGATGAACTGAAGGAATGACACCACCTCACCAGGTAGCTCGATGGCCATGACTCCCCCTCACCCCGCCGTGACTCTCGTCTCGTCGGATCGTAGTACTGGTGACGGGTACTCAACAGACGCGAATGTCACGGTTCCGTACGAAAATCCATGCGCACCGTGGCCTCACCAGCAGACCGGGCCGCCCGCGGGCTCGGTGGGGGGCTACAGGTACGAGCGGAGAACCGGGAGTCACGCCTCGACTCCGTCGCGGCCCGAGCGAGCAGCGCCCCCTGCACACGGCTCGCCGTCGCCCTTCCGAGACGCCGCGATCCGTAACTCTGCACCCCCGGGTATCGGCGCTGTGCAAGCAATACCCGGCCTCCCCCTTCGCCCCGCACCGCGCGGCACGAGGAACTCAACACCGGTGTTCCTGTTCGCTCGCCCTGGAAGCCTGCCCCGGGGGCAGCGGCCGGATCCGCCCCGTCACCGCTACGACCCGCGGTGCGGGGCGAAGGTGACGGGGCGTGGTGGCAGTGGCCGCGCTCAGGCCGCCGCCCGGCCGTTCAGCGGCCTGCGGCGCCGCTCGGGGTCGGTGAGGGCGGGCGGGGTCCAGGCGCCGTCCGGGCGGTAGAGGTCGGTGCCGGGCGGAACGATCTCGTCGATCCGGTCGAGAGCGGCATCGTCGAGTACGAGGGCGGAGCCCTTGATCGCGTCCTGGAGCTGCTGGAGCGTACGCGGGCCGATGATCACCGAAGAGACGGCGGGGTGCGCCAGCGGGAAGGCCACCGCCAATTCGGGCAGCGTGCAGCCGAGGTCGTCGGCGAGCGCCACCAACTGCTCGACAGCGTCGAGTTTGGCGACCGTCACGGGCAGTTCCGGATCGAAGCGGGCCGGGTTGAGCGCGGCACGGCCGGCGGTGAGGTCGACCGGCCGGCCCTTGCGGTAGCGACCGGTGAGGAAACCGGAGGCGAGCGGGCTCCAGGTCAGCGCGCCCATGCCGAGCCGCTGGACGGTGGGCAGCACATCGGCCTCAATGCCTCGGGCGAGCAGCGAGTAGGGCGGCTGCTCAGTGCGGAAGCGCTGCAGGCCGCGGCGTTCGGCGACGTGGTGCGCCTCGACGATCTCCTCGGCGGGGAAGGTCGAGCATCCGAAGGCGCGGATCTTCCCCTGGTGGACCAGATCGCCGAGGACGGACAGGGTTTCCTCGATGTCGGTGGTGTGATCCGGCCGGTGCACTTGGTACAGGTCGATCCAGTCGGTGCCCAGCCGGCGCAGGCTCTCCTCAACCTCCTGGACGATCCAGCGCCGCGAGTTGCCGCCCCGGTTGCGGCCCTCGCCCATCGGGAAGTGCACCTTGGTGGCCAGGACGACGTCGTCCCGGCGCCCCCGCAGCGCCTTGCCGACGATGGTCTCCGACTCGCCCGCCGAGTACATGTCGGCGGTGTCGACGAAGTTGACGCCCTGGTCGAGCGCGGAGTGGATGATCCGGACGCAGTCGTCGTGGTCAGGGTTGCCGACGGCTCCGAACATCATCGTCCCGAGGCAGTGGGCGCTCACCTCGATGCCGGTGCCGCCGAGGAAGCGGTATCGCATGGTCGGTCTCCCCTGGTGGTGGATGGATTGGCCTGGCGCCCGCGACTCTAGGAGCTAGAGTCGCCTCTAGATCAAGTAGTGGACGGGGAGGGGCGGTGGCCGAGGTCGCGGCGGGGCTGAGCATCGGGCAGGTGGCCGAGCTGACCGGCCTGAGCGTGCACGCGCTGCGCTTCTACGAGCGCGAGGGCATCCTGCTGAGCGGTCCCGTCCGGCGCAGCCCGGGCGGCCGCCGCGTCTACACCGAGGACGACGTCGACTGGCTCAACCTCTGCATCGTCCTGCGTGCCTCGGGCATGCCGCTGCCCGCCATCCGTCGCTATACCGAGCTCGCCCGCGACGGCGCCGGCACCGAGCACGAACGGCTCGCCCTCCTGCACGAGCACGAGGACCGGGTCGTCGGGCAGATCACCGAGCTCACCCGCTGCCTGGACCTGATCCGCTACAAGGTCGCGGTGTACGAGGACCTGGTGGAGGCGGGCGCCGCCGAGCACAGCTGCAACCCGACCAGCGGCACCCCGAACGCGGAAGAAGACGGCCGCACGCCGGCGAACTGACGGCGAAGGGGCACGGTGGGTCCGCAGCCGCTACGGCACAGGCGTTCGTCGCGTCGCATCCGATCGGGACCTGCCCGGCCAGCCTTCGGTCGGCCCGCACGGTTCAAGGCGCCGACCGCCGGCTGTGCGTGGTCGTGCTCCGCACCCACGCCTCAAACACCCGGTGAGGGGCTCGGGCTGCTCTGGTCGGATGTGCACCTGGTGGAACGCAAGCTGTTCGCCCGCTGGCGCCGGCCTGCCGGTCGCCGGTCGCCGGTCGCCGTCAACAACGAAGCTGTGTGGTGGGATGCCCCGGCGCAGCTGGCCGCACGACCCGACTACCTGTGCCACGGGTTTGCCATTCATGATGGTCCGATGCCTTCTGATCACAGCCGTCCGGTCGCTGCCACGCCGGGCTACGCCAAGGGCCGGGCGCGCCGCGAGGAGATCATCGCCGCGGCGGCAACCGTGTACGCCGATGCCGGATACGACGGAGCGTCGTTGCGGGAGATCGCGAAGCGGGTCGGCATCAGCCACGCGGGGCTGGGCTACTACTTCCCGAACCGTGAGGCGCTGCTGGCGGCCGTGCTGGAGCGGCGTGATGAGGAGGACACCGCCCGTGGCGGTCCGCCGGGAACGCCCGGCCTGGACGGGGTGCGGCGCATGCTGGACCTCGCCGCCCACAATGAGCGCCATCCCGGGATGGTCGAGCTCTATGTGCGTCTGGCGGCCGAGGCGGTCGAACAGGAGCATCCGGCCCATGCCTACTTCACCCGGCATTACCGCGACGCCCGCGACTACATGCGCTCCTGCTTCGCGGCGCTGGCGGTGGCCGGGCAGCTTCGGGAGGGTGTCGATCCGACTGCGGCCGCGGCGAGTTTTGTCGCGTTGATGGACGGCCTGCAGGTGCAGTGGCTGGCCAACCCCGACCAGGTCGACATGGTCGGGGCACTGCGGTTCTTCCTCCAGCAGGTGCTGTCGGTGCCGCTCGGCTGACGAGACGGACGAGACGGACGAGGACGAGGGTTCGGCCCGGAGCCGGCTGCCCGGTGGGCGGGCCCTGGTGGCGTGAGGCTAGTGCCGCCCCCGCCGACGTTTGCCCTCCCCCAGCCTGGCGGCCGGGAGGTGCCCCCACGCCGCGGCGTCTGGTGCGTGCGATCGCAAGGCGGCCGGAAGCCCTTGTACTGGGTCGTACCTGGGCTTTCGGCCAACGCAGCGAGCGTGCGTGCCTGGGGGCACCTCCCGGCCGAAGGCCGGGGGAGCGTCGCGGCAGGGCAAAGGTTGGCGGGGGCGGCACTAGCTCCTCAGCCACCGCAGGAGGAGCAGTGCGGCTGCCGCGGAGACGAGTTCTCCGGCGGCAAGCGCGATCCAGACGCCGGTCACTCCGGTGCTGCCGAGTGCGAGGACCATCGGAGCCTTGATCAGCAGAAGCGTGCCGACGGAGATCGTGTAGGACGCCTTGGGCTGCCCGACGGCCTGGAAGTAGCCCGAAACGAGTGGCACCAAGCCTGCGGCGGCGAGTCCGACCGCGATGATCCGCAGCGCTGCCGCTGCTGTCTCGGTGACCTGCTGATCGGTGGCGAAGACCGCCGAGAGGGGCCCGGCGAGCAGCAGGAGGGCGGCCAGCGCGAGCGCGCCGTACAGCAGCGTGGCCCGAAGCGCCAGCGTACGGGCGCGGCGGACCCGGTCCGGCAGGCGTCGCCCGGTGTTGTAACCGACCACCGGCTGCAGGCCCTGGCTGATTCCCAGCTGAGGCATCGACACAAAGGTCTGCAGTCGCGCGCAGATCGCATAGGCCGCCAGCGCGGTGGCACTGCCGGACGCGGCGAGCGAGGTGTTGACGAGCACAGCGAGCAGCGTGGCGCCGAGGCCGGCGAGGAACGAAGGAGCACCGACGCCCAGCAGGGCGCCGACGGTTGGTCCGTGCGGGCGCAGGTCGGCCCGGGTGATGCGGTAGGGGCGGCCCTGCTGCAGGAAGAAGAACCACAGGCTCATCCCGGCCGAGACTGACTGCCCGCCCACGGTGCCGAGCGCCGCGCCGCGGACGCCCAGGTGGAGCCAGAAGATCAGCAGCGGGTCGAGGGTGATCTGCGTCAGCACCGGGATCAGCCAGAGCAGGGTGGAGAAGCGCATGCGGCCCTCGGCGCGGACCAGGCTGGAGAACCCGGTCGACACCACCGCTCCCCCCAGCAGGACCACAGCGTACTGACGGGCGGTGTCATGCATGGCGCCGCGGGCACCGAGTGCCGTGAGCAGGGGGTCGAGGGCGAGCAGTCCGGTGACGGTGACCAGGGCTGCGCCGGCCCAGAACAGGGTGAAGGCGTTTCCTGCGGCGCGTGCCGCGCCTGCCGTGTCGCCCGCGCCGAGGCTGCGCGAGACCAGGGACGCCCCGCCGGCGCCGACCGTGGTGGAGAGGGCGCCGAGCAGCAGCAGGGCCGGGGCCACCAGGTTGACCGCGGCCATGGCCGAGGTTCCCACCCCGTGGGCGACGAACCATGCGTTGGTGAGCGCGTAGATCCCGTAGACGCCGACGGAGACGGTGGTCTGCGCGCAGGTCTGCCACAGCAGCCGTCCGACCGGCCGGGTCCCGAGGGCCTCGGCCTGGTCGAGCGGTGTGCGCCGTACGGGGGTCGTGCTCACTGCTCGGCGCGCCCCAGCAGCGCCATGGTCTCGTTCAGGCGCTCGCGGGCCCAGTCGTACTGCACGGTGTCGGTGTGTCCGCGGTAGACGGTCTCGATCACCATGATCAGCACCAGGTAGAGGCAGTAGATCCTGCGCCGCACCTGCTCGGTCCCGGTCGGCTCGCCGCGGCCGTAGCCTCGCAGGAACGCCGAGGGGTCGCCGAACGCGCTCAGCTCGGTGCCGGCGAAGCAGCCCTCGATCAGCGGGTCGCCGTAGAAGGCGCGCTCGTGGTCGATGATGCACGCGATGGCGCCGTCACGGACCATGACATTGCTGTCCCACAGGTCCCATTCGACGTACCTGGGGTCGGTGACCTCGTCCAGGCTCCAGGCGTGCTCGCGGAAGATCTCGCGCACGGTCCCGTAGTCCCACCCCAGTTCGACGCCGCGCTGTTCGCCGTTTCGGAGCACGTCCTCGAACATGCCGGTGAACACCGTGCGCCAGCTGGGGCTCCAGGGGCCGGCCAGCGGTCCGAAGCCGGGACCGCGGATCTCGTTGAGCTCACGGTTGGCCGCGCCGAGCGCCTCGAAGTACGCGTCCCGCTCGGCCGTGGGCAGGGAGGCGCCGATGATCCCCAGGTTGTCCGCGTCCACGTACGGCATGAAGAAGTAGTCGGCGTCGCAGAGTTCGTGGGTCCGGTCCGCGAAGTCGACGACCGGCACGGGCACCTTGGTCCGCTCGGCGATGAGCCGGAGGGCGGCCAGTTCGATCGCCATCGCCCCGCGCTCGTACGTCATCACCTCGACCGCCGGCGGCGGGGCTATCTTGAGCACCACCCGGGAGCCGTCCCGCAGCCGGATGCGGTAGGCCACGTTGAACCATCCGTGGCCCAGCTCGCTCACCCAGTCGTCGCCCTGTTCCGGGACCTGCTCGGCGCCGTAGGCGCGGGCGATCATCGCGCGCAGGGTCTGCGGCGACTGACGGTTCTTGGTGATGCTCTCCAACGGTTCCCGCCCTCCGATCGATGCGGATCCGACCTGATCCGCTGGACCTGGTGAAGATTTCTACCAGCTGGCAGAAATCTTCACCAGGCCCCTCTCAGCCGGATGCACGTGGAGGCGGAGATGGCCCGGATGCGGCCCGCCAGACCCGGGCGGTACCCGGCCCGGTGCCGGTCCGGTACCGCGCGGTGGTACGCAGGCGTTCGGGCGGTGGCACGCGGGCGCTCGGGAAAGACGGCATGGGCGGGCCCTTCGGGGGCGGCCCACAGCCGGCGGGCCGCTTCGGGGCCACTGGCGACCGCATCCGACCGCACCGCAACCACGCACCGACCGCCGGGCCCGGTGCCCCCGAAGGCCGCGAGCGGAAGCCGACGGCGTGGTCGCCGGCCCCTTGGCGGGCACTGCACGGATGCGGGCACGGAACTCGTCGCCGGCCATGGATCGACAGAACGTCAGGTCATACCGGCCGTAGCAGCATTGCCACATCCCCGCGCGGTCACGCCTGAGTTCGTGTGCGAGTCGGGAGGCGAGGCGCGCGCCTTGCCACCAGAGGTGGCGCGGTGGAAGGCTCGGCATATGTCGATCTTGGTCCGCACCGCTGAACTCAGGGACGTGCCCGCCCTGGTCCGTCTGCGCATCGCCAACGCCGAACGACACATCCAGCTCGCACCCGACATCTACCGGGTTCCTGACGCCAAGGCCGTACGGAAGTACTTCGAGGAGGTGGTGTCGGACGGGTCGAAGGTGCTGATCCCGGTCGCAGAGGTGGCGGGCGAGGTGGTGGGGATGGCAGAGGTGGTGATGCTGGCAGAGCCACCGGGGCACCAGATCCTGGTGCCCCGTCGCGGGGCCGACATCCACACCGTGGTCCTGGACGGACATCGCGGCCAGGGTGTGGGCGCGGCTTTGGTCGCGGCAGCGCAGCGAGCCGCCGTGGACCGCGGAGTCTCGATCCTCTACGCCGGCATCTTCGCTCCGAACGAGGACGCGGTCGGTTTCTACTCCGCGGCCGGTTTTGGACCACGCGGCATTCTGCTGAGCAAGGAGCACCAGGGCCCCCCTGCCGTCTGACGCCGCGGGCGGACTTGCTGGGCGATGTTCATGCGCGGGGTAACAACCGCACGGAGGCTTTCATGGACGGCCTCCATGTCAGCGCACCACCGCGACCACACCGCGCCCGGCACGCCTCTCTGCGCCTGCGCAAAACCAACGCGCCCGCCCGGACTCCCCTCGCCGCCGCGGCCCGAAGAAGGCGGCGATCCTCCATCCGCTCCTGTGACTACCCGGCGTAGGGGTTCCCGCCGAGCCAGGTGGTGCCGTCGAGCAGTTCGCGTGCCGCGTCCAAGTGGCCGCTGTGGCAGGCGACTTCGGTGAGCACATGGATCAGGATGTGCCGCACGTCAGGCAGCCGCCAGGTCGGCCAGATCTCCACGGGCCAGAGGGCGGGCTCCTGTTCGGGCTCGGCGGCGACAAGCACCGCGTCCGCCCGCGCGATGGCCGCCCGGTAGTCCGTGAAGACCTCCTCGGCGCTCATCCCCTCGGGTACGTACCAGTGCGCCTCCGCGCCCGCCGCGAACTGTCCCGCCACATCCGGCTCACCCGCGATCACCCCGGGGAACCAGAAGCGTTCGACATCCAGCGTGAGGTGGCGCAGCAGTGCCAGACAGCTCCAGCCGCTGGGCAGCACCGGCCGCCGCAGATCCTCCTCCGAGAGCCCTTCGAGGATCCCGAGGACGTGTCCGCGCTGGCGGTCCAGGGCGCGCTTGAGGGCGTCGAGTTCGGCGTTCACCGGGCGGTGCACAATGCGGCGAGGCGCTCCAGGGTGTTCGCCATCTGCGTCCGCCACCAGGCGTGCCCGCTGTCCACTTCTGCGCGTTTGTCCTCCGGCATCCGCGAACCGTCGAACGTCTCGGTCACGACCGTCGCCCCGGGCGCGTCCGGGACCAGGTCGAAGATCCACCGGTGGCCCCACGCGGCCCCGGGCGCGCTGGCGTCCGGGTGTCCGCGACCGGGTTTGGGCTCCCAGCCGATGCGGCGGTCCGGCTCGTACTCGACGATGTGGTTGTTCATCTCGTAGTCGCCGTAGCGCTCATAGTGCATCCGCATCACAAAGACGTCCCCGACGCCGGAGACCACGGCGTCGGAGACGCCACCTCGCAGCATCCCCGAGCCGTCGAGGTCCGGGTGCCGTCCGGGGTCGGCCAAGATCCGAAAGATATCCCCCGCCGGAGCCCCGATGCGCCGGGACACCACCACCACGGACTCGCCCGCCGTACTCGTCATCCCCGCTCCTCCGCCAAGCGCAGATCATGAAACTGACTCCGGTCCGGACGCTACACGGCGGGTACGACAACACCTGGCCGAGCACCTACGAGCCCCGCCCCGTGCGGACTCCCAGCAGACCAGCGCCGGCGCCGGAACCCTGCGCCCTCGGGTCGGCAGCCGGTCAGCGAGTGCCGCCGGGCCGTGCGACGTCGTCGATCGCCGGCCACGGTTCAGCGGCCACGGTTCAGCGGCCACGGCCGACGGGGTGACGCCGGCGAAGGCCATGACGTCACAGTGCAGCGGGCACTGGTCGGCGTGGCCCCCCTCCGACCGACCTTCACCGGCGCCGGCCGGGTCGCGACGGGGACGAGAGGTCCGGCCGCCTTTCGTCGCCTCCCCCATCGGTGCCGCCCGAACAGCAGGTATGTCGGCCCTGTGTCATTCATATGTCATCTCCCATCGATCCATGGAACATCGTTCACGAGGGTGATCGAATAGTGATCCGCCCGGTGGTGCGGAACGCCGGCGGCAGCACGGCCGACGACCACACATCGTGGGCCACGGCCCACGCCAACGTGGGCCGACGCATGGTGACGGCGGGTGAATCCCGAGGCCAGGGGTTCAACCGTGGACGGCGCCGCACAGGCGACCGGGCAACCCGGGTGGACGTCGTGGCGCATCGGTTGGCCCTTCGTCGACCGGCCCTGGGCGAGCGATGACCACCCATGGAGGTCTCCGGCCTCACCGCGGGGCGCCGGAGGCGCAGTAGGACGAGATCACGTACTTTCTGGAGCAGCGAATGACTTCCCATCGATCGGCCCTTCCTGACCTGCCGTCACGCCGGACCGTGCTCGCCGCCGGAGCCGCCGGAGCCGCCGTTGCCGGCCTCACCGCCTTGGGCTCCACCCCGGCTCAGGCCGACACCGGCCGCCGGCCGGTCGGCGCCGCCGGCAGCCGCGTCGGGACCGGCGCCTCGCTCTACTCCGTGGTCGAGGCCTACAGCACCTGGCACCACCGCACCGGAACCGGTGACGAGGCAGCCGCCCTCCGGTGGCTGGAGGGTGAGCTGCGAGGTCTTGGCGCGGTGACCGGCCGCTGGCACTACGACTACCCGCACTACGAGTGGCAGGCGCAGGTCCGGGTCGGGAACGTCAGCGTGCCGACCGTCCCGCTGTACTACGAGGGTGTCGGCCGGGTGAGGGACCGCGCAGACTTCATACGACCCGTGAGGACCAGCAAGGACGGCAGCGACCCCGCCGTACTCGCGGCGGTGGCGGAGGCCGCGCAGGCCGGAGCCAAGGTTGCGGTCCTGCCCACGACCAGCACGACCGCGAGCTATCCGGCGTACGACGGGCTGGTCGCCTACAACAGCGACCCTGACGCGGCGAAGACCGGTGTCCCCACACTGCTCGTCCCCGGACAGGTCGCGGACCTGATCCAGCGCCACGGAGCCGACGTCGACTTCAGCGCACGCACCCGTCCGGCGCGGACGTACTGCCTGACCGGCTGGTTCGGCACCCGTAGGCCGGTCTCCGACCCCATCGTGGTCACCACACCCCTGAGCGGATGGTTCACCTGCGCAGCCGAGCGCGGAACCGGACTCGCGCTGGCGCTCGCCCTGGCCGTGGAGCTCTCCCGCGAACACCCGGTGTTCTTCCTCGGCAACACCGGCCATGAGCTCAACAACTACGGTGTACGCGCCTACCTGGCCGACGAGTTCGACCTCCGGCCGCGCGCGGTCTTCCACCTCGGCTCCGCCCTCGCCGCGGCCGCACCCGGCCCCGACGGGCGTTTCGCACTCGCCCCCCGGGGCGCTGCCAGCAATCCGGCCTTTGCCGCGGTGCCCGGCCTCGCCGACGACCTCGCCACGGCGCGGTTCAGCCAGGCCGCCAAGTTCCCCGGTGAAGGCGCGGTGTGGAACCAGATCCTCGGGCCGTCCGTCCCGCTGCTCTCCCTGGCGGGCA
Source organism: Peterkaempfera podocarpi (assembly GCF_042466665.1). Classification (GTDB taxonomy): domain Bacteria; phylum Actinomycetota; class Actinomycetes; order Streptomycetales; family Streptomycetaceae; genus Peterkaempfera; species Peterkaempfera podocarpi. Next base: position 1,240,623 of record NZ_CP162102.1, read on the forward strand.
ACTTCCGCGAGTTCCACTCCCCGGACGACCTGCCCCACATCACAACCTCCCCCGAGGTACTGGAGCAGGCCTACACCGCGGTACGGGCTGCGGCGCACGACCTGATCCGCGCCACCTGAGCGTTGGGCTGCGGATCCCCCGGCCGGTGGCCGGTCGCAGGGTGACCCGACGCGGAGAGGTGCCTGCCGACGGGGGAGCCCACGTGTCCCGGCTGCCGGCTCCCGTTCGGCAAACAGGGATCCGCCCTCGCGCCGCGTCACGCATCGGCCGGATCGGCCCGATCCGTGGCTCCTCGCCGAAGCGGAAGCCGGGCCTCCGGCCCGGTCGAGCGGCCCGGGCCGGTGTGACAGCCCGGCACCACAGTCACGGACGGCGGGCGGGTGACGCCCGCGGAGTCGGTCCCTGCGTGTGGGGGGCTGAACGCGGGGACCGATCCGGCGGCACGGGGGGCTTCCGCTCGGACACTGCTCCAACGACCCACCCCCCAGC